>JAJRZG010000319.1 GCA_024275365.1 Planctomycetota bacterium | reverse complement strand
CAACCGCTACGGCGAGCAGATTGAATATAACGACACGCGCCGCACCGGCCGCCGATTTGTGTGTCCTTCGATCCGGCGTCCTAATGATCCGCCGTTGGATGATGATGCGTACCTCAAGGAGCGTCACCGCGACCGCCGAGTGTCTCGTGCGCGTCGGCACGCACGAAAACAGTTCTTCCGCAGCTCGCTGGGCCGTCGTCTGAGTCGTCGTCGTCGGAAGACCGTCGAGCCGTTCAACGAGTGGTTCAAAAACCTCTTCGATCTCCACGATCATGTCTGGCACCGTGGCCTGCACAACAACGCCACGCAGATCCTTGCGGCGATCTATGCCTACCAGATCCTCGTGCTCTACAACCGCCGGTTTGCGACCGCTGACGGAGAAATCCAATGGATTCTTGATGGACTGTAGAATAGTCGGACAGCCTGATGGCTTTGGGTGACCATGACGAGAGATGAGGGGGGCTGATCATGGCCATGCCGGGCCATGGCCTTGACACTCGGCTCGTGGGGGTGCTCTTGAGAACTGCACGGGAAGAGGACCCCATCCGGGGGCCAAAGGTCTTGCGCTCACAACCTGGGGTGTCGCGTTGCTCCACCCCCGGCTATTGAAGATCACCCCGTTCGGGGTGCAAAGCGCAAACTTCGGGGTGCAAAGCGGTACACGCCGGAAACCGAAACGGGGTTCTGGAAAGCAACACGCAGATACTTCGTGGAATCCGTCTCAGGACTTAGAGTCAGGTCTCAGGTCTCAGGACGCTCCCCCCTCCCCCCCGTGCAATACACTCTTTTCCAAGATGCGCCGAAACCGGCGGGCAGCAGCGTCTGTATGGCAGACAATCCCCGGCGCGAGGCCGCGGGTATACCACCACACGGAGATTTTTCTTATGCCCAGCACCCGACGACTCGCCACGACCCTCGCCGCCCTCGTGTTCACAGGCACCCTCCTCGGCCTCGTGCCGACCGCCGCCGCACAGTCAATCGAAGCGCAGAAGGCCTATGAGCAAAACACATCAATTCGACTCGAACAGAGACGAGCCTTGGATGAGCAGCGAAACGCGCTGCTCGTCTCCCTCTCCTTCCCCGGCGGCACGCTCGAGGAGTGCATCGCCGCGCTCAAAGAGGCCTCCGAGGAGGGGAAGGCGAACATCCTCATCCGGGGCGAGGCGGACGCCATCCCGGTGGGGCCCGTCGAGCTGCGCGATGTCCCGCTCGCCAATGTGCTCCGCCTGCTCTCGGGGGAGTATCAGGTCGGCCCCAGCCAATACTCTGTCTCCATGCAGGAGTATCCGGGGAACCCGGGCCAGCCGTTGGCCTACTCCATCGAGGTCAAGTCCCGCGGGACTGCGAGCCCATTCGCCAGCAGTGCGACGGAAATCCTCGTTCTGAGCCTCAAAGAGATCACGACCGCCCTCCCCGGCGACCCGCCCGAGGCCGTCGTGCCTGCGGAAACGATCCTCACCGCTGTCGAGACGGCCCTCGCCGTCGCCGAGGGCGAGACGGCCGCCGCCCGCGTCCAGTATCACGCCGAGTCGGGGCTCCTCGTGATGGCCGGCAACGAGCAAGCCCTTGCAACAGCCAATCAGGTCGTCGAGGCGATCGCCCGTGATGTCCGCACCCGCCGCGACCGGGCCCGCGACCTTCAGCAGATGCACGGGCTCACCAACCCCGATGCCCTCGAAGAACAACTCGCCGACGCCAGGGCCGAGGCCGAGATGGCCGAGGTGCAGATGGGACGGGCGATTGGACGCATGGATATCGCCAAGCAGCAAATGGAAAGAGTCACAGAGCAGATTGCGCGGAATGTTGCCTCTCCGAGGGACCTCAACACTGCCCAACTGGGTCTCATCGAGGCCGAGGCCGATGTTTCGGAACGGAGGATCAGGCTCGAACGCTCGGTCGAGCGCGTCAAACAACTCGAACGCACGCTCAAGCGCTCCCGCCGGATCGTCGCCGGGGGCGGCACGGGCGAGGAGGCCCAGTCGCTCCGCAAAGAGAACACGATGCTCCGCGAACGGCTCGCCATGCTCGAGGCCCAGCTCGCCACGCTCAGCGCAAAGCTCGACACCGGCAGCGGGGAGAGCGGCGGGGGGAGAGGTGGTCGACGCTGAACGACGCAACCCCTCCTTCCAGATGGTGGTACGGCTCCTGGTGGCACGGCTTTCCGCGCCGTCTGCATGGTGGCAGGACTCTCCGAGCCATATGCATGGTGGCACGGCTCTCCGAGCCGTGTGGAGCACCCGCACGGCTCGGAGAGCCGTGCCACCTGACACTCCCTCAACACCCTCACCACCCCCAACCCACGGAACACGGCGTGCCACAGACCAAAACCGCACCGCCCGAGCCCCCCCCGCCGCCCACCATCGCCGCGCAAACCCCCGACGAGACCAAAGCACTCACCACCGCTATCGCCCGCGGCGAGACGCGGGCCTTCGGCGTGCTTTATGCACGCTGGTTCGACCATGCCTACGCCACCGCCCGCCGCCTCACCGGACGCGATGAAGCCTTCTGCCTCGATGTTGTGCAGGAGGCGATGCTCAAGGCGGCCACGCGCATCCCGATCCTGGCGCATGAAGCCGCCCTCTCGGCGTGGCTGTGCAAGGTCGT
>JAJRZG010000044.1 GCA_024275365.1 Planctomycetota bacterium | reverse complement strand
GATAAACTCTCACCACCCAAAGCCCAGGGATTCTGATCCCTGGGCTTGCGATACCTGACATATTCCCCACTGGAGACCTCCAGAAAGCGCAGGTCGTACAGGATACACACGCATCACACACTTTCTGGTATAGTTTTTCCAGGAGAGTGCGAACATGCCCATGACGGAACTTCACGACCGCCTCAACACTGCCGCCGGCAACCGCAGCTACCGCCACCTCGCCGAGCTCACAGAGACCAACGCCGAGACCGTTCGCCGCTACATGCAGGGACAGCCTCCGAGCGTCGAGTTTCTTGCAGCCCTGTGCGCCTCACTCGCAATCAACGCCGAGTGGATCCTCACAGGCAAAGGCCCCATGCGATCCGCAGACATCCGCAAGGCTGCGCTCCGCGATGCCGAGGCCTCCGAACTCCTCGCTGCCATGGCCAAGACCATCGAGATGCTCATCGACCGAGTCGATCGGCTTGAGCTGCTCATGCAGATGCTTGAGGTCCGCGTCCGTGCAACTCCCCTTGACTCAACACTGAAGGAAACCCTGCCCCATGCCCAAGACCCCAGAGCCGCCGAGCACACCGACCGAGTCCGAGTCGTTGCCGACGCTCTGCCCAAACGATCACCTCAGACTCATTGTTGAACTCATGCGAGAGGGTGGTGTCGAGCTGGCCCGGCGGTGGGTCGCTGCGCTGGTCATGGTTGCGCCCGAAGACCGCGAACAACTCGTTGCAGAGATCGAGTCCCGGATCGTGGCGCTCTACGCCCTGCCACCAACCCCACCACCAGAAGCCAACGACACACCCGACCCCGCCCTCATCGCACCCAAACCCACACCCAAGCCCACACCAAAGCCAGCCCGCAAGAAAAATACAAACACCTGACAGTGGGGTGGGCGTCTCACCCGCCCGTGAGTGTCTCACAACGGTGGGGCGCGAGTGTTCGCAGAGTGAAGGCAGAAAACCAAAGCCTTTTAACCACAGATGAACACAGATTGACACAGATAAAGACAGGAAGACAAGTGATGGCAGACTCTTCGAGCCTGTGTGGAGTTTGTAATCAATCCTCACTGAGAATCGCTCTTTCCGACTCTGTCTTGCCTTTATCTGTGTTCATCTGTGTTCATCTGTGGCAAAACTGCCTTCTCTTCTTTCCTCTATCAATCTCTGTATCCACAACAAGAAAACGGATTCTTCCCTCCGCCGCACCATCTACCATCCCCCATGAGTTTCAACCGCGACGCGATCCGCCTGCTCACCGAAATTGCTCAGATGCTCGAACTGCTCGGTGAAAACCCCTTTAAAATCAACGCCCACACCCGAGCCGCCCGCGCCATCAAAGACCAGACCAAAGACCTCAGCACACTCGCTGATGACCGCCCCTCGCTCCTCGCCATCGAAGGCATCGGTCCCAAAATCGCCGACAAACTCATCGAACTCGCCAACTCAGGCTCCATCTCCGAACACCAAAAGCTCGCAGCCCAGGTCCCCGCCGGTCTCATGCTGCTTCTCCGAATCCCGGGCCTTGGCCCCAAGACCGTCCGCATGCTCTGGCAGGAGCGCGACATCACCGACCTCGCAGGCCTCAACGCCATCATCGCTGACAGCTCGATCCTCGAACTCCCCCGCATGGGCAAAAAGGCAGTCGAAAAACTCACCCGCGCGATCGCCTTTGCCGAGCAGGACACCGGCCGCCTCTACCTCGGTGTCGCTCTGCCCGTCGCCGAGCGCATCATCGAACACATGCGCACCATCGAGGGCATCACCCGCGCCGCCTACGCCGGCTCTCTCCGCCGAGGCAAAGAAACCATCGGCGATATCGACATTCTTGTCTGCGCAACAGAACCCCAAGCCGCGACAGAGGCCTTCACGACCATGCCCGGCCTCGTTGCGGTAGTCGCCTCGGGGCCGACCAAGTCAACCATCCGGTTCGAGCTTGATGTCGATCTCGGCCGCTGGAAGTTCGAGGGTGCATCAGGCGATGCCGAAGAACGCCCGAGCGTCCAGGTCGATCTCCGCGTCATCCCCGAAACCTCGTGGGGCGCAGCCTATATGTATTTCACAGGCTCTAAAGAACACAATGTCAGGCTCAGGCAACTCGCCCTCAAACACAACCTCACCCTCAACGAGTACGGCCTCTTTCCCGAAGACAAAGCCGACAAAACCCCGCCCCAAAAACGCGGTATCGCCCCCGTCGCCAGCTCAACCGAAGAGGAAATCTACCACGCACTCGGCCTGCCAGCCATCCCCCCAGAGCTCCGCGAAGACCGTGGCGAACTCGCACTCACCGAAACACCCCCACTCGTCGAGCTCGCCGATATCAAGGCCGACCTCCACGCGCACACCACCGCCTCCGATGGCTCACTCGAACTCGAATCCCTCGTCACCCTCGCCCGCGATCGAGGCTTCCACACCATCGCTGTCACCGACCACTCCCGAAGCGCCGTCATCGCCAACGGCCTCAACCTCACCCGCCTCCGCGCGCAGCGCAACGCGATCGACCACCTGCGCGCGCACACCACCGACATCACCATCCTCCACGGCTCCGAGGTCGACATCCTCGCCGACGGCTCTCTCGACTACGACAACGAGACCCTTGCATGGCTCGATATCGTCGTCGCAAGCCCACACGCCTCACTCAGCCAAGATGCCCCAACCGCGACAGCACGCCTGCTCGCCGCGATCGGGAATCCCCATGTCAACATCGTCGGCCACCCCACCGGCCGGCTCATCAACAAACGCCGGGGCCTCGAGCCCGCGATCGATGACATCATCACGGCGGCCAAAGAGCACAGCGTCGCCCTTGAGATCAACGCCCACTGGCTCCGCCTCGATCTGCGGGATACGCATGTCCGTGCTGCGGTCGATGCCGGGTGCCTCATTGCCATCAACTGCGACACACACCGAGCCACCGACTTTGACAACCTTCGCTTCGGTATCGCCACCGCCCGCCGAGGCTGGCTGCCACCCGCTCAGTGCATCAACACCTGGCCCGCACCAAAGCTCCATGCCTGGCTTGCAAGGAAGCACTCCTCATAGCCGCCGCATCCCCGCCCTCGCAGCATTCCTGAGAAATCCATCTCCATTTAGTTGATATTGAGTCTCATTCGCAGTAGTGTTCTGCCACAGCGAACTGGAGACCAATATGTCCCGCAAAACCCCCGGCTTCACGCTCATCGAACTCCTCGTCATCATCGCCATCATCGCCCTGCTCATCGGGATCCTCCTCCCGGCCTTGGGCAAGGCCCGCGCAGCCGCTCGCGCAGCGGGCAACCTCGCCAACCTCCGCTCCCTCGGCCAGGGGCTCGCGATGTACACAGACACCAACACCGGTTCACTCCCTCCCATGCGCCTGCCCCGCGGAGCCGTCCACGAAGACTCCGGCCGCCCCCGGGCTCGCTGGCAGTGGCCACTCGGTGAGTTCGTCGGCGTCCCCTACCTGCCCAGCAACGCAGATGAGTACAACGACTTCCTCACCACCGACGACTTTGACCGTCTCGACAACGAGGTCTTCCTCGACCCGAGCCAAAGAATCGACGAGTTTGTCAGCCTCCGCTCGGGAGAGATTCAGGTGCTCCGCAACGGGTCCTACGGCTACAACTACCACTACCTCGGCAACACCCGGCTCGAAGGACCCAACGACACCTTTGCCAACTACCCCGTCCGGATGACAAAGGTCTTCGTGCCCTTTGACACGGTCGCCATCGCCGACAGCTCCGGTTCACAACGCGCCCGGGCCGAGCAGGGCGCACGCGACCACGCCTATGTCGTTGATCCTCCCCGCCTCGACACCCGCCGCAACGGGGCAACGACCTTTGCGACAAGCGACGGCCCAAGCCCCGCCCACAACCGCCACGGCGGCAAAGCAACCGTCGCCTTCCTCGATGGGCATCTGACAACCCACACACTCATAGACCTCGGGTATGTCGTCACCGATCCAGAGCAAGGCCTCGTCGAGGTCGATCGTGGCAGCAACGCCAGGTTCAACGGCCTTGGATTCGACAAAGACGAAACTCGATAGAGCATCGGACGAAGATACGACCCAGGTGTGCCACGGCCATTTTGGCTGTGAGAACAGCCAAATACACCCGCGGCTCACCATGTGCCACTCGCAGAACCATGTTCAGTAGCCTCTGTGGTACTCACACAGCCAGAATGGCCGTGGCACACAGAACATGATTCTCAACGATACTCGTGTCTCTACTCGTTAGTTCGCCCACCATGCCCAGGTTATTCCAAGCACGCTGTTGGCCAGCACCACCCCCAGCACCATCAGAATCGTCCGATCGGCAAGCAGGTGCCCCGTCGCCCGTATCCGCCCCGCGATGATGCCCGCAGCCAGGCTCGCCTGCGCAATGAGCATCGGGTAATAGACGCCGAGGTTGTCTCGCACCGCAGACTGCCCCTCTTCGAGCAGTCCCGCCCGGACGACCGATTCGAACGCTGCTGCGCAGACCAGCCCCCCGACATTGAAGGGGATCGCTGCCAGTGGCCCAAACACCAGCGCCGGGAAGTCGTAGCCATTG
>JAJRZG010000318.1 GCA_024275365.1 Planctomycetota bacterium | reverse complement strand
GACACCTCGATGCGACAACTCGTCGGTGGCAAGGGTGCCAACCTCGCCGAGATGACCTCAATCGGGCTGCCCGTGCCCCCCGGGTTCACCATCACGACCGAGACCTGCTCTGCCTATTACCAGGCGGGCAAGCGGCTTCCCCACGGCCTGATGAATGAGGTCCACAAGCATGTCTCCACCCTCGAGAAAGAAACCGGCAAGGTCTTTGGCGAAAAGAACAACCCGCTGCTGGTGAGTGTGCGATCGGGCGCGGCGGTCTCTATGCCGGGCATGATGGACACCATCCTCAACCTCGGGCTCAACGACGAGTCTGTCGAGGGTGTTGCCGAGGCGACCGGGAACCGACGCTTCGCCTATGACGCCTACCGCCGGCTGCTCAACATGTTTGGCAATGTCGTACTCGGCGTTGACCACGACCACTTCGAGAAGGCCTTTGATGTCCTCAAGAAAAAGTACAAGGTCACCGAAGACAACGATGTCCCCGAAAAAGGTATCGCTGACCTGTGCGATCGGTATAAGGATGTCATCAAGGCGCAGTCGCTCCAAGACTTCCCGCAGAACCCCTTCAAGCAGCTCGAACTGGCGATCGAGGCGGTCTTTAAGAGCTGGAACGCCGACCGGGCGATCAGCTACCGCAGGCTCAGTGGCATCGCCGGCCTCACGGGCACAGCGGTCAATATCCAGTCCATGGTCTTTGGCAACATGGGTGACGACTCGGGCACGGGTGTTGCCTTTACCCGCGACCCCTCGACGGGCAAAAATGTCTTCTTTGGCGAGTTCCTCATCAACGCCCAGGGCGAGGATGTCGTTGCGGGCATCCGCACGCCTGAAGATGTCAGCGCCATGCCCAAGTGGAACAAAAGAATCTATGACCAACTGCTCAAAATCAAGACAACTCTCGAGACACACTACCGGGATATGCAGGATATCGAGTTCACCATCGAGACCGGCACGCTGTATATGTTGCAGACACGCACCGGCAAGCGCACCGGGGCTGCGGCAATCAAGATCGCGTGCGACATGGTCAAGGAGGGCTGCATCGACGAGAAGGAGGCGCTGCTCCGCATCCCCGCGGGAGACCTCACCCAGCTCCTGCTCCCCAGCTTTGATCCCAAAGCCAAGGCCCGGGCAACCGTGCTGACCAGGGGCCTGCCCGCCTCACCCGGCGCGGCCGTGGGCAAGCCGGCATTCACCGCTGACGAAGCGGTGGAACGGGCACATGCGGGGGAGGATGTCATCCTCGTCCGCAAGGAAACAAGCCCCGAGGATGTCGAGGGCATGCACACGGCGGTGGGCATCCTGACCAGCACCGGCGGCATGACCAGCCACGCGGCGGTCGTAGCGCGTGGGTGGGGCAAGTGCTGCGTTGCGGGCGCAGGTGATATCACAATAGATGCGTGGAAAGGCACCTTTGCTGTCGGTGGCAAAACTTATGGCAGGGAGGATGTCATCTCGCTCGATGGCTCGACGGGGGAAGTGATCGCCGGCTCGCTCTCGACTATTGAGCCGACCATGTCGGGCGATTTTTCCAAGGTCATGCGTTGGGCGGATAAATACCGAACGATGGGCGTGCGGACCAACGCCGACACACCCTAGGATGCCAAGCGGGCCCGCGAGTTTGGCGCGCAAGGCATCGGGCTCACACGCACCGAGCACATGTTCTTTGAGGGCGACCGAATCCGCTCGATGCGCGAGATGATCCTCGCTGAGACGCTCGAAGACCGCGAGAAAGCACTCGCCAACCTCCTGCCCTACCAGCGGGAAGACTTCGTCGGCATCTTCCGGGCGATGAAGGGCCTGCCGGTGACGATCCGCCTGCTCGACCCGCCGTTGCACGAGTTCCTGCCCCATGAGTCCAAGGCCCAGGAAGAAATGGCAGCGGTTATGCGGGTCCCGATCCGCAAGATCAAGGCCCGCGTCGCGGTGCTGCACGAATCGAACCCCATGCTCGGGCACCGGGGGTGCCGTCTTGCGGTGACCTACCCCGAGATCCTGCGGATGCAGGTCCGGGCGATCGTCGAGGCGACCATCGAGTGTGCTGCTGAGCGGGTCAAGGCCTGCCCGGAGATCATGGTCCCCCTCGTCGGGACGCGGCAAGAGCTCGCCTTGCTCCGCGGCCAGATCGAAGAAACCATCGCCGAGGTCAAGGCCGAGATGGAATATAAGAGTCGGCTCGATATTAAGATCGGGACGATGATCGAGATCCCCCGGGCGGCCCTCACCGCAGACGAGATCGCCGAGGTTGCAGACTTCTTTAGTTTCGGGACCAACGACCTCACGCAACTCACCTATGGCTACTCGCGCGACGACATCAACACCTTCCTGCCCGACTACCTCCAGCAGGACCTGCTCCCGTGCGACCCGTTCGAATCACTCGATATCACCGGCGTCGGGCAGCTTGTCCGCATGGGCACCGAGAAGGGCCGGGCTGCACGCCCGGAGCTCAAGGTCGGCATCTGTGGCGAGCACGGCGGCGACCCGGCGAGTGTCCACTTCTGCCACGCCATCGGGCTTGATTATGTCAGTTGCTCGCCGTTTCGCGTGCCGATCGCCAGGCTGGCAGCGGCGCAGGCAGCGATTAACGAGGGGAAGTAAGCGGCGGCTTGCCGACCCATACAACCGACGGGAATCTGAGAATGGCGGTCAATCGGAGCCTGTACAAACAGCCTATCTATAAAACCCGTTTCCCGCCTTGGCAGTGTGGCCAGTGTGGTCAGGGAACCTTGCAGCTCGCCAAAGGATCCTTCAAGTCCTTAGAGACCAGTGATTCCAAGAGCAACCATCAGTACGATGCTTGGGAACCAGAGTGGATAGAACTCCGATTCATCTGTTTCGCCCAATGTAGTAGTGATTCCTGCCGCGAGATCGCGGCGGTAAGTGGCAGTGGTGCTGTGTCTCACGAGTGTGTGTGGGATCCTCAGACCGGCATTCCAATTGATGAGCGGTACGAGAAATCGTACACGCCCGACTCGATCTGCCCGGCACCTATGCTGTTTGTCTTGAGTAACGATCTTCCTGCGGAGGTCAAGGATGAGTTGCTGAGAGCGTTCGGGCTGTTCTGGAACGACCGTGGCGCATGCGTGAACGCGTTGCGTTCCACGATTGAGGCATCGCTCGACTCTCTTCGTGTAAATAAAACCAAGCGCGGAAAGGGGAAGGGAAAGCGCCGACGACCCCGTTTGTCTTTGGATGAGCGGATCGGACTCCTTCCTAACAAGTACTCATCGACCCAAAAGCCGCTGCTTGCAGCCAAGTGGATTGGAAACGCGGGCACACATGGCAGATCGATCAGTCAGGATGATGTTTTTGACGCACTGGATTTGGTGGAACATTCGCTCAACATCCTCTTCGATGGATCACACCAGAGAATCCAGACCCTCGCAAGAAAGGTAACGACCAGACGCAAACCCGTGGGCGGTTCTCGGTAGCTGAACACCAGACACAGCACGGGAATCGACGGATTCGGCGGATGGCCGTATGACTGGCCAATGACGGGTGCCACTGGACAAAGTCCAGTGCGAGCGTGCCGGTTGTGGTCAGAGATGTTGCACAGTCCGGCACTGGTCTTCGACCAGTGGCACCCACAACCCACGGCCGGTGGCCCGATTGCGTGACAATCTGCACACGAGTTCCGGGGTGCCATCACTCGCGGCTTCCATCTCTCCTTCTTCTCCTCATTCTCTCTCTGCGCAGTGATCCCGGACAGCATCCGGCCTCCACACCTGCATAGAGTGTTCGGCCCATGCCCCACCGCCCCTTCGAGAGACTCAGCGCCTTTGTCCGCCGCCTTTGCTTCCGCGCGGAGTGGTACCTCGTCTTTCTGGCAGCGATTATCGGAACACTGACCGGGTTTGGGGCGGTCGGCTTTACCAAGGGTCTGGCAGCCTTCGAGCACTATGTCTTTGGGTTGAGCAGTGGGAATCTTGTGATCGGGGTGCTCGCCATCCCGGTGATCGGGATGTTCTTTGCCGGGCTGTTGATCGTCAACTTCGCCCCTGATGCCAAGGGGCACGGCGTCCCGCAGGTCATCAAGGCCCTCATCAGCCGGGGCGGAGTCATCAAGGCCCGTGTCGGGGTCGTCAAGGTGGTCGCGTCGATCCTCACCGTCGGGTCGGGCTGCTCGGCGGGGACCGAGGGACCGATCGTCCAGATCGGGGCGGTGATCGGGTCGGTCGGGGGGCAGTGGCTCCGGATCAGCCGCGAGCACATGCAGACGCTTGTCGGGTGCGGGGCCGCAGCCGGCATCTCGTCGGTCTTTAACGCCCCCATCGCCGGGGTCTTCTTCGTCCTCGAGATCCTGCTGCGGGACTTCTCGCTCAAGACCTTCACGCCCATCGTCGTGGCATCGGTCTTCTCGGCGATCGCGACCCAACGCCTGCTCGGAGAGAATGTCGCAATCTTTACCGTCAATGATGCCATGCACGGCTACCAGTTCGTCTGGATCGAGCTGCCCTCCTACATCCTGCTCGGGGCGGTCTGTGGCCTCGTCGCAGTCGGGTTTAACAAAATGCTCCACAAAGGCGAAGACCTCTACGACGCATGGAAGGTCCCGGCACTGCTCAAAACCGTCTCGGGTGGGCTGGCAATCGGGCTGTTGGGGCTGGGGTTCGTGTTTGCCGAGCGGTCGTTCTTTACCGATATGCTCGGGCAAAACGAAGTGCCCGCCTTCTATGGCAACGGCTACTCCACCATCCACCTGCTGCTCAATCCGGATTCCTATCATCTCGAAGACGGATATAAGGCAATGCTCCTCATGACCGTGGTCCTCATCGGGCTGGTCATCATCAAGGGTGTCGCGACGACCTTCACCCTTGCTTCGGGTGGGTCGGGCGGTGTCTTTGCCCCGAGCCTCTTCCTGGGCGCGACCACCGGGGCAGCACTCGGGCAACTGCTCGAAGCCCTCTCGCTCATCCCCAATGGCTCGACCCCGGCGTCGTACGCACTCGTCGGGATGGCAGCGGTCGTCGCGGGCGCAACGCACGCGCCGCTGACTTCGATCCTGATCTTGTTTGAGATGACACGGAATATCTATGTCGTGCTGCCGATCATGCTGGCAGCCGTCATCGCCACCGCGATCGCGCAGATTATCGAGCGCGATTCGATCTATACCTTCGGGCTCCGTCGGGCGGGGTTCACCATCGGAGGTGCCCGCGACCTGACCGTCATGCGCCGCATCACCGCTGCCTCGTGCGAGCTGACCGCCCTGCCCCCCGAGCCGATCTACGCCTCCGATCCTCTCAGCAAACTCATTACGATGCACGCGCACCACCATGTGCCCGACTTCGTGGTCGTTGAAGAGGGCACCGGTGCCTATATCGGCATGGTGACCGCTGGCGATATCCGCACGGCCCTGCTCGACCGCGAGGCGATCCCGCTGCTGCTGGTCGCCGAGGTGATGCAGACCGACCTGCCCCTGATCCGCCGCGACGAAACACTCGACACGGTGATGGACAAGTTTGCCAAACATGAGGTCGGAAGCCTGGCCGTCGTCAGCCCGATCGACCCGACCCTACCGATGGCGATCCTGACACGGACGAAAGTCATGCAGCGGTATCGGCAAGCGCTCGAAGAATCGTGATCGGTGGGTAGAAGAAGCGTGGAACGCGAAGGTCACGAAGAGCGCGAAGAAAGAACAAGAGTTTTACCACAGAGGACACGGAAGTTCACAGAGGAAAGGCAAAGATGAGAAAGGCACATGGTGGCACGGCTCTCCGAGCCGTGAGTCAAATCCTTTCTCCAGAACTCGCACGGCTCGGAGAGCCGTGCCACCACAAGTCTTCCTGCCTTTCCTCTGTGAACCTCCGTGTCCTCTGTGGTGAATCCGCCTTTCTTTGTATTCACCCCAAAACACCATTCGTTACTTGATCGCCAATGCTGTCAGGTTCTCCGCCCGCCACAAGTCCGAGCCGTCCGGCAGCCAATACAGATGGATCACCTCGCCCTCGGCACTCACACCCGCGATGTGCTGCGAGCCGTCGTTGGCAACAACCAGCGAGACCGGCCCGGCGATGCGGGGCACATCCCCGACCTGCTGGGCGGT
>JAJRZG010000317.1 GCA_024275365.1 Planctomycetota bacterium | reverse complement strand
GCTTGATGAGGGGCTGATGACGACGATCCACGCCGCGACCGCCACCCAGCCCACCCAGGACGGCCCGAGCAAAAAGGACTGGCGCGGTGGCCGCAACGCCTACATGAACATCATCCCCTCGAGCACCGGCGCTGCCAAGGCCGTCGCCCTGTGCATCCCCGCGCTTGCGGGCAAGCTCACCGGCATGGCCTTCCGCGTGCCGACCGCCGATGTCTCGTGTGTCGATCTCACCTTCCGCACCGCCAAGGCCACCAGCCTGAGCGAGATCAACGCGGCGATGAAGGCTGCAAGCGAGGGCTCGATGGCCGGCGTGCTTGCCTACACCGACGAGCAGGTGGTTTCGAGTGACTTCATCGGCGACCCGCACAGCTCGATCTACGATGCCGCCGCCGCGATCGAGCTGAGCGACCGCTTCTTCAAGATCGTGAGCTGGTACGACAACGAGGCGGGGTATTCCTACCGATGCATCGACATGCTCAAGATGCTGGCCGCGATGGACGGCATCGGCTGAGGGCTCTGACACCCGGTATTGAACGCGAAGTCCGCGAAGAGCTCAAAAGAAGGCGGGAAAGCTGGGGAAAAGCAGAACGCAGGGGCCACAGAGAGGGGACGCGGAGTGCGCAGAGGGGGGCGATGCCGGGTGCCGGGGGAGGTGCGTCTTTCCCCCTCTCTTCCGGGAGAAGGGTGTTCATGCTGCCCGCCTACTGCCCTTCTGCCAGTCCATTGAAATACCGCGGCGAGCTGCCTTCGAGCCCGGCGGGTGTCTTGCGGATCCCCACCCAGTACCCCTTCCTCGAGGTCGCTGCGACTGGCGACAATGGCACAAGCGGCTGCTGCAATGCGAGCATCTCCTCGAGAAATGCCGCAGAGAAAGTGCCCTGCTCGATAAAGAACGCGAACTGGCCCTCGGGCGTCGGCGTGTAGTCGATCCCCCAGAACTTCGGCTTGCGGTCGGCCTCGCGGGGGTCCATCCCGCCCACCAACACCGACATCAGGTTCTGCAACATCACTTCGTGCAGCCCAGCACCGATCGCCCCCGCCGCAATCACGGGCTGTTCATCACGGAACACGATGACCGGGTTGGTCAGGTTCCTGAGCCGACCGCCCGGCCCGGCGTGCTCGGCCCGCAGTTGCTGAAAGCAGCCCGAGTCCGGGATCGACACGCCCCCAACGAACAGGCCCAGGTCGCCCCAAGATGTCGTGTTGATCGAATGGACCAGCACCGCGATGTTCCCGTCACGGTCCCAGGCGACAACCGAGTCCGAATGGTCCTGCGACTCCCGCCCCTGCACATCATTATAAAGACCAACCTCCCAGCCGGCCTTTATTATGTCCGGCAGATGAAGAGCCGCCAGCTCGGCCCGGTCTTCCGGTGTAAGGTTGGTCCCGCTCGTCAGCACATGCGAGAGCTTGCTTATCTGCATGAGCATGTTCTTGGTTTCGGCACTCTCGGTGTCGGTGCCGTCGCCGGTCAGCCCGGCCGCCTCGGCAAGCCCGAGCCCCTCGATCAGCTGTGTCGCACCAAGCTCTTCCTGCCCGAGCGAAACCACCCGATACCCGGCAAACGCGGTCGTCTGCGCATCCTCCCAGATCGGGCGATACGCCGCAAAGTCGGCAGCCGAGATCGTCCCGCCCAGCGCCTGCACCTTCTCGGCAACCTCCCCGGCCCAGTCGCCCCGATAGAGCCCGTCGGCCCCCTGCGCAGCGACCAGTCGCAGTGTTTCGGCGAGGGCCGGCTGCCTGAAGTGTTCCCCCGCCTGCACCAGCCGCCCCGGCGAACTCTCAAAGATCGCCAGCGTCTCGGGGGCGCGGCTGAGCACATCCAGACGCAACTGGATCAGCAACGCCAGCATCGGATCGAGCACGAAACCCTCGTGGGCGAAGTGTATCGCCGGGCCAAAGAGCGTCTCGAAGGGCAACCGGCCGTGGCGCTTGTGTGCCGCTTCTGCTGCCGGAAAGAACCCCCCCACCAGCACCGCCCGCCCATCGACCTGGGACCGTCCCGGAATCGTCCCCGGATCGGTTTCACCGAGGGGAATGTTATATCCGCCGTTGAGCGTTGAGACTTTTCCGGTCGTCGCATCGTAATAGACGATATTCAGAATCCCGGCATAACTGTTCCAGCACCCGGCATCAAGCACGACCTGCGCAAGAGCCGCGGTCAGCGCCGCGTCCATGGCGCTGCCCCCGGCATCGAGCGCCTTGAGCCCGGCGTGGACCGCAAGAGCGGCTGAAGTCCCTGCGATCATCCCCCCCTGACTCTTGGCCAGTGGCAACGGCGTGTTGAAGCTCATCTGGAGACTGGCGTACGCCTGCCGCTCCCAGGCTGTCCAGGCGTTCGGCCCAAGGTCGAGATCGAGCCCGACCCCGGCATCCAGAACGGTCCCATCCTGACCTTCCCCGGCTTTCTGTCCCCATGCAATACCAACCACAATCTGGGCACACACACCAAAGGCAAGAATCACTGACAAGAAGGACATAGCATCTCCGGCGTGCGATACACGCATCATCTGCATTCCGAACTAGGGCTCCGGCCCTGCGTCATTTGAGAGAGGGTACCCTATTTGCCCAGCCTCCCCGCCGTCGGGGGAAGCACACGCTGTGGCCGGGGTGGGGTGATGGCAGAAAAATGGGCGGTCGCCCCCTTCAGGCGGTGCCTTTCTCTCTGCGTGAGTACCGCCGCAACAGAGGGCGGACCCACGGGGCGGGTCACTGGGCGAAAGCACGCGTGCGCGTTGGCTTCTCTTCCTGGAGAAACGGGGCGTTTCTGCTCATCCCTCTCTTGCTCACGCCTGCCCCCGATGCGCATCAAGCCACCGATCCATGTCGAGGTCTTCTAGGGTCAGGCGGCCATCCCAGGCATCGAGCGCCTCGCGGATGACCGGGTCGTCGGCCAGTTCCTCAAGCCGAAGCACTCGCGCGTCAGGGAGGGGAGGGGGATGAGGGGGTGATGGGGTGCTGTCCTGTTCCTTGG
>JAJRZG010000043.1 GCA_024275365.1 Planctomycetota bacterium | reverse complement strand
CGGTGGTGGTGGATGTGGGGGTCAATCGGGTTACCGGGCCTGATGGCAAGACGCGGACGGTGGGGGATGTGGCCTTTGAGGAAGTACGGGAGGTGGCCGGGTGGCTGAGCCCCGTGCCCGGGGGTGTGGGGCCGATGACGGTGGCGATGCTGCTTGTGAATGTTGCCGAGGCTGTGCTCGGGGGTTCGGAGGCGTAGAATCGGGGAAACCGGGAGGCCGAGTCGGCCAATACGGTTTGTCGGCGATTCGATTTACACACCTGACGGTGGAGTTCTCATGTACGGAACAACTTTGGCGATGTTCAACCTACCCGGCAACTCGGAACTTCTGATCATCCTGGCGATCGGGCTTTTGCTCTTCGGCAAGCGGTTGCCGGAGGTGGGCCGGAGCCTGGGCAAGGGGATTGTGGAGTTTAAGCGGGGGCTGAAGGACATCGGGGACGACATGGAAGTTGAATCGAGCAAGCCGGCGAGTGCGCCCAAGGCGATTCCTGACCAGCCGAGCCAGCCGTTGCCGACGGGGGATGTCCGGCGGGTCTCGCAGACGGATGAGGTGGAGCAGTCGCCGGGGGTTGAGCCACAGTCGAACGGGTGAGGTGGGGCTCTGAGGTGGCACGGCTCTCCGGGTGGCACGGCTCTCCGAGCCGTGAGTCGTGTGCTCATTCTCGAACTGCACACCATTCCGCTACGATGGGGGCATGAAACATGCGCACGCATTTTGTCTGATTGCGGCAATGGTTGTTGCGGGGTGTGTGGAAGCCGCACGCGCCCAGCCTGAGTCGATTCTACCCGAGATCACGATTACTGAGGACAACACCCGGATCGAGACTTCCTCTCTTGTCCGCGTGCCCGCGGGGGTGGTCATTGAGGATACCGACAACAACGGCGTCATCCATATCGAGGGCGATGGGATCACGGTGCTCTTTGTCGAGGGGGAGAGTGCGCTCTTCGGGGCTGCGAGGGGGATGCCCTGGGAGGAACTCGAAGGCATCGGCATCCGCATCGACGGCTTCAAAAATGTCACGCTGCTGGGGGCGCAGGTCCATCGGTTCAAAGTGGGAATCTGGGCGACAAATGCCGACGGGCTGGTGATCGAGGGGGCGGATGTCTCTGGGGGCTATGCGATGAAGTTAGGCTCGACCCCTGAGACCGAGGACAGCAGCGACTGGCTCTGGCCACACGAGAACGATGGTGGCGAGTGGGTGGACCGGTACGGGGCGGGGATCCTTGTCGAGCGGTCCAGCGGCGTGACGATCCGCGAGTGCTTTGCGCGACAGCGGCAAAACGGGATCATCCTCGACCGTGTGACCGACTCAAAGATTTATGACAACGATTGTTCGTTCCTCTCCGGCTGGGGGCTGGCGATGTGGCGGTCGAGCCGGAATGTGGTCAGCCGAAATGCCTTTGATTTTTGCGTGCGGGGATATTCGCATGGCATCTACAACCGTGGGCAGGACTCGGCTGGCATCCTTGTCTTTGAGCAGTGCAACGAGAACCTCTTTGCCGAGAACTCGGCGACGCACTCCGGCGACGGGTTCTTCGGGTTTGCGGGCAAAGAGGCGCTCGGGCAGGTGCCGGGGCCGGAGGGGTTCAGCGTTGAAAGGGCCGGGTGCAACGACAACCTGCTCATCAACAACGATTTCTCGTATGCCCCCGCCCACGGCATCGAGATGACCTTCAGCTTCGGCAACCGATTCATCGGCAACCGACTCGTCGAGAACGCGATCTGCGGCATCTGGGCCGGGTATTCGCAGGACACGCTCATCGCGGGCAACCAGTTCGAGAAGAACGGGGGCATGGCCTACGGGCTCGAACGCGGCGGCGTCAATATCGAGCACGGCGCGGGCAATGTCATCCGCGACAACACCTTCCTCGGCGACAAGTGCGGTGTGCATCTGTGGTGGGACAACGACGAGGGGCTGCTCGCAACCGACTGGGCAAAGGCCAACCACCGAGGGGCAGCTGACAACGAGATCATCCGCAACCGGTTCGAGGGCGTGGAGACGGCGGTGCAACTGCGCGAAACGACAGGGACGATGATGGGGGGCAACCAGTTCGAGCGGGTGCGCACAAAGGTGGATGTTTCGGGAGGCGAGGAGCCGACCGAGGTGATGGTGACGATGGAGATATACCAACCACCAGCATATGAAGCGATCGGCAAGACGCGGCCGGTGGGGGCGAGGACGGGGCTCGCCGGGCGGGTGAATATCGTGATGGGCGAGTATTTCCCGTGGGATCACAAGACACCCTTCGCCCGGCGGGTGGGAGATGAGGGGCCGGTGCATTCGTATGAAGTGCTCGGTGAGGTCGAGGATTTTTATGTGGTGCTCAACAGCCCCGGGGCGCAGTTCGTGCTCCGCGAGCCGGGGCAGACCACGGAGAACCGGGTCCCCAAGTGTTGTCCGGGTGGGCTGTTGTGTACCTGCGTGCCGGGGGTTGATTCGGCGACAGGGTTGCCGAGGTGTTGCGGGTGTGATCTCTTTGATCGGCCGGAGGATGAAATGCTCGACGCGGCCCAGCCCTATCGGGTGGATGTCCACGGCCCGGCGGGGGTACATCCCTACACCCTCAAGCTGCGAGGGCGGGGGTTTGAGGCGATCTACACCGACACGCTTGTGGTCGCGAAATGGCAGGCGACTTTCTTTCCGTGGACGATCGACCCACGCGAGGATCTCGAGGGTTGGCGGGCTGAGGCCGAGAGCGCCGCGGCACGGCGGGTGGAGTTGGAATCGCTCTCGCTGGCGTATGGCTCGGGCGGGCCTCGGGACTTGGAGCTCACGGAGGTGTTGACCAAGGCGGGGCCGGGGGCGGACCGGTTCGGAATGATCGCGACGACCAAGCTGGTTTTGCCCGCCGGCCGATGGCGGGTCTCGACGCTGAGCGATGATGGGGTGCGGGTGCTGGTCGATGACGCGGTGGTGCTCGAGAACTGGACCTGGCATGGGCCGACACGGGATACGGGTGAGTTTGTGATCGCCGAGAAACGGCTGGTTCGGCTGATGGTCGAGCACTTCGAGATTGATGGGCACGCGGTGCTGGAGCTGGCGATCGAGCCGATGGCGGGGGAATGACCGGGCTGGGTGTGGGGGTGTGGGGGTGTGGGGTGTGGGGTGTGGGGTTGCCGACCGGGGGCAGTGTGCTACGATGATCGTCCCCATAGGCGAGGTAGCTCAGCTGGTTTAGAGCGGCGGATTCATAACCCGCAGGTCGTGGGTTCAAGTCCCACTCTCGCCACTTTTACAGTCGCTCCCATTGGGGGCGGCTTTTTTGATGTGTGGGGTCTCTGAACACTCGAACAAAGAGGCGACTCATACGCATCCCGTATAATTCTCGTGCGGAGGAGGTGGAGAAGAGGGAGAATCGTCCCGGAGGGCACGAGTTTCACGCGGGATGCGTCTGACGACTCCTCTGCTACGGACTCCCTCATACGACAATATCGGGGGATTCTGCGCACAGCGACAGTTCTTTGTGTGTTCTGGGATGCCGACACGCTTTATCGGTCGCGCGAAAAGAGTTTTTGGCGTGCCGAAAAGAGTTGTTGCCGTGCCGAAAAGAGCCTCTGATACGGATCACGAATAGTTTGTATGCGTCTTTACGAGCCCTGGGCGCAAGCACAGGGTTGGTTTTCCATGTGAATATCGACCATTCATGATCCCGAGCTTGCGCTCGGGGCTCGTAGAAGCAGGTGCCTGGTGAGGAAGTCCGTGGCGGCCGTCTTGGCGTCGGCGCCGAACTTGCCAAAGCCGGCGTGCTCTCCGGGAGCGCCGGTGTTGGTGTAGGTGATGAGCTCTATCTGGTCTGGGTCTGTCTTATGGGCTTTGTAGTGCGTGCGGAGATCGTCGATGAAGGCGCGTTGGGTCTCGTAGGGGATGAGCTGGTCCGTCGTGGCGTGGATGGCAAGCAGCGGGAGAGGCTGCCAGGTGTCGAGGTGGCGAGCGGGGTCTATGGCTTCGATTCTTTCGCGGAGCTGCGAGAGGGGCACCGGCCTGCCCTGCGCGTCGATGGGGGGAAAGTTGAGATAGGCCAGAGAGCCGGAGGATGCTTCGATGAGGGCAGCAGAGAAGGGGTGGGGGTCACAGAGCCTGCGCAGGGCGATCATGCCACCAGCGGACATGCCACCGATGGCGAGGTTGTCGAGATCGAAGATGTCCGCGTATTCAGGGTCGGCGAGTGCCTCGATGATCGTGTCGATCTCGGCGGTGCCTTGGGCGAGGACATCGATGGTGTGCCTTGGATCATGGAGCTTTGGGCCGGGGCGTTCGCCGTGGCCGGGGAGGTCGATGGCGCAGGTGGCGATGCCGGCACGCAAGAGACGAAGGTATCGGCCCGGGTCGAGTTCTTTGGTGACGGTGCGGCCATGGAACCAGAGGAGGGTGGGGGCGGGGCGCTCCCAGTCTGGATGCACGAGGAGCGCGGGGATGTTGCCCGGATTGAGGCGGACATTGCGGGCCTTGGAGACAAGGGCGGATGGGAATGCGGCAAAGCGTGGGTGCATGGGGGAAAGCTCAACGCGAACGATAGCATGGTGCAGATAAGGAATGGGGGAGAGTGTAGAGGCGGAGACAGGTGCGTGGAATGAGACGCATCGCGTAAAAGACTCGTGCATCACAGCGGGAGGCCGGATCAACAGAGCCCTGAGCGCAAGCGACGGGTTGGCGTGTGCTGGCACATGCAGATCCACAGAAACCGGTCGCTTGCGCTCGCGGCTCTGTTCGACGCATGGCCGAATATGGAGATGACTGGTGGCACGGTTTAGCGGGTGCGATGTGCTGCGATGCAGACTGGACAAGACGGGGGCGCACCGAGATCGGTGATGCGGAACTGCATGGTGCGGAGGTCCATAGAGAGCATTCGGCCAGCGAGGGGGGTGCCGAGGCCGGTGAGGAGCTTGATCGCTTCCATTGCGCCCATGCAGCCGACGGTGCCTGCGACAGCACCGAAGACTGGGAACTCCCGCTTCCAGGGTTTGGGAGGCTCGGGGACAAGGCAACGGAGGCAGGGAGTGATGCCCGGGATGACGGTGGTCAGGGTGGCCTGCATCTCGTACATCGCGCACTCGACGACGGGTTTGCCGAGGCGGACTGAGGCATCATTCATGGCGAGTCGTTCCTCAAACAATGGTGCAGCATCCACCACGAGATCTGCCTGAGTGATGAGCCTTTCGGCGTTTGCGTCGGACATATTGTCGGGGATGGCGGTGATTTCCAGACGGGGGTTGAGGTCACGGAGTCGGCGGGCGGCGGACTCGATTCGTGGCCTGCCGATCCAGTCGTGGGTCATGAGGAGCTGTCGGTTGAGGTCGCTGTGTTTGAGGTTTCCGGCGTGGCAGAGGATGAGGTGGCCGACGCCCGCTGCGGCAAGCTCGTAGGCGACGGGAGAGCCGAGGCCGCCGACGCGGGAGATGAGGACCGTCGCTGATTTGAGTCGTGCTTGCGATACTTCGTCAAAGCCGGGGGTCCAGAGCTGCCACTGGTAGGTTGCGCGGTCGGTGTCGTCGATGGGCGAAGTCGGGTTTGCAAAGGGTGGGAGGGGCGTGGGGGGAGAAGGGGTCATGTCAGCCTCCGGAGATGGGGACAGCGATGGTGACGCGGTCGCCGTCGCGGAGGATTGCCTCGGGGCTGCGGACGAGGACATCGTTGACCGTGACCATGAGCCAGGGGTGCATGGTGCCGCTGTTGTCAAGCACCGCGGCTCGGAAGGGCTCGGCGTGGTTTTCTGCGAGATGCTCGAGCATGTCGGCGAGTGTGAGCGAATCGGTTTGGGAGATCAGGTCTTCGGCATCGACACCCGAGGCGTCGCGGATGAGGCTCATGTATTCAACGGATACTCGCATCGGTCGGTCTCCGTGGGAGTGTGGGGTGTGTGCTTTGGCGTGTGGTTGGGTGTGGGGGTGGTGGGGGTTGTGGGGATGGCTTTGGTTTTGTGAACGCACCCATCATCGAGGTAATAGAGGCTCTCGGCAAGGCGGCGAGCTTCGACAGAGCTGTGCGTGACATGGAGGGCGGTAAATGGGGTATGGTCGCGGAGAGCCTCGATGACGCGGTACATCTCTTCGCGGGTGGGTTCATCGAGGGCGCTGAAGGGCTCATCGAGACAGACCACTCGTGGCCTGAAGGCCAGGGCGCGGGTGAGCGCGACACGCTGGCGTTCGCCGCCGCTGAGTCTGGCGGGTTTGCGTTCGAGGAGGTTTGTGATGCCAACCATGTCGGCGAGTTGGTTCATGCGTGCGTTGGTCTCTGCGCGAGACCAGCCTCGGATGCGCATAGGCATGGCGATCTGTTGCCGGGCGGTCATGGTGCGAAAGAGTGCGCCGTCCTGGGGGACATAGGCGACCCCTCGCTGGGCGGGGTCGAGGGTGTGGATGGGTTGGTTGTTGATGTGGATGGTGCCCCCGGTGATGGGTCGGAGGCCACAGATCGCTTCGAGAATAGAGGTTTTGCCCGATCCCGTTTTACCCATCAGCACGGCATAGCAGGAGTCGGGGACGGTGAATGAAACGCTGTCGAGCGCAAACGCGCCGAGGCGCATGGCGATATTGTCGAGTGCGATCATCGGGTAGGCTCCATCTGGCGTAACGATCGAAGGCCGATGGTCCGCGTGATGCCGAGCACCGCGACCGCGACGAGGAGCATGAGGATGGAGACCGCGAGGGCGTTATCGAGATTGCCGAGAGAGAACTCGAGATAGACGGTCGTTGGGAGGACTTCGGTCCTCATGCGTGTGGCACCGGCAAAGACGAGCACGGGTCCGAACTCACCGAGAGCGCGTGCCCAGGCGATGGTGAAGGCGGCGACAACGCCCGGCCATGCTTCGGGGAGGGTGACGCGGAGGAAGGCACTGGCGCGCGAGCAGCCGAGGGTGCGTGCGACAGCCTCGTGGCGGGGGTCGATCTGCTCAAAGGCGACGCGCATCGTGCGGATGGCAAAGGCGCAGGCCACGGTGAACTGGGCGAGTATAACGCCGGGAATCATGTAGGTGACCTCGAACGCGTGGGACTCAAACCAGCGTCCCGGGATGGTCTGGAAGAGGATGAGAAGCGCGATGCCGACGACAAGGGGCGGGAGAACGATGGGGATATCGACAATCATGTCGATTGCCTGCTTGCCGGGGAAGTTGAAGCGGGCAAGGAGGTAGCCAGTTGGCACAGCAATCAAGACCGAGAGGATGGCGCTGATGGTGCAAGTGATGAGGCTGAGGAGGGCAGCGTAGCGGATGTTGTGGTCGGCAAAGACACTTGCAAGATTGTCGGGGCTTGTGAACGAGAGCATCGCGACGATCATGGCAACGAGCAGGAGGACATAGGCAGCGGTGAGCGCGCCGAGTGAGGCGAAGAACAAGGCGTTGCGACGGCTGCCGACACGGGCGGCGGCACGGTCGTTGATCGGCTTGGTGGGAGTGTCCGGGGTTGGTGTCGGGCTCATGGCGAACCCCCGGTCTGCGACTTGGGCTGGTCGGTCCAGGTGTCGCGTGGGAGGCTGCCGTAACCGAGTTTGTCGAATGACTCACCGCCGCGGTCTTGCGCCGCGACATAGCGTGCGAAGTGGGTGGCGTTTTCGGGTTGCTCTGATGCTGTGAGGATGGCGATGGCGATGGAACGGGTGTGGCGTGACAACTCGGGGACTTCGATGGCGTGGACACCATCGACTTGGGCGGCGTTGCAGTCCCAGATGATGGCGGCGTCGATAGTGCCGATCTTGATATCGTTGGCCAGTTCGTTGACGGTGGGCTTGAAGACCTTGGACGCTCGCTCGATGTCATCCCAGATGCCGGAGGTCAGGAGGGCTGCTCTGGTGACGCTCCCGATGGCGGCGGCATCTGGGTTGGCAAGTCCAAAGGAGATTTCGGGTCTGAGGAAGTCACGGAGAGAGCCGATGTTCTTTGGGTTGCCCTGGGCGACAGCAATGACCGGGTGTTGCGTTGCGAGTGGGGAGGCTTCGGCGAGCAGGCCCTTGTCTTGGCCGAGCAGGATGTATGAATTGTCGGCTGCGATGTAGAGGTCGCCGCGAGGGTTGATCTCGATCTGGCCGAGGAGCGTGCCTGAGCCGCCGTATTGGATGTCGATGGCGATGCCGTACTCTTCGAGATATCGGTGCGCTACTTCGGTGATTGCGGGCTGGATGCCCGCGGCGCAGTAGAGCAGCAGGGGCGTGTCGGCCTGGGCATCTGGACTGAGGGTGTTCGATGGGCTGCGGAGGCGGCTGAGGGCGAAGGCGAGCAGCGCGAGAGCGAGGATCGACCCGAGCATGACCACGACCATCGGCGGGAGGCCACCGCGCCTGATTGCGTGGCGTTTCGGATTCCTGGTGCGGGTGCTCATGCTGGTTCTCGGCAGACTGATCGAGAAACCGTAGGAGGGTGGATTGATTGGTCAATCCATACTGCGAGGCTTGCGGATACGCCCTTTCTTATCTCCCCCGCCGACGCACACGCCCTCCCATGGATCTGGGCGGGAGCTTCGTTGGGATAATCCCACCAGGGAACTTCTTCGCGATTTCGTCTTTGTCGATCTTCTTGACGACCTCGGTCGGGTCGTCGGCTTCAAACCGGTTTCGGGCCGGGGCGGTCTCGGGGATTTCGAGCGGTGGCCTGCCCCCGGTGGGTTCGTCGCGCCAGTCTTCGGGCCTCTCTCTGTGCTCAAAGTCGGGGTAGTCCATGCGTGGGATCTCGGCGTTGACCAGCTCCTCGATCTGCGTGAGGAGTTTGCCCTGGGCCGAGGTAACAAGACTCCAAGCGATGCCCTTCATGCCCGCACGGGCGGTGCGACCGATACGATGGACATAGAGATCGGGGTAGTCGGGGAGGTCATAGTTGATGACATGGCTGATGCCATCGACATCGATGCCACGGCTTGCCAGGTCTGAGGCGATCAGCACCGAGAGGCGTCCCCCCTTGAACTGGCGCATTGTGGCGGAACGCTTCGATTGACTGAGGTCACCGTGCATCGCGTGGGCTTCGATGCCCTTGCGCTCAAGGTGGCGCGTCAACTCATCGACCCGGCGTTTGAGGCGACAGAAGATCAGCGTCAGCGCGGGCTCTTCGTGCGTGAGCAGGTGGGTCAGCAAGCGTTTTTTGTCCCACGGCTCGACGCTGAGGTAGTGCTGTTCGACAAGGCTGGCAGTCAGGCTGCCGGCGGTGGTGATGATCTTCTCGGCATTGTGCATGTATCGCCGGGCGAGTTCCTCGATCTCACGGTTGAATGTCGCGCTGACGACGATGGTCTGGCGGCTTCGGGGGCACATGCCCAGAATCCGCCGGATGTCATCGCGGAAGCCGATATCGAACATCCGATCGACCTCATCGAGCACGGCGAATCGGACATTCTTGAAGTGCAGGAACCCCCTGCCGACCATGTCCTGCACGCGACCCGGCGTGCCGACGATGATCTCCGGGCCTTGGCGGAGCTTGTCCACCTGCGTGGTGATCCGCTGCCCGCCGTAGATGGTGACCGCGGTGAGCGGCGTGTGCCGACCGATCTCGTTGATCTCGTCTGTGATCTGGATCGCCAACTCGCGGGTCGGGGCGAGGATGATCGCCTGCATCGGTACGCCCGGTTCGCACCTGTGAAGGAGGGGGAGCCCAAAGGCAGCGGTCTTGCCCGTGCCCGTCTTGGCCTGCCCGAGCACATCGCGCCCGGCGAGGATCGGGGGGATGAGTGATGCCTGGATGTAGGTCGGTTGCTTGAAGCCTATCTCGGCGAGGCTCTTGAGGATGTCCTCATGGAGCCCGAGGTCGGCAAACGAGGTTTCCTGCTCGAAGACCTCGACATTGGTGGTGTCGGCCTTGGCATGATGGACGGCCGGGGCGCGTCGGGTGGAGCGGTGCTCGCCCACGCCATTCTCCTGGCCACCCTCACCCCCGCTCCCCTTGCGACGGCCACGACGGCGTTTCTTTTTCTTGGGGGTATCCGTGGGGAGGGCATCTTGCCCACCACCATCGGTAGGATGGGCTTCTGTGGAACCAGCATCCTGCCCACCCTCATCATTGGTGGGGCGGGTGTCCTGCTCGCTCTCGGTCTGCCTGGTGTCTGTGTCGGGGTTGTCGGTACTCAGTTCATCAGCGGGCATATGCGTACTTTCTTCCGCCAGCAGCAGGACGCACCGATGCCGGATGGCAGGCCTCGCCGGTCGGGGGTTTGGGTAATCCCGGCTGGGGGGCTCGCCATCCGACCCTCCGGGCACGCCCTCTCGGGCTGCTGTAAGGGCGGGACTGGGGTGTTTCACGGAGCGGGTGTCATGAATCGACACCATCCTCACTCCGCGATTCGGTCCCTGAAGTCTACGCCCGCCGGTGTGGGGGCGAGAGGAGGGTGCCTTCGGGTAGTTCGCTCCTCCGGAGCGAGGCCTTTGTTTGGCAGCGCACACGCGTTGTCTAGCAGCGAACAAGGCGCGTGCAAAGCCACATAACGACGGATGGGGAGTTGATACCCGAAGAGCGCACCGGAGGGGCGAAGTACCCAGGAGTACGGGTTCTTTGTGGACTCCGTATCAGTCGGTCCATAAACGACCTGAGAGAGCCATCGCTGCTACGAGTACGCGGCTTCGAGTTCATGCACAACCTCTCCAGCCACCACCGTCATCACCGCCCGTCCCTTCACTTGCCGACCAAGAAAGGGTGTGTTTCGGCTCTTGCTGTGCAGGTCGGTTTCGCTGATCGACCAGTCCTGGTCTGGGTCGATGATGGTGACATCCGCAGGCCCGCCGATGAAGAGTTCGCCGAGGCCGTCGTTGCCTCGGGTGGTACGGTCGAGGTTGCAGAGTCTTGCTGGTTCGAGCGTGAGCAGTTCGACGAGTCGGGGCCAGCCGATTGCTCCTGAATCGACCAATGCCTCAGCATAGAGCGGCAGGGCGGTTTCCAGGCCGATGATGCCGAAGGGGGCATCGGTGAAGGGCTGGTTTTTTTCATCTGGGGTGTGCGGAGCATGGTCGGTCGCGAGGAGAGTGATGGTGCCATCGGCAACGCCCTCGCGGATCGCGTCGATATCCCGCTGCTCGCGGAGGGGCGGGTTCATCTTGGCGTTGGTGTTATAGCCCGCAGCACCGGCTTCGGGCCGGTGAGTTGTGACACCGCCTTCCAGCCGGTGTGTCTTTGTGGTATCACCTTACAACTGTTGCTGGCTTTCGCACCGGCTGGAAGCCGGTCCCACGGTGATTACCTCGTGCGTCAGCACCAGATGGTGTGGGCTCGCCTCGGCTGTCACGGGCAACCCGGCCGCTTGTGCTCGCCGCACGATCTCGACGCTGCCGCCGCTTGACAGGTGCTGGACATGGTATCGGCACCCGCTCTCGCCCACGAGCCGAATGTCGCGCTCGATGATGACTTCCTCGGCCACCCTCGGCCATCCAATCAGCCCGAGCCGT
>JAJRZG010000042.1 GCA_024275365.1 Planctomycetota bacterium | reverse complement strand
GCAGTGCAACGGCCGGGTCGAGAAGCGCGACCTGTGGGACGCCTATGCCCAGCATGTGCTGCAGTTTCTCGACATGGGCGGCAAGAAACTCAAGGTCGTGATCGATGCATCCAACGGCATGGCGGGGACGATGCTGCCGAAGATCTTTGGGAAGGCGGGGGACAACATCGAGGGGCTCGAGATCATCGAGATCAACTTCGACAACACCAAAGGTGAGTTTGTGCATGAGCCGAACCCGTTGGTTGAGTCGAACCTGGTGCAGACCAAGGAGGCGGTCCTGGAACACAAGGCCGATCTGGGTATCTGCTTTGATGGCGATGCCGACCGGTGTGTGATTATTGATGAGCGGGGACAGACCGTCGGGTGCGACCACCTGACGGCTGCGCTTGCGGTTTCCTTCCTCAAGCAGCGCCCGGGGTCGGCGATCATCTATGACCTCCGCTCGACCAAGATGGTCGAAGAAACCATCCGAAAGCATGGCGGCAAGCCGATTCGCTCGCGGGTCGGGCATGTGTTTATGAAGCAGGAGATGGCCGATCACAAGGCGGTGTTTGGCGGCGAGCTGTCGGGGCACTTCTACTTCCGCAAAAACTTTAACGCCGACTCGGGCGCAATTGCCATGGCCACGGTGCTCAGCGTGCTTGCCCAGAGTGGCAAGACGATGAGCGAGATGGTCGCTCCGGCCAAGAAGTATGCTCAGTCCGGCGAGATCAACTTCGAGATCGAGGAGCAGGACGAGGCGATCGAAACGCTCCACGAGGAGTTCGGAGAGATCGCTGACATCGACGAGCTTGACGGTGTCACGATCGATGCGTTCTCGAACAAGGGCTGGTGGTTCAATGTCCGCAAGAGCAACACCGAGCCCCTGCTGAGGCTCAACGCTGAAGCGAAAAACCAGAAAATACTGGAGAAGATTCTTGCAGAGCTCGCACCCATGCTGGGGACGCGGGTGGAGCACTGAGAGAGAAGGGATCGAGGCACCAAGGGGCTGAGGGACCAAGGGGCTGAGGGACCGAGAGACTGAGATGGCCCCTTGCGTGAGGGTGGCCTGTTGGTGTGATTCGATCGCGTTGCTGTCGTGCGGATAGACTTGGGAGACAGATGCGTGTCCGTTTCGTTTCCTCATTGCCTTGAGCCTTGGTCCCCTCCCCATGAACCTCTCCCAGTTCTTTCAGCACTGGTCGATCACCGAGAACCCATTCAAGGGTGAGGAGGCCCGTGACGACGCGGTCTTTGCGAGGCTCGGCCTGCGGGGCGTGCCAGGTGTCGGACCAGACATCGGACCAGACACGAGGCCAGACACCCAGGCCAACTCACCCACCTCAACACACTCTGACTTTGAGAAAGTGCTCGGCTCGATCGCGCGCCCCTCCACGGCGGTCGTCTTTGGCGAGAAGGGCTCGGGCAAGACCGCGATCCGCATGCAGATCGCAGACCATGTTCGGAGACACAACCTCGACTCTCCTGAGCAGGCTGTCTGGATCATCAACTACGACGACCTGAACGCTGTGCTTGATTGCCTCCACGAACGCAGCGCCGAGAAGGACCCCGCCGATTCGCTCAAAGCCATGCGGCTGGTGGACCACATCGACGCGCTGCTCAGCCGGGCGACGACCGCGATCGTGAGTCAGGTGCTTGATGGCCCGATGGCAGACTCCCCGTGCCCCGTGCCTTTTGATGCTGGTAAACGGCTCCGTCGAGGCGGGGCGGCGATCGGTCATGATCTTCGGCTCCTCCAGTCGGTCTATGACGATGCCGAGCGGGCAGTGCAACGAGCCAGGGCTCTCCGTCGAGTGCTGCGAATCTGGCCCTCGGGCAGGTGGCTTGTGCGGCTGTGTCTGGCGTGGGGCGGGTGGTTGTTCGCCGCTGCAGCCTCGTACTGGGCCTTCTTTCGCACAGCAGACGATGCAGCCGACTTGCGCACCGGGCTTCAGATCCTCGCGGCAATCCTCGCAGCGGGGTGGCTCGCAGTCGCGCTGAAGCACTTTGTCTACGAGAGGTGGAGGATCAGGCGGCTGGGTCACCGGCTCTTCAAGCAACTCCGCACGATTCGGCGGAGCGAGCCCTCGCTCGAACGGGCGGTGGGGTTGCTCAGCAGGGTGGACCAGTCCTCGCTTGCTTTGCCGATGCATGACTCTGACGAGACGCGCTACGCCATGCTCGATCGGCTCAAGCGTGTGCTCGGGTGCCTCGGGTATCACGGCGTGCTTGTGCTTGTCGATCGCATTGATGAGCCCACGCTTGTCAACGGCGATGCCGACCGGATGCGTTCGATCATCTGGCCGATGTTTAACAACAAGTTTCTCCAGCAGGAATCGTTCGGCTTGACGATGCTGTTGCCGATTGAGCTGCGGTATGCGTTATTCAAGGAGTCGAGCGCCTTCTTCCAGGAAGCGAGGCTCGACAAGCAGAACCTCATCGAGCGCCTCAGTTGGACCGGCTCGATGCTCTATGACCTCTGCGACGCCCGGCTCAAAGCGTGCCGGGCTGTGGATGCCGAGCCGATCGCGTTGCTTGATTTGTTTGCCGAGGATGTGACGGGTCGCGATGTGGTGGACGCTCTCGACCAGATGCACCAGCCGCGGGATGCGTTCAAGTTGCTGTATCGGTGCCTGAGCGAGCACTGCTCGAATGTGACCGCCGAGCAGGGCCAGTGGCGGGTGCCGAGGCTGGTGCTCGAACAGGTGCGTAAACAGGAGGCCGAGCGTGTGCAGCAGCTCTATCGGGGGATCAGACCCGCGTGAGAAGATCCTCAAAAACTCCCCGCGTGTGAGAGGGGCTCTTTCTCTGACCCGGACGGACTCTTCCAAAACCCACTACCCTCGCACACCAACAAGTCTCCCCAAGCCTTTTGTGATCCCCGCGTGAGTATTCATGATCCGTTGCACCGATGTCTACAAGTCCTACCACCTCGGCGATCGGGAGGTACACGCCCTTCGGGGGGCGACGCTTGCGATTCCTGAGCCGGGGTTTTATGCCATTATGGGGCAATCGGGGTCGGGCAAGTCGACGCTGCTGCATCTGCTTGCGACGCTCGACCGCCCGGATTCGGGTGAGATTTTTCTCGGCGGGCGGGCGGTCCACGATCTCTCCGAGCGTGAGGCAACCGACTTTCGCCGACGGGGGTTGGGCATTATCTTTCAGCAGTTCAATCTCATTCCGACCATGACCGCAGTCGAGAATGTCGAGCTGCCCGGGCTGCTCGCTGGCGACCACCCGCGAGAGCTGCGAGCCCGCGCCATAGACCTGCTCGACATGCTCGATCTTGCCGACCGTGCCGAGCACCGTCCCGAAGCGATGTCCGGCGGCGAACAGCAGCGCGTGGCGATCGCGCGGTCGTTGTTCTATTCCCCCCCGGTGTTGCTTGCTGACGAACCGACGGGGAATTTGGATTCTGACAATGCCGAGTTGCTCTGGACGCTGCTCGGCACTCTCGCCCGCGACCAGGAGATGACGGTGCTCATGGTCACCCACGAGCCCGCAGCCGCAGCCCATTGCAGCCGCGTGTTCGTGCTCCATGACGGGCGTGTCTGCAACACCATCGAAACGGAGGACCTCGATGCGATCGGTGTGGCGGCTCGCTATCAACAGGCTCTACGCAACGCCTAGCCGGACGGTGCTCATCGTCCTGACGGTCGCGCTGTCTGCTGCGCTGATTACGGTGGTGTCGAGTGCGATGGCCTCGCTCAACGGGGCGATCCGCGAGCGGCTCAACGCGACGGTCGGGGCGGCCGATGTGATCTTCAAGCCCGCGAGCATGATGAAAACGATCCCCGCCGACTGGCTCGACCGCATCGAGGCATGGCCGGGGGTGGCGGTCGCCTCACCCTCGCGGCAGGAGACCGTGCGGTTCGACCTCCGCACCAAGGCACTCGTGCAATCAGAAGGTGATCCCGACGGGCTGTGGACACAGCAGGAGGTCGTGCTTGATGTCTCTCCCGTCGTCCACGGCATCGACCTCGCCCGCTGGCAACAGCTCCGCCCTCTCGAACTCATCACGGGCAGGCTGCCCGAGGCTCCCGGCGAGATCGTGGTGGACAGTCTTTTTGCCGAGCGAATGACGCACACCTATCAGGGTGTCGATCGCGGCTCAGGGCGCTACGGGCTCTCGATGGGGATCGCTGTCTACGAAACCGATCGGCCGATGATTCCCGAGCGTGTCGAGACCCAGGAGGAGGCCGAGGTCCTCAATGCCCGCGTCGGGCTTCGGCTCGGTGATACGCTGGAAATCAAACGGTTTTTGCGCGCACCGAGCAGAGTCACGGTCGTCGGCATCGCCCACCAGCCACCGTTGGGAGGCAGGCCACAGGCGTATATGTCGCTCGATTCGCTCGCGGCTGCGATCGGAGGCGAAGGCGCGCTCAGCGAGATCGAGATCATCCTCGAACCGGATCACGACCCGACAGCCTTTGCAGCTGCACATCGGGAAGAAGTCCCCGAGGGGTTCGTCCTCGAAACCACCGCCCGCGTGACGGCCAATGTCGAGAAGAACCTCGCGTCGAGCCAACTCGGGCTCGTGCTCGCAACGGTGCTCGCCTTCCTCACCGCAGCCTTCATTATCTTGACCGGCCTGACCGTCGATGCTGCCCAACAGCAACGGGAACTGGCAATGCTCCGATGCATCGGAGCCACACGCCTCCAGCTTGCCGGGTCGCAGTTGCTCGTCGGGGCGATCATCGGGCTCATGGGCGCAGCCGTCGGCCTCCCACTCGGGCTCGGGATCGCAGCCGCCATCATCGGTGCATTCCGCGAATATATCCCCGAGGGCACGCTCGTCAGTCCGCTCGGGCTCATCCTCGCACCAACAGGCAGCGTGGTCGCCGGCGTGCTCGGCGCAGCGTGGCCCGCATGGAGGGCGGCCCGCTCGACGCCGCTCCGTGCGATGGCGTCACGCTCGCTCGCTCCCAGCCGGGGTGCGATCGCCGGGGCGCTCCTCGTCGCAGTGCTCGGCCTGGGCACGCACCTGCTGACCATCCTCGCAACCAACGACGCGCAAGTTATGTTCTGGGCGTACGCTACCATCGGCCTGCCCGCGATCTTCATCGGCTACTTCTTTCTTGCGGTGCCGCTGGTCGGGCTCGTGACGCGCCTCGTCGGCCCGCTCGTCGCCCGCCTCTTCGGCATCCCCCGGGGCATCGTCGAACGCCTCGTCGCCGCCACCCCCTTCCGCTACGGCTTCACCGCCGGGGCGATGATGGCAGGCCTCGCCCTCATGATCGGCCTCTGGACGCAAGGCGGCGCACTCCTCCGAGATTGGATCGAAAAACTCCAGTTTCCAGACGCTTTTGTCAGTGGGCTCAACATCCCGCCAGAGGCCCAAAAGACCCTCGACAGCCTCCCCTTCGTCACCGGCACTTGTGCCATCACCCTCCATCCCGTCGAGACCGATGCCTTTGGCGTCCGCGCGCTCCAGCAATACAACACAACCTTCATCGCCTTCGAGCCCGAGCGGTTTTTCGAGATGACCAACCTCACCTGGATCGAGGGCGACCCGCTCCTCGCCCAACGCCGCCTCGAACAGGGCGGGGCCATCATCGTCGCCCGAGAGTTCAAGACCGCCCAAGGGCTCGGCGTCGGCGATACCTTCACCTGTCGCGAGGATGGCATCGAGTATGAGTTCGACATCGTCGGCGTCATCACAAGCCCAGGCCTCGAGATCGTCAGCAAGTTCTTTGATATCGGCTCTGAATACACGCACCAGTCGATGCACGCCGTCTTCGGCTCGCGCGATGACCTCCGCGATCGTTTCGGCTCCGACGCGATCAACCTCATCCAGATCGAGCTCGACGACAACACGCCCGATGACGAAGCACTCGAAGTCATCTGGCGAGAGATGACCCCCTACGGCATCCTCGATGCCGGCAGCGGCAGACGCATCCTCGCCAACATCGTCGAGTTCATGCGGGCCATGCTGTTTGCGACCTCGGCAGTTGCCATCATCAACATGCTGATCGCAAGTCTGGGCGTCGCCAATGTCATCATCAACAGCGTCGAGCAACGGCGATTCGAGCTTGGCGTATTGCGCGCAGTGGGGGGCCAACGCACCATGCTCGCCCGCATGATTGCCGCTGAAGCCGTGCTCATCGCGATCACTGCCGGCATCCTCGGCACACTGATGGGTATGCAGCTCTCGTTTGCCGCCCAACAACTCCACCGCGCACTCCTCGGCCTGGAGTGGAACCTCCGCCCGCCGCCGTTGCCGATCCTGGTGGGGAGTGGGATAGTGCTCGTGATATGCCTGTTTGCGAGCGTGCCCGCGGTGCTTCGACTCAACCGCCTCAAGCCGCGAGAGTTGCTGAGCACGAAGGGATAAGGCGAATGCCAATCTGTGTGCCCAGGGTACTTCGCCCCTCCGTGGCGATCTTTGGATACTTCACCATTCCGGGGGCATTCTCTGTCTTTCTCCCTTCTTCACGCAACACACAATCGAGTGCAATCCCAGACACCGAGACCGTGAAGCATTGGATCAACCCATGCCATACCCTCTTCCATGACTTTCGTGATTCGCCGCAAAGCCTTCGACGATCGGG
>JAJRZG010000316.1 GCA_024275365.1 Planctomycetota bacterium | reverse complement strand
TCAACCTCGCCGGCTCGTGGGCAAACTTCATGACCATCACCTCTGATGGCAACGACCAGGGCTCCTTCACCTTCCACCAGGCGCAGGTCGAGGTCGATTCCTACCACGACAACTTCGCCATCCGATTCCGCGCCAACGGCAGCGATAGCACAGACGACTGGTTCGTCGATGACATCAGGCTCGGCGATGAGTTCACGCCACCCGATGACTGCATCGCCGACTTCAACGGCGACGGCACCGTCAACACCCAGGACATGCTCGCCTTCCTCAACGCCTGGAACGCCGGCGACAGCTCCGCCGACATCAACGGCGATGGCGAAATCAACACCCAGGATGTCCTTGCCTTCCTTAACCTCTGGAACGCGGGCTGCTAAAAAGCTGTCGTGGGGTGGGCCTCCCCGCCCGCCTTGCAGAAACACAACCCAAAGCCCCGGGATACACATCCCGGGGCTTTTTTGCGTAAAACCCCTCATTCACCAAGCCTATCGGAACCCCCAAGTCTGGTTGCCGTATAGAGGGGTAACTGTCTTCATCTTCATGTCTCCGGTGGGAGGGTCTCGGCACCGCGAGGGGAGCCGAGACCCTTCTGCGTTTTTCTGACCCCTTCATGCCCAATCCCTCCCGGGCTACGCTCTGGCGGCATGAGCGATACTCTCTCCCCCCAACCTCCCCAGAACCCCATCCCTGCCCAAGGCACCCTCGCGGTCGCCCGGGTGGTGGCCTCGGATATCAAGCTCGCCCACTCGATCTTTGCCCTGCCCTTTGCGCTGCTTGCTGCGTTTCTTGCTCGACCCGAATCAGACACCCCCATGCGGCTTTCGGGCAAACTCGTGCTGATCGTCGTCTGCATGGTCTTTGCGCGCACCTGGGCGATGCTGGTAAACCGCCTCGCCGACCGGCAGATCGATGCGGCTAACCCCCGCACCGCCCGCCGGGCACTCGCCTCGGGCCGACTCACCACCCGCCAGGGACTTACCGCCTCTGGCATCTGCGCAGTTGCCTTCCTCGCCATAACCTCACTCTTTGGCCTCCTCTTTGCCAACTGGTGGCCCATGATCCTGGCGACCCCCGTCTTGGCCTGGATCGCTCTGTACTCATTCACCAAACGCTTCACCCTCCTCTGCCACCTCTTCCTCGGCGGAGCCTTGGCAGCTGCCCCCCTCTGCGCCGCTCTTGCAATAGACCCGGCTGCGCTCGCAGACACCCCCGCCCTCTGGTGGCTCGCGGGGATGGTCCTCTGCTGGGTCGCCGGGTTTGATGTGATCTACGCCCTCCAGGACCTCGCCTTTGACCGCCGGGCGGGCCTTTCGAGCATTCCCGCCGCCCTCGGTCAGTGCGGGGCAGCCTGGGTCAGCCGAGGGCTTCACCTGATTGCTTCGGCGTGCCTGGTCATGGCGTGGCAGTCCGACCCCAGGCTGGGCGTGATCTTCGCATTGGGGATTGCGGCGACGATTCTCCTGCTCATCACCGAGCACATCGTCCTCAGCCGTCAGGGGCTCGCCGGGCTCAGCATGGCCTTCTTCACCCTCAACGGCATCGTCAGTTGCATCCTCGGGGCAGCGGGGATCGTTGATGTGATCTGGTAGGTCAACAGAGCCCTGAGCGCAAGCGACGGATTGGCAGAGCCCCGAGAAAAACTCATGCGTGGGTGCCATCACTCGCGACCTCTTTCTTCTCCTCTTTCTCCCTGTTCTCCTCGTGCAGTGATGCCGCTTTGTGCCAGAGTCTCACACGGATCCCGAAATAACTCGTATGGAGCATGAAGAGAAAAGAAGAATTGCTCCGGAGGAGCGAAGTACCCAAAGAAACAAGTTTTTTCCGAATCTGCATCAGACTCAATCCCGTCGCTTGCGCTCAGGGCTCTGTATAGAGACTCTGTATGAGGTCTGATAAAAAGAGCTGCCCGTGACCAAAGTCACGGGCAGCACCCGGTCTCACCCCCCGGGTCAGTACAGCCGCCGCTCACACACGCAAACGACAGCGGAGGTCGGTGAGCCCCCCCACGCCGAGCAGGAGGAGATTGCCCGGCGCAAGAATGAGGAGTCCCGATCTATCCGGCCCTTTCCCCAAGCCCACACCGCTGCACACAACCAAGGTCGGCACACAAAGACTGCAACGGCAAAGGGCCTGTGGCCGGTATTCATCAAGGCCTTTTCCTCACGGGCCAGACGACTCCACCCTCTTTCGCACGATCCATCGCACCAACCGCCACGGTTTTGAACGAAACTTTGATACCCCTCTGTATGCGTATGATTTGCCCGATATCGCCCACATCCTCGATCCAGGGTGGGCACAGACAAGACTACGAGAATCCGCAAGTATTGGCTACAGTTTGGTGGGGATTTGGAGGCTGGGCATGAATGTTCGATTGATGTTGGCGATGTGTCTCGCCTGTTTGGGAGTCGCATCCGGCGCTCACGCCCAGGGGCCCCCCCCCGCCCCGGTTCGCCTGGCTGAGGTCATTTCCGAGGATGTCGCCGAGCACCGCATGGTCACAGGTGAGTTGCGATCACTCCGCATCGCCGAGGTCGCCTCGCAAGAGGCGGGCGTCATCGTCGATCTGCTCGTCGAGGTCGGGATGCGTGTCGAGGCCGGGCAGGTTCTGGCAAGGCTCGACAACCAGCGGCTGGTGCTCGAACAGCAACGCCTGACAGCCGAGCGGGCTGCTGCAGAATCGAGAGTCGCAGAAGAAGAAGCCTCTCGTGATCGGTGGGAGATGGAGGTCGCCTCCCTGAAGGAAGCCACCGAGCGGGGAGCCTCAAACGCCCGAGAGCAACGCGATACCGAGGTCGAATATCGGCAGGCCATCGCCCGCGATGAAAGAGCCCGGCAAGATGTCAAGGTGCTCGATGCGAGGCTCGCCCTCCTCGAACACCGACTCGAAGACATGCAGATCGTCGCCCCCTTCCCCGGCACAGTGACCCAAAAACTCACCGAGCGCGGCGAATGGGTCTCGGCGGGCGACTCGGTCTGCGAGCTGGTCGAAACCGATGAACTCGAGCTGGTGCTCGATGTGCCTCAGCGGTATCTGCCCGTGCTTGCGCAGTTGCTCCTGCACGAAAAACTCCTCGGCGAACACCTCGTGGTCGGGCTTGACAGAGCAGGAGCAAGGCTCGCGGTCAAAGACCTCCGCATCGTGCCCAAGATCGACGATCGCTCACGCACCTTTCAACTCGTCGGTCGGGTTCGCAATCCCGACGATGCCCTTGCCTCGGGGCTCAGCGTCGTCGGGTGGGTGCCCACCGGCACCAGTGGCGAGCACCTGATCGTCCCCACCGATGCCATCATGCGAAACGACATGGGGGCGTATGTCTATGTCGCCAGACGCATGGGGCCACCCCCAGCCAAAGCCATGCCGGCCACCATCAAGGTGCTCTTCGAGATGCCTGGCCGCGTCGTCATCGAGGCGGCCAGCCTCAAGCCGGGCGACCAGGTCGTCGTCGAGGGCAACGATCGCCTCTACCCCACTGCCCCCGTGCGCTCGATCGACCAGGCCCCGGACACCGAGAACGCCGGGCGACCGACCGGCAGACCGACTGACGCTCCCACCGGCAGACCCACCGGCAGACCGGAGGCCGGCTGATATGAACCTGCTCCGCCTCGTCATCCGCCAGCCGGTCACCGTGACCGTCGGGGTCATCCTCACGATCGTCGCCGGCGTGCTTGCGGTCCAACGCATCCCCGTCCAGCTCACCCCCAATGTCGAAGACACCATCATCTCCGTCCGCACCTTCTGGGAGGGGGCGAGCCCAGACGAAATCGAACAGGAGATCATCGACCGCCAGGAGGAAAAACTCCGAGGCCTCTCAAACCTCCGCCAGATGACGAGCACAAGCTCCCAGAGCACCGGCACCATCCGCCTCGAGTTTGCGGTCGGCACCCCCAAGGAAGAAGCCCTCCGCGAGGTCTCCGACAAACTCCGCGAGGTCCCCGATTATCCCGCCAATGTCGATGAGCCGGTCATCTCGGCCTCCGACCCCGACAACCGCGACTACATCGCCTGGATCGTCTTCGGCACCACCGACCCGACGCTCGACATCCGCACCCTTCAGGACTTTGCCGAGGACCGCATCAAGCCCACGATCGAGCGCATGCCCGGCGTCTCCGAGGTCAATGTCCTCGGCGGCCGCGAGCGCGAAGTCCAGATCCGCTTCGACCCTGTCCGCCTTGCCCAGCGCGGCATCACCGCAAGCCAACTCGTCACGGCGATCCAGTCCACCAACCGCAATGTCTCCGCCGGGCAGGTCGCCGATGGTCGCTCTGATGTCCGCGTCCGCACCATCGGCCAATACGAGAGCGTCGAGAATGTCGAACGGACGATCGTCGCCCAGGAGGATGGCATCC
>JAJRZG010000315.1 GCA_024275365.1 Planctomycetota bacterium | reverse complement strand
GAACATGACCGCGGTATTCCAGACGGCCGGGCTGCCGCCGAAGGTCGGGAGCACCTGTCGGGCTGCGAAGGGTTCGATCGCAAAGAGCAGGGCTGCTGCCAGGAATGTGGCTGCGGTGTAGATCGGGAGCATGGGGCGATGGTACCGGGTTGTGAAGAAAGGCGATCGGCAGTCTCCAACCTGTGGTACGCTCTACGGAGCATCCCAAACCATACACCCCAAGGAGCCTCCTCATGTTCACCCGACTTGTTCTGTGCCTGTGCATTGCGATCCCCCTGGTCTTTCTGGCAGGCTGTGAGGACACCGTGACGCTTGACTCTTTTGAGCAGATCACTGTGGGGATGGATCTTGCCGGGGTCGAAGACATCATGGGGGGCGAGGGCGAACTCCAGGAGGCCTCGGGTGTGGGGATCGGGTATGAGGGGATGGTCGAGAAACAGGGCGGTCCCGGCAAAAGCAAAGACTACCTCTGGGGCGATGAGAACACCGGTATCCTTGTCAAGTTCAAGGACGGCAAGGTGTACTTTAAGCAGAAAATGGGGCTCTGAGGCAGCGTCCAGCCGGATTGATCTCGACAAAAAAGACCCCGGTCGCCTGGGGGACAGTATGCGACCGGGGTACGAAGAGGATTGGTTGTTGAGGGCTCGTGTGTGAGCCTCTGCCATATGAACACCCGGGCGCGAGGGTGTATTCCGCATCACGATAAATTTGTATGAGTCTCTACGAGCCCCGAGCTCAATGCGTCTTTACGAGCCCCGAGCGCAAGCTCGGGTAGGGGTATACCCGTGAAAGTCGGCCATCCACACACCCGAGCTTGCGCTCGGGGCTCGTAGAGGCAACCAAGAACTCTCCGTACACCGTTTCAGTTGCTGTAGTTGGGCATCGAGCCGCCGTAGTCGATGCCGTGGAGGCCTTCGCGTGTCCAACGGAAGTAGGTTTTGAGACTGGAATCCTTGCTTCCTCCTGAGCGTGCGGGCGGCTCAAAGGCGGGGTTGGGGACATAGTCGGTGACAGATTCACTCATATTGCCCGGGTTGTTCGGCCTCCAGCCGGGGTTGGAGTCCCCGGTGAGGCGGTAGCGGACCGAGCCATCAAAAAAGAGCAGGTCGGTTTTGGCATCGTCGTAGGCGTAGTACTGCTCCTTTGCGCCGCCGTGCCGATCGTAGAAATCAAACATCTGGACCTTGGAGGAGGGGAAATCCACCTCGCGGAGTTGGCGTTCGCCCAGAGGCACATTCCCGGGGAAGCGGAAGAGGTCGTGGTTGGGCTTGTAGGGAGAAACCGTCCGCACACGCCCGAACTTTTTGTCTGGTGCCCAGGAGGCGGGGACGAACTGATAGGTCGAGGCGTAGGGGAACTGCCGTGCGTAGGGGTCTCCGCCCTGACCGCCCTGGCCGCCACCAAGATCGGGGTATTCCTCGGGATCGCGCTGCCACTGCAACAGGAGGCGGTCCTCCGGGCAGGCGGCGGTCTCTTCAGGAATCTGATCCGCCATGTAGTCGATGATGACCGCGTGGCTGAACCGCCTGTGCGGCACTCGGTTCATTTGTGGGATGAAGGGGAAGTTCTCGTTCCCGGTTTTCTTGCGGATGATCGAGGTCAGCTGCAGAATGGCCGCCTGATAATCGCGTTGAGGCGTGGGGAAGTCGGTGTACTCGGTGACATAGTTCCCGACCCGCCAGCTGTAGGACGCGATCTTGTCCTCAAAGTCGGCGGCATAACTGTTGACCGCGATCCCGACCTGCTTGAGGTTTGAGCCACAGATCGCCAGACGCGCCACACGCCGGGCCTTGCCGAGCGCGGGGAGCAGGATGCCGATGAGCAGGGCGATGATGGCAATGACAACCAGGAGTTCGATCAGTGTGAAGCCGAATCGTTTCTTTGCCATGGATGAGACTCCAGAAAGCGATACTCTCGGCATTCCTCCCGGGGATATGTCTGTATGGTGCCTTGAGTATGTAGAAAACCGGCCCGTCGTCAGACGGGCCGGTTCGTTAATGCTTCAGGTGAGGTCAGCTGCCGCTGTTGTTGATCGCGGAACCACCGAAGTCGAGACCATGAAGACCCTCGCGAGTCCATCGGAAGTATGACTCGACGAAGTCCTTGGTGCCTGAGCGTGCTGGGGGTTCGTAGACATCGTTGGGATCGTACCACATCTCAGAAACACGGGTCTGGTTCTGAGGCTGGTTGGGGAAGAAGCTCAGGTTGGCATCTCCTGTCTGGAGGTAGCGGACCGAGCCATCAAAGAAGAGGAGGTCGGTCTTGGCATCGGCGTAGGCATAGAACTGCTCTTTCGCGCCGCCGTGCCGGTCATAGAAGTCGAACATCTGGACCTTTGAGGAGGGGAAGTCAACTTCGCGGAGCTGGCGTTCGCCGAGTGCAACCGTTGGGAACCAGAACAGGTCGTGGTTCGGCTTGTACTGCCACACGGTACGGGTACGCCCAAATCGTTTGTCCGGTGCCCATGAGGCGGGAACAAACTGATAACTCGAGGCGTAGGGGAACATCTTGGCGTAGGTTTCGCCGCCCTGCTCGTTGAGGTCTGGATAGTCATCGGGGTCGCGCTGCCACTGCTGGAGGAGCCGATCCTCGGGGCAGGCTGCGGTCTCTTCCGGGATTTTGTCAGCCATGTAGTCCACGATGACCGCGTGGCTGAAGCGCCGTTGTGGGGCTCGGTTACTGAGCCTTGGGAAGAGATCGTTCCCGGTCTTTTTGCGGATGATCGAGGTGAGCTGGAACATGGTCGCGGTGACATTGTCACCGGGGCTCTGCAGGTCGGCATACTCCGTCTCGTAGTTCCCGACATTCCAGGAATACGAGGCGACCTTGTCCTCAAAGTCTGCGGCGTAGCTGTTGACCGCGACGCCCACCTGCTTGAGGTTGGAGCCACAGATCGCCAGACGCGCCACACGGCGGGCCTTCCCGAGTGCCGGGAGCAGGATGCCGATGAGCAGGGCGATGATCGCGATGACCACCAATAACTCGATCAGCGTGAAGCCAAAGCGTCTTTTTTTCATGATGAGACTCCTTCTATTCTTCTCCGACTCTCGCCGGGGCTCGGGGAGAGTGGGGCCACCTGCCCCGATGTTGCTTTTGTCAACCTCATCCGATGCCTGCGGCATCGTGTAGAGGTATCGAGATTTCAGAAACCAGTTTCCCGCCTGGGACCCTCCCCGCGGGTGTGTTGCTTGAGCGATAGTACGATCAACTCCTACGACAAGACGAACACCTTTCCGGCCGGAACAATCCGACCTTTCCTGACACCCCCCAGTTTCAGCGTGCACAGCGTCACGAGAACCGTGACCCTCCGTTCAGATACTCCGCCCCGCTATTATCACGCAAACCGGTGCATCATGCAACCCCATATCACGGACATGTTCGCAAGAAAGGCGGAGAAAGTTCCATAATGTTGCCACGGGCTTTCATCGGATATCGCCTCGACCATGCTTGAAATCGGGATCATCCTGTTCTTGACTATGCTCAATGGCCTGCTCGCGGGATCAGAGGCCGGGGTCATCGCCTCGAAAAGACTCCGCCTCAGGCAGCAGGCTGAATCAGGGCTCAGGGGGGCTTCCCATGCCCTCAAGACGGTTGAATCGCCTATCAAGTTCCTCTCGACGGTGCAGGTCGGGATCACGCTGATCGGCATATTTTCGGGTGTCTATGGCGGCGCAACAATCGCAGCGGATATCGCAGTCTGGATTGCACAGTGGAGTCCATTGGAGCCTGTCGCAAAGCCACTCGCCCTCGGGTGTGTCGTGCTGGTGATAACCTATTTTTCGCTTGTGCTCGGTGAGTTGGTGCCCAAACGGCTCGCAATGGAGCACCCCGAGGCGGTCGTTCGGCGGGTCGCGGGGCCGATGATGGTCGTCTCGACGATCGTGAGCCCGGTGGTGTGGTTCCTCTCGTTCTCGACGAATCTCCTCCTCAGGCCGATGGGCATCGGGTCCGAACGACCTGAGTCTGTCAGTGATGAAGAAATCCAGGCGATGATTCGGCTCGGGGCGACGACGGGGGTGCTTGAGCGGGAAGAGGGGAAGGTCATCTAGCGGGTCTTTGCGATGGCCGACCGCCGGGCCGGGTCGTTTATGACACCGCGACGGGATGTCAAGTGTCTCTCAGCGGATGCAAGCAGTGACGAGGTCACCGCCTTTGCGCGCGCCAGCCGGGATACGCATGTGCCTGTCTCGCCGGGCGGGCTTGATGCACTGCTGGGTGTTGTGTCTGTGGTAGAGCTTGCCCACGCGGGAGAGAAGAAACCCCGGGAGTTGGTTGTGCCGCCGCTCTTTATTCCAGAGACGGCCAATGCCCTGCGGGCGATCGAGTTGTTCCGCGAGTCGAACGCGCAGATCGCATTTATCGCAGACGAGCACGGCACGATCGACGGCATGCTCCGGCTCTCGGACCTGCTCGAAGAGATCCTTGGCGAAGTGGGGGGCACACCCCACGCCGACGAGCCGAACATTACCAGGCGCGATGACGGGTCGCTGCTTGTTGATGGCCTGCTGTCGGTGGCTGAGTTTCTCGTGGAAATCGGGAAGAAGCCGAGCCCATCGTTTGACCCGGCGGTGTACCACACGGTTGGTGGGCTTGTTGTCCACCACCTGGGTCGGCTCGCCGAGGCGGGGGATGTGGTCGAGGTCGATGGCTGGCGGTTTGAGGTGATCGACATGGACGGGCGGCGGGTGGACACGCTGCGTGCGCAACCGCTCACTGCTGAGTAGTACGGATCATGAATGTTTGTATATGTCTTTACGAGCCCCGAGCGCAAGCTCGGGATCACGGACGGTCGTTTTTTACGGATAAAACCAGTTTCTGTGCTTGCGCACAGGGCTCGTAAAGACGCACGCAAATCTTCGTGATCCGCAAGGGCCTCCGCATGGCAATGCACGCGAAGTCACGGCCCGCCCCGGCAACGCGAGAATCCACCTATTCATCTTCCGGGTCGTCGTTCATCTCGGCAAGCACCGTCCAGTGCTGCTCGCCATTCTCGTTGATCCCGTCATCCCGAAGCTCGAAATGCGCAGCCAGACGATCGTGGTCTTCTTGTTCGAGTTCAGCGACAACCTCTCCATCTCTATTCCACCAGAAGTGTCTCATGTTGTATGGGCCAGCTTGTGATTCCGAGTGCTGATCTCGATCGTGCGGGGATGGGGGTTTATGGGCGAGGACTTGCTGCTCGTCTGAGCCGATCCGCGATCGCCAGCCACAGGCCTTTGGGCTCGGGGGCCGGCCAGGGTTTGACGATGAGTATGCTCGCTGGCGACATCGAGTCGGCCTCGCGGAGTGCTGCGTAGAGCCGTGCCGCGTAGGGACTGGGCTCGGTGGGCATCGTGAGGAGTCGATGGGGGGGCTCGACACCATCTGTTTCGTGGCTGATGACAGCAGCGAACCCTTCCGCCGGGCAGGCACGCAGCGCTTCCGGCAGTGACCCACCTTCCACCAACTGCGTCGGGGCGAGCGGGGCGTAGTGCGAACGGCGAAGCCCCGGGGAGCGGGCGGGCTCGTCGTGTTTGATTGGTTAGTGCTGTCCTGTGCCTGATGGGTGCTGTGCATCTGTGACTGCCGAGCCCAGAGCTTCTGCGATTTCCTCTGCCGAAACAAGCCCCGGCCTGAGTACCCGGGGCGGATCGCGTGTGAGGTCGAGCACTGTGCTCTCGATCCCGCCGGTACACGGGCCGCCATCGAGGATGAATACCTGGTTCTCGTCGAAGCTCATCCGCACATGGGCAGCGCAGGTCGGCGAGATGTGCCCTGAGCGGTTTGCGCTGGGGCCGACCATCGGGGAGCCGAGTGTTTCGAGCAATGCCAGGGTCAGCGGGTGGCTTGGGCAGCGGACCGCGACCGTTGAGCCTCCTGCGGTGACGATGCCCGGCACACCCTCCGCCTTTGGGAGCACGAGCGTGAGCGGGCCTGGCCAGAACTTGGCAGCAAGCACCGAGGCTTCGGCGGGCCAGGCTGCGCAGACCCGCTTTGCCATGCTCTCATCGACCACATGCACAATCAGCGGGTTGGATGCGGGGCGTCCCTTTGCCCGAAAGATGCCCTCGACCAGAGTTGCATCGAAGGCATCGGCTCCCAGGCCATAGACGGTTTCGGTGGGAAACGCCACCAGCCTGCCCTCGCTGAGTGCGACGATTGCCTGGGCGATATCTTCGGGGCTGGCGTGCATGGTGCTATTGGTCAGAGGGGGTGTCGTTGTTGCCATCATCTGGGGTGTCATCCACCGCATCGGCGGCCTCTGCTTCGACCGACTCGGCCCCGCCAGACTCCTCAACGCTCTCAAGTGCAACCTCTTCAACATCGAGTTCGAGTTCAGTGACTTGCTCTGTCCTCTGGCTCTCGGCCCGTTGCACACCCCATGAGGCGTACCAATCGTCTGAGCGCCGTTTCGTGAGTGCTTCGCTTGCTGTCGGGATCGCGAGCATGATCTTGTTGCGTTCCAGGGCGGTGCCCATCGCGGCGTGCAGCTGGGCCACCGAGGCGTTGTAATCGGTGATCGCCTGGATCTCGGTCCGCTCGGCGATGGAGAGCGATTCCTGGCGGTTAAACTCGAGTTCGAGCCGTTCTGAGGACCGCTCCCGGATCTGGTCGTTCTCGATTTGGAGTGTTCGCCACGATTCTGTTGCTGCGATGCGAGACATCCGTGCCTGCTCGATGATCTGATAGTTCCGTTCCACCGCCCGCAGCGAGGCCTTGACATCACGCACGATCTGCTGCACGGTGTTGCGGTAGGAGAGGATGGCCTGCTCGCGCTCGAGCCGGCGTTTGACATATTCAGCTTCGGCAGCCCGGTTGCCGATGGGCTGCTCGAAGGCGAGCCCGACAATATAATCCACATAGTTGCCGTTAAACTCATCCCCAAGGGCATCCAGCCCGCTGCTGAGCCCTTGGAACCGCATCTGGACCTGGAGGTTGAGTTGAGGCAGGCGCTGGTTGGCAGCCACCGCTTCGCGGATCGAGGTGTTGTCGATCGAGAGGATCGCCTGGTCAATCTCGGGGCGGTGCGTGACAGCCGTGGTCAGTGTCTCGACGAGGCTGAACTCCATGCTCTGATCGACCGGCTGATCGAGCGGGGTCAGCAGAATCTCCGACCCCACCGGGAAGTCGGGGTCGTTCATCAGCAGTTTGAGCCCGTCGCTGGCATCACGAACTGCGTCAGAGGCGCGGGTGACATCGGTCTTTCGCCGTTGCACGCGCGCAACCGCGTCGGCAAGCTGTGAGGGCGGGACATCCAGCTTGGCATCCATCCGGACTTGCAACTGGTCGCGGGTCACGATCCCCCGCTCCAGGAGGCGATTGAGGATCGCCAGATCGTGCTGAGATCGCACCAGTTCCCAGTACTGCGCCTCTACCTGGTTCACCGTCTGGATGAGCTGGAGCCGCAGCCTTGCGACGGAGTCTCGCTCTATGTTGCGGTTGATCCGTATCTGTGAGAGCGTGACATCGGACCCAAAGTTGCGGAGCAAGGGCTGATCGAACTGCAACGAGAGGGTTGTCTGAGTTGCCGGGTCTGGCACGAAGGTCAGCCCAGGGGTCTCAAAGTCGGTGAAGACCAGGTCTTGTTGCACGCTGAACTGCCCGCCCGATTCCAGTGTGCGGCGGATGCCTGTCGTGCTCTGCACGCTCTGGCGCTGGTCGCCCGATGTCAGGCCGAACGATGTCGAGGGCCTGGGTTGATCCTGGGAGGTCCAGTTGAAGTTTGAGAAAAAGAGCCAATCAAACGCGGCCTCGGCACCCACGACATCGGACTCACTGATCGCCGGGGCAAGCATGGCGAACTGCACATCGAGGGTGTTGGCGACCGCCGAGCGGATCACTCGGTGCAGCGAGATCCCGACCGGCCTGGCGTTGATCCCCATCAGGTCGTTGCCATAGTCCACCGCGGCAAAGTCCCTCGATGCTGGCCCGGCCATCGTGTCGAGTTCTTCGTAGAACTGCTCATTGATCGGGAGTTTGACGGTCACTCGGTCGATCTGCCGGAGTTCAGGACGCAGCTCAGCGTCATCTAGCTGAGTGCGGGTCGACTCGACCACCGCTCGGCGGAGGTCCTGCTCGCGGCTATCCAGAAAGGGTGAACTCGAGCACCCGGCAAGCCCCAAGGCAAGCCCTGCAACGAAGAGGAGCGGGAGGAGGCCAGCAGCAGGATGGGAGGCGGTCATGGGCGGGTTCCTCAGGGAGCATCGGTCGGGGTGTCATAAGGGTGTCTTGGGACCGTCGGTTGGGGGGCTGGAAGGGCACATTGTGTGTGTGCGAGCCATGTTCGGGAGTTGGGCTGGTCTCGACCAAACCCCGGCCCCCCAGCAACGCCCACGCGTCGGGCGATAAGGATACACTCCCTAACGACCCGGCGGGACGCACGGCGGCGCCGACAGCAGAGCGTAGGGGCTCTGCGGGGTGACCATGTGTGCAGCCTCGGGTCGATTCAACTGAGTGGGGCGGCTGACCCGGTCGCCTTTGGAGACGATACTCATGCTCCTCTTGCCCGCTGTCCGTCAGGTTGTTGTGCCTGTTCTCATCCTCGCCTCGGTGCTCTTCCAGGGCCGGGCTTTGGCCCAGACGGTCCCGGTCGAGCCATATTATGTCGTGACCACCCGCGCCGATGTCCCGCTCAAGAGCGGCGACATGGATGGGTACTACCCGGTCGCGAGCCTGAAAGCCGGGCAAGTGCTCTGGGTCGATGCCGAGGGCAGTGGGTGGACCCGCGTGGCCTATCCGGCTGGGCTGAGTGTCTATGTCAGGGCTGATGAGGTCCATGCTGAGGAAAGCAGCGGGACGGTCGTCCTGACCAAGGTCAGCGCGCTCAAGAGCCGAAACGCCTCAGCGGGCTTTGCCCAGAGCTGGCAGCGGGCGATCCCGCGGAACGATGAACCCGCGATCGGGACTCGGCTCCATGTCCTCGATGTGATCAAGGGTGCCGATGGCAGCGTGATGGGCTATGAGGTTGAGCCGCCCGCATCGGTGCGGGGCTATGTCAAGGCCGAGGCACTCCGGGCAGCGACCGATGCCGAGGTCGAGGCGTACCTTGCGACAATCCCCGAGGTGGCTGACGAGCCGGGCGACGAGCCAACTGACGAGCCGGGCGATGCTGAAGAGCCAGTCGAGACCGACCAGCCCGCCGACGAAGCCGAGTCGGATATCAAGCGGTTGGGGCGAGAGCCTGATTCGATCACGGAGAGCCTTCGTGAGCCGACGGAGTATGAAGGCGATGAACAGGCCCAGCCCGAGTCCGATCAACCAGAGACAAACCAACCCGAGCCGGACCAACCCGAGACAGACAATCCCGAGAGTGCTGACGAAGCTGTGACCATCATTGACCAGGCACCCGTCTCACCCGAGTCGCTGCTGGTCGGCACGCTGACGCACCTTGCCGAGCTCTTCAACCAGGTGCAGAAGCAGGACAGCGATACCGCCGAGCTCGATGAGTTGGCCGCCGAGCTTCGCCGGGCGGTCTCGGCGCAGGGAGACGACGACATCGGGCAACGCATCCGCACCGCACTCGGTCAACGGTTGCAGCTCATCGAGATGCGGATCGCGGCCCGCGATGCCCGCCGCCAGCTCCGCGCACGGCGTGAAGCAATCGAGGCTTCTTATGTCTCGATCGCGTCGCGCGTACACGAGCTTGAAACCACCCGCGGCTATCAGTTTGTCGGTCGGCTCGTGCGCAGCAGCGTCTATGACGGTACGCTGCTGCCCCTGATGTACCGCATCGTGAGCGTCAACGAGAGCATCCCCCGCACCATCGGGTACATCATGCCCAGCGAAGCCCTCGACTCCCGCGACATGCTCGGCGAGATCGTTGGCGTGCTCGGTAGCTCGCAGCTCGATGCGGCTCTCAACCTCCGCATTGTCACGCCTTCACGCATTGATGTGCTCGCACCCGAGGGGCTGGGGATCACTCTCCCCGCCGACGCATCGGCCACTCGGCCCGGTTCCTGATCGGCGTGGTGAGTGAGTCGCACAAGCAGGGCAGCGTCCAGTCACGGTTCCGGTTTGCACATGGGGTCTCGACCTCCGCCGATGCCGTGATCGCGGTCGAAGAGATCGCCGAGCAGTTGCAGCACGCGACCGAACCCGACCTGCTCTTTGTCTTTATCTCTGCCCACCACACCGAAGAGGCTGCGCAGATTGGTGCAGCCCTCGGGCGTGCGGTTCGCCCGGGCGTGCTGCTCGGGACGACGGCCGGCACTGTGATCGAGGGCAGCCGAGAGCTCGAACGCACCCCGGGTGTCTCGGTGCTCGCGGCGCACCTGCCGGGGGTGGGCATCCACGCCTATTGCAGCGAGTCGCTCACACACTCGGCAGCCAAGGGCGAGGCGGGCGTGCTCGCCATGCGGGAACTCATCGGCGCAAGCCCGCTTCTGCGTTCGACCATCCTCTTTGCCGATCCCTTCAGCACGCCGTTGACGCGGATGCTCCCCACGCTCAACGCTGCCCGCGTCTCTGACCGCAACGGCCACCCCGCCGGGTCGATCATCGGGGGCATGGCATCGGGCGGGGCAAAGGCAGGGGAGAACACGCTGCTTTATAACAATCGCACCCTCACCACCGGCTTTGTCGGCGTGAGCTTGTCTGGGCCGATCAGGGTCGATTCGGTGGTCAGCCAGGGCTGTCGACCCATCGGCGAGAACATGGTGATCACAAAGGCCAAGAACAATGTTATCTATGAACTCGGCGGCCGCCCTGCGCTCAATGTTCTCCGCGACCTTCTCGATATCCTCGGCGAAAACGAACGAGAGCTGCTCAAACGCGGGCTCTTTGTCGGGCGCGTCGTCAGCGAATATAAAGACAACCTCGGCCGGGGCGACTATCTCATCCGCAATGTCGCTGGCGTGAACCCGAAAACGAACTTCATCGCGGTGCATGATCTCGTGCGCGTCGGGCAGACCGTCCGCTTTCATATCCGCGATGCACAGACGGCCGAGGAAGACCTCGAACTCGTGCTCAACGCCCAGCAGCTCTACGGCCCGCCGGCCGGGGTGCTGCTTTTGACCTGCACGGGACGCGGCCGAAACCTCTTTGACCACCGTCACCATGACGCCTCGACAATCCAGCGGGCCTTTCAGGACGATCCGCCGGGCGAGGAGCGGGCCAAGGGGGGGCGGGTGCTTGATACAGGCGCTCGCGGCATCCCGCTTGCCGGTTTCTTTGCCGCCGGCGAGATCGGGCCGGTGGGTGATGCGAGTTATCTCCACGGCCACTCGGCCTGCGCGGTGATGTTTCGGGAGTGATATAATTCACGAGTCCTGTGCGCAAGCGACGGGTACTCAAAACAGAGCCCTGAGCGCAAGTGATGGGTTGGGGTTCTCTCGCGTCTGCTGACATGCCAAAATCCGTCGCTTGCGCTCAGGGCTCTGTTCCGACCCGTCGCTCGCGTTCAAGGCTCGTTACTTTGCAGGTTCAATAATCCCCCGGCACTCCCCAAACCCGATCCTTCGGAACCCTTCACGCTCGCAGTACGCCTTGAGGATGATCTCATCGCCATCAGCAAGGAACTTGCGTTCTTCACCTGTCGGCAGCGTGATGGGTGTGCGCTGCGTGCCGGGTGCGACGGTGGGGGGGCTGCCCATTGGGTCGCCGTCCCAGGTCAGTTCGAGCAGGCAGCCTCGGTTCTCGCGCTTTGGGCCGCTGATCGTGCCGCTGCCGAGGAGGTCGCCGGGCTGCATGTTGCACCCGTTGGAGGCGTGGTGGGCGAGCATCTGGCCGATCGTCCAGTACATATCTTTGAACGAGCCCTTGGAGAGTTGCAGCGGGGCCATCTTGCGTTTGCGCATGTCGGCGCTTGCGAGGTAGGCTTCGACGGTGATATCGACTCCGCCGTGGGTGCGGTTGTATTTGCTGTCAAGATAAGGAAGCGGCTGGGGGTCGCTGGTTGCGCGCTCAAAGGCGGGCGAGCGGAAGGGGGCGAGGGCCTCCATTGTTATGATATAAGGACTGACCGTGCTGGCGAAGCTCTTGGCAAGGAACGGCCCGAGCGGTTGGTATTCCCACTTTTGCATATCGCGGGCCGACCAGTCGTTGAGGATGCACATGCCGAAGATGTGGTCCTCG
>JAJRZG010000314.1 GCA_024275365.1 Planctomycetota bacterium | reverse complement strand
CGGTCGTGGCGCCGCGTCCGCAACTGGATCGCCGGTAAACTGATCCTCGATGCCGCAAGAGCCGCCAACAGAAGGGAGCCATTGATGCAATAGCCTCGCAAGCTCGGGCTCGTAGAGGCAAAGACACCCGAGCTTGCGCTCTGGGCTCGTAAAGCCATGCATGGGGCTCGTGGAGACGGGCGGCTGCGGTCAGCACCAACGCTCGAGGGGTTCGTTGATGGCGGCGAGTTCGCCCCGGGAGAAGACCATGTCGATGGGGTTGCCTCCGAACTCGAAGGCGAGGGTGCGTTCGTCGGTGGTGCGGAGGAGGGCGAGGTCTGCGCGGCAGCCGGGCTCGATGGTGCCACGGTCGGTGAGGCCGAGGAGGTCGGTGGGGGTTGCGGAGGCGCAGGCAATTGCTTCTGCGGGTGTGAGGCCGTTGAACCTGGCGGCGAGGGCGATCGCCATGGGCATGGACTGGCTTGGGCTTGAGCCTGGGTTTGTGTTGGTGGCGATGGCGAGTCTGCCTCCGGCATCGAGGAAGGCGCGGGCGTCGGCGTAGCGGGCATCGGTGTGGAAGCCGGAGCATGGGAGCATGACACCGAAGGTGAGAGACTCTGCGAGTCGGGTGAGGTCCTGGGGTGTCGAGGCTTCGAGGTGATCGACCGAGGTGTAGTGGCGGTCGATGGCGTGGGGGATGAGGCCGAGTGGGTTGAACTGATCGGCGTGGACGCGGACGGTGTGGCCGGCGTCGAGGGCGCGGTCGAAGAGCTCGATGCAGTCTTGGCGGGACCATGCGCCGTCTTCGCAGTAGGCGTCGATCGTGATTCCCGGGAACTCGGCGGTGATGGCGGGGAGGGTCTCTTCGATGGTGCGGTTCATGAAGGATGTGCGGTCGGAATCGGTGTTGGCGTCGGGGTCTATGGCGTGGCCGATGCAGGCGGTGGGGATGATTGTGCCCTGCCAGTGGTGGTCTGCGTCGGTGATGGCGCGGAGCATTTTGAGTTCGGATTCGGTGTTGAGGCCGTAGCCGCTTTTGATTTCGACGGTGGTCGTGCCCTCGCGGAGGAGCCATGCGAGGCGTTGGGTGAGGTGGTCTGTGAGTTGTGTTTGTGAAGCGTTGCGGACGGCTCGGACGGTTGCGAGGATGCCGCCGCCGGCCTTGAGGATGTCGAGGTAGGGGGTGCCTGCGAGTTTGGCTTCCCATTCGTCGAGGCGTTGGCCTGCCCAGCAGAGGTGGGTGTGGCAGTCGGTAAAGCTGGGCATGAGGACGCGGCCTCGTGCGTCGATGTCGCGTTCTGCGAGCTGCATCTGGGAGATTGGTGTGGGGGGTGTGCCTTTGCCGACCTGGGTGATGGAGCCGTTGCGGATGTGGACCCAGCCACGGTCGATGATGCCGAGGTTGCCGGTGTGTGTGCCTCGGCGGCCTTTGGGGTGGGTGTCTGAGAGCGTGAGGATGCGTGCGTTGTGGATGCAGATGGTCACGGGGAGTGAATCCTCTTCGATGCTGCTTTGGACGCGGCGGGCGGGATGCCCACCCCACTGAGAAGATACGGGCGGGGGTGACGCCCGCCCCACGAGCCTTTATGTGTTGGTGTTTGTGCTGCTCCTTTGGGCATAGCCGCGCAGGAATGTGAGGAACAGGTGGGCGGCGAGGCGTGAGGTGCGGTCGGCGTGGTCATGGGGGGGGCTGAGTTCCATGATATCAAAGGAGCGGACGCGGGGGCATCGGCCGGCGGCATAGACGGCGGCGGTGGCCTGGTGGGGTGTCCAGCCGCAGGGGTTGGTGGCGCTGACACCAGGGGCGTAGGCACTGTCGATGAGATCGAGGTCGAAGCTGACGGCGAGGTTGGATGTTGTGCTGTCAAAGAAGGTGGTGAATTGGTTGTCGGGGTAGAGGGTGCCGCCGTTGTCTCTGAACCAGGCGGTGTGTTCGGCGGCGTTGACGAGTGGTGAGGCGCCGAAGTTGTGGAGTGCTTTGATGCCGGAGTGTTCGACGAGGGCGCGGAATGGCATACCGCTGCCGAGTTCGGGTCGGACATCGAGGTGTGGGTCGAAGTAGACGACTTCGAGAGTGCCTTCGTGGTGTGTGTGGTTTGCGAGTGCGCGGATGAAGGGGTAGGAGAGGTCGTGCCCGCCACCGATGCCGATGGGGAGGAGGCTGAGGTCAAGGATGGCGGTGGCAGCCTCGGTGATGTGGTTGTGTGTGTCGTGGATGGTTTTTGGGTCGTTGCCTGCTGGGGGGATGTTGCCGGCATCATAGAGGGTTGGCCAGGTGAAGGTGTCGGGCTGGGAGGTGGCATAGCGTGCGAGGGCTCGGCGGAAGGCGGCGGGGCCATCGCACGCGCCGGGGCGGCCGTGATTGAGCTTGATGCCTGTGTCGTCTGGCATGCCGAGGAGAGCGAGGGCGCAGTTGTCGGGCGCGTCGGTGTGGATGGTGCTGGCATAGCGGGGGGCGGGGCGGTCTGGCCAGCGGGCGTGGATGGTGTGGGGGATTGGGCGTGGCATGGGGGGATGGTACCGCGCTGGGGTGGTGGTGGTGAGGCGTGTTTGAGCGCGGAGGTCGCCGGGTGCCATGGTCACAGCTTTGGGTGACTATGACGAGAAGTGACAGGGTTCCGGTCATGGCCATGCCGAGCCATGGCCATGGCACCCGGCGTCCTCAGCGGTGAGTCATTGCCTTTGGCTCTTGGGAGAGCACCTATACCGGTCGGACGAATGGGTTGCTTGCTTTTTCTCGTCCGATTGTTGTTTCGGGGCCGTGGCCGGGGAGGCAGCGTGTCTCATCGGGGAGTGTGTAGAGCCGTTGGCGGATCGAGTTTTCGAGCGTCTCGAAGCTGCATCCGGGGAAGTCTGTGCGTCCGATCGAGCCTGCAAAGAGGGCATCCCCGACGAGGGCTATGCCGGCGGCTTCGCAATAGAGCGTGATGCTGCCGGGTGAGTGGCCTGGGGTGTGGAGCACCCGCCACTGTGAGCCTGCGAGGGTGAGTTCTTGGCCGTCTTCGAGGAGGGCATTGGGTCTGGGGGTCGTGATGCCGAGCCCCATCGCGGCACTGAGGTTGAGGTTTGGGTCGCTCAGCCAGGCTTCTTCGGCGGTGTGAATCCAGATCGGTGTGCCGGGGAAGGCCTCGAGGACCTCCCGCACGCCCCCGATGTGGTCGGCGTGAGCGTGGGTGAGGACCAGAGCTTCTGGGGTGAGTCCCTGCTCGCGGACATACCCAATCAGAACCCCGGGCTCAAACCCTGCATCGACGATCCAGCAGGTGTCGGTCCCGGCAGCCTGGACCACGAAGCAGTTGGTCTCAAATGGTCCAAGGGCAAAGCCTCGATAGACGATCTGAGGGGTGAGGTTGGTGTTGGTATTCATCTGGTCTCCAATCTCCTGTACAATAGCCGGAGGAGCTGCGATCGGGCCAGCCCCTGTGTGTCCACGCCCGGTCAGGCCGGGAGCAAGGAGTTCGGCATGGTCATCCGCAATATCGAGG
>JAJRZG010000041.1 GCA_024275365.1 Planctomycetota bacterium | reverse complement strand
TCAACCTGCGGCGGACCAAGATCGGGGCAAGCGGTGTTGTCGCGGGCGAATGGAAGTACAAGGTTGTGGGGGCGTACAGCCGCGATGGCGGGGCGTTCAAGCTCGAAGATGTGATCCTCTCCCACAAGTTTGACAACGGTGATGAGGTGACCTGGGGGCAGTTCAAGGGGCCGTTCATGCGTGAGGAGAATGTGTCGAGCAAGTACCAGCTCGCCGCCGACCGTTCCCCGATGAACGAGGCGTTCAACCAGGACCGCACCCAAGGCATCCAGTTCTCGTATGCGGGCGATTCGTATCGTGTGAAGGCGATGGTGAATGACGGCTTCAAGACGAGCAACACCGCCTATACCTCGACCAAGGAGGCCGACTGGGCACTCACCGGCAGGGTCGAGATGAAGTTTGGTGACGCATCGTGGAAGACATTTCAAGACTTCACATCGTTCCGTGAAGGCGCGACCGGTGGCATGATCGGCGCAGCGGTCCACTGGCAGACTGCTGGTGATACCGGCAATACCGATACCTTCGGTGGCACAGCAGCAACAAACATGGACATGCTGACATACACCCTTGATACCTCGTATGAGGGCGGCGGGTGGAACCTGTATGGGGCGTTTGTCGGGCGCAACACCGACACCACCGGAGGCCCAGACTTCGATGACTTTGGCGCACTGATTCAGGGTGGCGTGTTTGTGAGTGAGCAGACGGAGATCTTTGGGCGTTGGGACGCGGTCTTCCCCGATGAATTGCGCTCTGCCGGCGAAGACTACAACACGCTGACCTTCGGGGCAAACCACTACTTCTTCCCGGGCAGCCACGCGGCCAAGCTCACTGCCGATGTGCAGTGGTATCTCGACGATCAAGTCGGGAGCGGCTCGGTGGTGAAGGTCAATGAGGGTATCGGTCTGGCCCCAACGATCGCTGATGACCAGATCAGCTTCCGTCTCCAGATGCAGTTGTTGTTTTGAGGTGATGCCAATGGCTGGGAGCCACTTGTCAAAGACCAGTGCGGGTTGTGGGTGATCGTTTGTTACGGATTCTATGTAGTTTCTGCGCATTGCTTTCCAGAACTTTGTTTCGGTTTCCGGCGTTTGCCGCTTTGCACCGCGAACGGGGTGATCTTCAATAGCCGGGGGTGGAGCACCGTGACACCCCCGGTTGTGATCGCAAGACCTTTGGACCCCGCGAGGGGTCCTCTTGCCGTGTAGTTCTCAAGAGCACCCCGATGGGGTACATTGCGCGTAGCGGCCAGTCCGGGGGTGTCGTTCGCTGCGCGGGACTCCACCCCCGGCTCTTGAAGAACAGCCCGCCGGGCTGAACGAAGAAAGACACTCGGCTCCACCAATGCGCAGAAACTTCGAGGAATCCGTATCAGACGGATCCCACATGAAACTTGTGCGCCAACGCTGAGGTGGGGGGGAATGAAAGGGAGAGCCGTGCCTCCAGTTATTTCCGCATTTGGCCATGCGTCGAACAGAGCCGCGAGCGCAAGCGACCGGTTTCGGTGGCTCGGCATGTGGCAGCACACACCACCCCGTCGCTTGCGCTCAGGGCTCTGTTGAGCCTGCCTTCCCGCTGCGACGCACGAGAATTATCCGGGATGCGTATCAGTCGCCTACATCCGCTCTACCGTCGGTAAGCCGAGGACCTCGAGCCCGTCTTCGAGCACACGGGCGGTGAGTGCGCAGAGTCGGAGTCGCGAACGCCGGAGATCGTCGCTCGCGGCCCGAAGCACGGGGCAGGCATCATAGAACGAGCTGTACGCCCCGGCGAGGCTGTAGAGATAGCTGCAGAGCCGCATCGGTTCGAGCAGCGTCGCGACGCTCTGCACAGCGCTCGGATAGCGCAGTAGTTCCAGCGCAAGAGCCTTCTCGGTCGGCTCAGAGATGAGAATCGGTGCGTCGGCGTGGTCGAGGGGCGTGCCCGTCTCTTCGGCCTTGCGGAAGACGCTCCGTGTCCGCACGAGCGCGTATAGCAAGTACGGCCCGGTGTTCCCCTCAAATGCTAACATGCGATCAAAGTGAAAGACATGATCCTTGATTCGTTCGCTCGAAAGGTCCGCGTACTTGATTGCCGCAATACCGACCGCCTTGGCGATGGTCGCGCGTTCGTCAGCAGCGAGGTCAGGGTTCTTGGCGGCAACGGTTGTCTCAGCCCGTTCGACCGCCTCGTCGAGCAGGTCGCAGAGACGGATATTCTCGCCTGAGCGGGTTTTGAAGGGCTTGCCATCGTTGCCGAGCACTGTGCCAAAGGCGGCGTGTTCGAGCACCGATGGCCCATTCGCTCCGGGTTTGGTCGCGTATTCCGCCTTTCGTGATGCCGCGAAAACCTGGCGAAAGTGCAGCCCCTGGCGTGCATCGACGGTGTAGATGACCCGGTCGGCACCGAGTGTCTGGACACGCCGACGGATGGCCGCGAGGTCGGTTGTCGCATAGAGGTAGCCGCCGTCGCGTTTGCGGATGAGACAGGGCTGGGCGATCTTGCCGTCTTCAGCCGAGTCGAGCCTGATGAGCAGCGCGCCCTCGTGTTCTTCAGCGATGCCGCGGGCGGTGAGGTCGTCGACAACCTGCACGAGTTCTTCCGCATAGCTGCTCTCGCCAGCGTTGTCGGCTTCGGTGATCCGCGTATGCAATATCTCACACGCCTCAAGGCACGCGCCCATTGTCACCTCGTAGATTCGCTGCCAGATCGTGTAGACATCGGGCTGGTGACTCTGTAACGCGACAAGGGTCTGCTTGGCTTCTTCGAGATGCTCCATCGCCTCTTCGTGCTGGGCGCAGAGCTCGGCATCGACCTTTGGGCCGAGGTCGTACTTTGCAGCGATTTCTAGTGCCTTGCCCTGCCCGGTACACTCAAACTGGGCAGCCCGGTAGAGTCGATCGAGATCGTCGAGGGTGAGCGATTCGAGCGAGAGCCGCCCGGCGTTGAGCTCGATCTGGATCTTTCGCGTGACCATCGCGATGGGGAGCCCCCAGTCGCCGACATGGTTCTGGCGGATGACGGTCTCACCGAGTCGCTCGAAGGTGCGGGCGAGGGTGTCGCCGATGACGGTCGCGCGCAGGTGTCCGACATGCATCTGCTTGGCGAGGTTGACGCCACAGACATCGACGACGATGGTTTTGGGTTCAGCCGGTGCAGGCAGACCGAGGTCGGGCGTATCGAGCCTATCGAGCAACCCGCTCAGGGCCTCTGGCTTGAGCCGAAGATTAATGAACCCCGGCCCGGCGATATCGGCCTCGGTGACAGGCTCGCACAGGTCGGCAACATCGAGCTTCTTGACGATTGTTGCTGCGAGGTCGCGGGGCTTCATGCCGAGGCGTTTGGCGAGGGGCATGGCAGCGTTGGACTGGAAGTCGCCAAGCTCGGCCCGCTTGCTTGGCGAGATAAGCGCGTCGGCCTCGGGACCGGCTTCGGGGGCAGCCGCCGCGATCGCCGCTTGCACCCGCTGGCCGAGAAGTTCCACAGGATCGAAGGGCTGGTCATTCATGGGGCGGATGATAGGGGCAAGTCCCCCCCGGCACGGCTTTCCAACGGTGGCACGGCTCTCCGAGGGTGGCACGGCTCTCCGAGGGTGGCACGGCTCTCCGAGCCGTGCGTGACCGGGTGCCTCCGGACGAACTCCTGTGCCAGATCGTGGAGAGGTCGAGCAATGACCGACAACCCGCATTGGCCATTGACCGGTGGCACCCACCTATTCCTGTGCCCATTCCTCCAGTGTCCGTCCTATCCACACAGCGACTTTCTCCAACCGAGTGCTCGGCAACAGTCCCAATGGCTCAGAGACCCACGCAAATCGCTCGTGCTTGATCGCGGGGATATCGAGGTCGAGGATCGGGCCGAGGTCGTGCTCCATGCCGATCGTGTCGGAGCCGGACATGCTGCCCGGCTGGATCAGCACGATCGCGTCCGGTGCGAGTCGAAGCACATCCTCAGCGTGCAATGGCATGTAGGGGGAGCCCTCCTCAATCGCCGGCACGCCACCAGCCCGCATCAACAGCTCGTGATGCGCCGAGCCCGGCCCGAGTGCCGTGATCGGTGAGGTGCTCATCAACAGCAACACCCGTCCCCCCCACACCAGTTCTGGCGGGGGCTCAGTGACGAGTGCATGGAAGCTCATCACACCTTCGCTGGGCGAGGCCTGTGGGAAGAGGGTCTCCAACTCGGTTGCTGTGGTGTCGATATCCGTGAGGGTGAGCAATCGGAAGTCGCGCACGAGCCACCCCTCACTTGCCGCGAGATTGGTCAGCTTGGCGGGCAGTTCGCGCGAGCCCCACTCGGTGAAGACATGCGTCGGCTGGGCTCGCAGCAACGCTTCATAATCGAGCCCCGATTGATCGCCACAGATGGGGAGAGCAGGGTCGAGCACCTGGTCCCATCCGTGCCTCCCGACAATGTTGCTTTCGAGCCCGAGATCGACGAGGATGGCGGCTAACGCGGGGGAGATCACCACAATGCGCAACTCGTCAGTGGTTGGCTTGATCGGAGCATTGTCGCCACCCGTACGGGAACAGGCTGCGATGGATAGAACCAAGAGCAGCGTCAGGAGGGCAGTGGGGAGAATTCGAAGGAGCCGCGTCATGCTCACAGCGTAGTGTGCGTGGTTGCCGACCGTGGGACCGCCTTCCATGGGGTGCGCACCGCCTGGAAGGCGGTCCCACGGGAAGGCGAGTAATCTAGTGGCCTGGTTGATGGTTTTTGGCTGGCTCCTGCGCCCAGTCGATCGTTATCGCGAGGCCCTCGGGCATGGCAATAAACGGCTGATATCCGAGCAACTCACGGGCTCGGGTGATGTCGGCGAGTGAATGCCGGACATCGCCGGCCCGCACCGGTTGGTGTTCGGGCACAAGGTCGGTGCGGTCGTAGGCCTCGGCGATCTGGCGGGCGACCTCGCCGATACTCACCCGTTTGCCCGAGCCGATGTTGACCACCTCACCAGCCAATGGCCTCTCGATCCCCCCCGCCTGCATAGTCGCAAGGGCCGCACAAGCAACGAAGGTAAAGTCCCGGGTCTGTTCGCCGTCGCCATAGATCACCGGCCGTTGCCCGGCGGCAATGGCCTCGCAAAACCTCGGCACGACGGCGGCGTAGGCGCTGCCGGCGGGCTGGCGCGGGCCGAAGACATTGAAGTAGCGCAGGCTGACGGTTTCGAGGCCGTAGCTGTGCGCCCACGATTCGAACAACTGCTCGCCCGCGACCTTCGAGGCGGCGTAGGGCGATCGCGGGCAGGGGGCCATGCTCTCGACCTTGGGGAGGCGTTCGGTCTCGCCATAGGCTGCGCTCGAGGCTGCGAAAACGAGTCGCCGGACACCCGCTGCCCGGGCCGCTTCGAGCACGCGCATGGTGCCGGTTGCGTTGACCGTCCATGTGCGCTCGGGGTTATCGATCGACCTCGGGACCGAACCCAAGGCCGCCAGATGGAAGACCACTCGGCACCCCTCGACCGCCTCGGCGAGGGCGGCATCTTCAAGAATCGAGGCATGGACAAATCGGAGCCGAGCCGTCTCGTTCTCGATCTGCTCGGCAAGGTGGGCAAGGGTCGAGTTGGAGAGGTCATCGATCACCGTGACCGAGGCACCAAGTGCCAGCAGCCCATCGACCAGGTGCCCGCCAATAAACCCCGCGCCGCCCGTCACACAGACCTTGTGGCCTTCATAGGACCGGCGGAGGGGGTTCACAAGTTCGGCGGGGTATCGCATCATCTCGTGGTGAGTTTACTCCCGATTCGTTCACCGGGCTTGGAGACCCCATCTCCTGTCAACATCCGGTGTTCCAGGCACTCAGGAAGTCGATCACATCGAGCGTGTTGAAGCTCCCGTCGCCGTTGAAGTCGCCCTCGGGGTCGCCGTTGTTCCACGCACTGAGGAAGTCGATCACATCAATGGTGTTGACATCGCCGTCGCCGTTGAAGTCGCCCGGGCAGTCGGCATCACAGATATAAGTGAAAATCCGTAAGGCATCGATCGCCGCTTCGGTGACCGAGTCGTTGGGGTTGTCGGTTGCGCTGAAGCGGATCCGCACGGTCGAGGTGGTATCGACGAACTCAGCGACCGCGAACTGTGCCTCGACCCAGCCGAGGGTGTCGGGGACGCTCTCGACGAGTGTCCACGACGCACCATCATCATCGGAAACCTCGACGGTGAGCCGGTCAATGTCGTTGTCGTCGTTGGTGAACCAACGGGCGTAGGAGATTCTTGCGTCTGGACTGTTTGAGAGGTCGTAGGCGGTGCTGATGAGCCGTGTGGGACCTCCATCGACATCTTCATTGGAAGCATTCCCCGTGACCCAACACTTGCCCGAGCCGTCAAAGTCTGCCGCCGGGTCGCCGCGTGAGCCACCGTTTGAGGGCACAGCACGATCCCACGAGCCGGTGGAGAGGTTCTGGTCTTCGACAGTCCAACCCATATTGGTCTCGAAGTTATCCTCGATGAGCAGGACGGTTCCTAGCGAGACATCGGCCGAGAAGAACTGCGTCGGTGCCAGGACGGGCTCGACGACCACTTCGCCGGCGGTTGTCTCGGCGCTGAAGTAGTACCGCACGATTGTGCCACAGTCGATCGCAGGGAAGGTGGCGGTGTAGACATTGTCCTGAATCTCGCTCATCGGCATCGAGACGAACCCGGAGCCGTCGTCGTAATAGAAGGTTCCCGTCCCCGGCTCTGGGGTGCCATCGTTGGTGGGGAGCACCTCGACGAGGATTTCGGTCCCCCCGGCCGGGTTGACCTCATCTGGCAGGCCATTGGGGAAGAGGAAAGTCAGAAGCGGGCACGCACACACGCCCTGTGGATTTGCAAGAAATGCCTGAATACCCGTGTGATTGAGCCCGGTGCCCCAGTTGCCGCTGTTGTCGCTGCACCCGCCGTGGGTGTGGATACCGATCGCCAGCCCGGTCGAGTCATCGACCACCGCCGAGCCCGAGTTACCGCCGGTGGTATCGGTCTGGTAGGAGACAGTGGTGCCAGAGAAGCTGAAGTAGGGCCCGGCGTGGGTCTTCTGGACCTGCCTCCATGACTGTGGCACAGGGTCGCTCACAACACCATACCCGGTGATGCGGATGTCCTGTCCGTCCACAGGCTGAGGCACATCAACCTGATAGGTGTCCCCATACGCCTCGTAGGGAGTGAGCCCGGTGTTTGAGTTTGCAAAGACACCGAAGTAGGCGTAGTCGTTGCCGACACCGCCGCCGTTGTTGCTCTGCCTGCTGGAGTTATCCGCCGCGTACTGATCCTCGGGTGGCGGGTGGTTGAGGCTGCCGTCGTTGTTGGACAAGGGCACATTAAACTGCACGACCTGGATGCTGTTGTTCGTGGTCGAGCAGTGCCCCGCTGTCAGGAAGCACTGGTTGCAGTCGTTGATGAGCCAGCCGGTACACCCAACGGGCAAGAGCCGAGCGGCACGGTTGTCATATGACAGTTCGCGGTCATCAGTTGGGCCGCACTGCGATCGGTCAACGAACGGCTCAAACTGCGCCTGCACCGTGCTGATGCGCACGAGGTTGAGTCCCGTGCCCGGTTTGGCAACAATCTCGACGACGACCTCGTCGCCGTTGAAGTAGGCCGAGGTGTTGCGCCACTGCTCGACATGCAAGGAGTTGAGCCTCTGCTCGGCACCGTCAAAGGTCGAACGGATACGCAAGGTTGACCCGCTGCCGTCGCTGACAAACCCCGACAGCAGCACCTCATCAAACTCAAGCCTCAGGGCAGCTGCCCCGGGGATGAAGATGCGCTCGCTGAAGATGACCGTCTCGGCATCCCCGATATTGGAGACGAGCCCCGAGTCGAGTTCGACTGCCATGGACTCGGTAATGAGCGGCTCAGGCTGGATTTCCTGAGCGTGTGCCACAGTACCCACACTCCCGATCACTATGGCTGCGATGACAGCAAGAGACGCTTGATACGATCCCTTCAACATGGAGACACCCTCTTCTTGCCCTGAGTTTGTTGTCGAAACTGCACCACTACGCGCGGTGTAAACCACTGGGGTACAGTCAGTTGTGGCTGATCTCTCCGGAAATCAGATTCCGAGGAACGAGCATATCAAGAGATGAACCAGACTGCAAGACTTCAGTGCATGGTTTGCAAAAACACTGCAACTCTTCAGCTATGACTAGGAATATCTCTGGCATCAAAGTCTGTATAAAACCCCAGCCCGTCAAGAGGACTGGGGGATTCCCGACGCATCGGTCCCACGCTGAGCGTCCCGGTCATGGATTTAGCAACCCATATTCCAGAAGTTCAGGAATGTCAGCACATCGAGCGTGTCGATCTCCCCGTCGTTGTTCATGTCGGCCTCGGGGTCACCGGCTGCCCATGCGCCGAGGAATGCGAGCACATCGAGTGTGTCAACCACGCCGTTGCGGTCAAAGTCTGCCTCGCAGAACTCGACAATGGAGATTGTGCCGTCAGAGACCGCTTCGACGGTTGTCCCGCCGTCGGTTGCTCGAGCCAGCACCCAATAGGTGCCCAGGTCGAGATAGGCCGTGTTGATGATGTAGAAACCCTGGATGCCCGGTGTGTTGACCGAAGTGGGCATGAGGAACTCGTTGCCATCAAAGACCGGGGCGGTGTTGGTGTAGATCGTCACCCATGTCATATTGTTCTCAGGGTCTGCGATACTCCACTCGACGCGGTAGGTCTCTTCACCCTGATGCACCTCGATATCACCAACGGGAGGCTTGAGGACCACGATCTCGGGCGGCTGATTCGAGGGCGGGTTGATCGTGAGCGTGTAGTTGGGTGAGGTCGCCCCGCTCCAGCCATAGACGCGCACCGAGTAGTGTCCTTCGCCGAGGCCGTTGAGGGTGATGGTCTCAGAGTTTCCTGTGCCATTCGAGACGGCAAGCCTGCTCCCCGCTTCGTTATAGAGCTCAAAGTCCAGATCGCCCTGGCTGTGCAGGAAGTCGATCCGGGTAAAGTCCTGCGATGTGCCGGTTGTGGGGATATAGAACCGGAACCAGTCATCGTCGCCCGAGGCGTGGATCGAGAGCTGGTCTTCTATCCGGACCGGGTCGGTCGGTCCGAGGTTGGGGCTGTTGACCGCGCCCTCGATGCGATTGGCGGTTTCGCTGCGCGAGTCATTGGGCTCGAACCGATCAGGGTCCCCGGTGCCCCCATCGCCGATGGTGACCTTGATCCGTGTGATGTTGTTGGTCTCATCACTCTCGAGCACCGCATCGGTCGGATCGACCTCCGACTCGAGCCAATACTCGCCATCGGGGACACCGTCGATCGGGATGACCTGTCCGGTCAGCCACTTGGAGTAGACATCGATCCACCCGACACTCAGCCCCTGGACACTGCTGTTGCACGAGTGGAACTGCCCGTCTGGATCAAAGTTGGGGAGTGAGTTGTCGTAGATGCCGAGGTCAATAATGCAGAAGCTGGTCTTTGAGCCCTGCGCGACGACATCCCCCACGCCATCATCAACAAGCACCTCGCGCAGCCGATAGGCAGCCCAGTTATCGAAGTGAATGTGCCCATGGTTTGGGTGGTGAATGAACTGCCCAGCCTGGCGATCCCAGAATGTGCCATCCTCGCGGTACACCCGTTGGCGGACGGTCTGCGTCCCGTCGTCATTGGGCGGGAAGACGCCGTAGAGGTAGAGCTTGCCAAGCCCGATGTTGGCAGTGCCGTTGGAGAGGCGGAGATACCTGACCCCGCCCTCGAACGAGATGATGTTGTCGTAGAGGTCGCTCTCGCGGACAATAATATCCGGAAGCAGGTCGTTCTGGGCAACTGCGGGCAGGGTAAGTGCTGCCATGGCTGCGCACGCGATGATCTGGGACATTTTACGGTGGTTCACTTGGGGCTCTCTCGGCTTGGGGATAATTGAGTCTCAGCAGCAGTCTACCGACAAGGGGGAGCCCGGATCAACACCTATTCCTGGAAGTTCATTTCCTGACTTTCAGCCACGATCCCCCTATGCCCGCTCGCCAACACCACCATCACTGCCCCAGACATGCCAACCAGTCGGCAAGAAATGCGTTCTGGTCTCCGGGGGAGTTCAGACCGGGAATGTTGTCATAGTCTGCGGTGTACTTGCCATCAGATCCGGTGTCGCCGTCGACATACGCTGCGTTAAAGTCGTTCACATCGGTGGTGTTTGCAAGACCATCGGCATTGAAGTCTCCGCGACACCACGGCGTGCCGTAGATACGGATCTGATACCCGTGCCAGAAGATTGGGTCGTCACCGTTATTCTCCAATACCACAGTCCAATCCCCAAGGGCTGACTCATCCCAGTGCCGCACCGAAGTAAAGACGAACTTGTTGTAAGTGCGTGCCGTCTCACCATCACGAAACTCTGCAAAGCGTGATTCTGTCCGCTGTCCATTCACATCCGGACCCAAGAGTATCACGCGGAGATTCCCCATATCCGTTGTGCCCCAATCGCTGAAATCCAAGACAGACGCAAACAGCACCAACTCGACATGCTCCACGCGGAGGTGGTTGCCTGTCAGTCCTGCTGGCACGGTGAAGGTCTGGCTCTGTATCCCGCCTTGCGCGGGGATGGTTATGTCTGGGTCAGTCATGCCGCTATTGATCTCCCGCTCGCTGAGCACGCGGCGCCAGTTGAGATCGGTGACATACGACACAGCTGCAAACGCATCGACCGCACCGAAGCCGTAGCGGTAATGGATGTCGTGGGCTGGGATGCCGTTGTTGGTGTCCCATCCCAGATCGGTTGGGTCCAGCTTCCGTGCCGAGTTGGCAAGCGCGTGCATGACATCGCGGACACTGAGGCTCTCTATGCCGTGGACAGCAAGATCGGCTTCGAGCATCAGTGCGATGACACCAGAGGCAATCGGGTCGGCGAAACTCGTGCCGTTCCATACTTGGTATTGTGTATCGCTTTGCCCTCCAGCGCTCCAGAGTTGCCACGGCGGATTACTCGGTGTAATACAATTTACTGGAGAATCGCCCCCGGGTGCAGCAACAAAGACGCTTGCTCCCGGGTTGCTTGTGCATGAGTGTTCGTCGTTGTGCGTATAACCCCGATCGCTATCGTTTGCCGGTGGGACTTCATGCGATCGTAGTCACTGCGTCCCTGCGCGTGACCATCGTTGCCAGCAGAAAAGACAAATATCGTGCCCAGACCAGCTCTTCCTGTCAAGGCGGATTGCTCAATCGCATCAACAACGCAATCACTGCCGCCACTGCATTTATATGTTGCAATTTTAACACCCCCGCGACCGATAGATGCCGTCTTGATATCATTAAGATTGTTCTTCAGTACAAGAGCGGCAGCGATCTCCTCGGGTGAGACGGCTCGCGGTACGCAAGGACAATCCGCTATCAAAGGAATCTCGGAGAACATAGCACCATGCGCAACGCCAACTATACCAACATTGTTGGCACTGCCTACCGCAAGAGCCGCCATCCCTGTCGCGTGCCCCCAACAGATGGTACTGCCCTGGCTGCAATGTACGCCAGAAGCTGTTGCGTTGTATCTTCCGCTCAAATCCTCGTGCGTAATCCGGACACCGAGATCAACCATTCCAATAGTGAATCCCGCTCCAGTGTAACCCAAGTCCCACACTGGACAAACGCGGATGTCGGCGATCGGCGGATCCTCGTCGATAAGGTGCCATCGGTGACACCCGGGCTTAAACCCATTGTTCGGACATGCGATGTTCCAATAGGTATCGTTGAACACACACGCGTCGTCAGTCTGCGCAAATGTTTGAGGCACAATCGACAACATCAAGGCCCAAAAACCAGATAGCCAGACAACATCTTACCTGAGTTGCGGTTCATGATTTTACTCCATATGTTGCGAACCCGTGTACACACTCGCCATGTTACAGGACTAATAGTACCTGATTGTCCGGTTCGGGGTTGTCAAATCTAGAAGATTCCACAGAAATCTCGACATGATTCGCAATTGCCGAACATAAAGCGAGCATTTGTTGTGTTTTTAGGGTCACAGTACGCCAATCTCGACAGTCAATCACGCCTGTGTATCCGATATCACTGCAAGATATATTGTAACCGCTCGAAGTCGATGTAGATTACAAACTCAACGCAGAACAGAAATGAAAGGAGACCCTCATGATCCGCACCGCAATCATGGTTGGAGTCCTCACCGCAAGTACCGCTTCAGCGGATATCGCGTTCTGGTTCTGGACCGTCAGTGATACCGGCGACGAAGACGGATTCATCGAGCCAGGAGAATCGGCACTACTCTCGCTCTGGGTCGGCTTTGATCCTCACCAAGTGGGTTTTTCCGAAGCGGGGCCCTACACGGTCACCGGGGACAGCAGATGGACGGCTGGCACTATCGATGCCTTTGAAAATCTCCTTGACCCACTGGGAGCCTTTGGCGATGGGACGCTCGACGACTCGACCAACACCATCACCGATATTCACCACTTCCAGCTATCGCCGTTTTTCAACATGGACTACAACCATAACAATCCCATCAGGCTGTACTCAATCCGCTGGACGCCAGCCAGCTATAGGGTGGGCGTTATCCAGCTCCAGAGCGATGCGCCCGACCCCTGGATCTATACGGATGACTTTGGAGACCGCACGCTCTATTCCGCTTCAGGTGGTTTCGGCACCTTTACCGTCATACCTACGCCAGCAACTACAGCAGTGCTTGCCTTTGGAATGCTCGGGTTGTTGCGACGACGACGAGTGTTCAACGCCGAAAGTGTGTAGCGAGGTTCCATATTCAGAGTGTTCTGCGCTCACACACACAAAAACCGCCCGCCGCATTGTTGCGGACGGGCGTGGGGTGGGGTCAGAGTTTTAGACGATCGGTGGCTCTCTCCAGCCGCTCCCGATTCTTGGTCGGGCGGTCAGTCGTAGAGCGCCGAGATGGTGGGGACGCTGATATCCCGAAGCTGCAGCGTCGTCTCGACGCGGAAGTTGGACTGGGTCGTGTGCCGCTCGGCAAAGAAGAAGTGGAGCGAGTAGGTCTCGCCATCGACAAGCCACGAGAGCCGGTCGAGTTCGATCGTTTGGTCCATCGCGCCGTGAACGCCCCCGAGGTCGATCACGAGCTTGCCGTCGATAAAGACCCAGACATCATCGTCGCCGACGAACCGGAAGATCTGTCCCGAGTCGGCCTCAAACTTGAACTCGGTCGCCAGCTCGAAGGTGAAGTGGAAGTTTTTCCCGGTGGACGAGTAGTTGCCATAGAGCTCGCCGTTGATCGGGAAGAACCCGCCCGCCGCCTGGAAGAAGCTGTCGTCCTTGTCGTCAAAGACATACTTGTTCGTGCCCGGCTCGCGGTGGAGCATGATCTCGAGCCCCGTGCTCAGGTTCAAGCCGGGCACATCGCGGTACCACTGGGCAAACTCCTCAGCGGTGTGCGACGAGGTGCCCTGGCCTTGCATCCGACCGACGCTGTCACCCTGGTCATAGTCGATGTAGCTGCGGGGGGAGATGATGTTGTTCCCGCTCCCGTCTCGCCACTGGCGGGTGACCTTGTGCCCCCGGCTGCGGAAGACCGGCTTGCCCTCGTCGTCGAGGTCGTCGGCGACCATGTTCATATAGTGGCCATAAGAGCCACGGCCCCGTGCGTCGAGTGGTCTCCACTGAAAGTCTGTGTGTCCACCCGAGTCATTTCGGGCGTTAAAGTCGCGGACCGTACCTCCCAGCGAGAGTGTCTCGGGCAAGTCGTCATACTGTCCCTGGGCAAGGGCCGTACCCGGGAGTATGGCAAGACATGAGCCCGCGACAGCAATAAACTTCCAGTTCCTGAGACGAGATTCGGTTCGAGCGAACATGTGTGCTTCCTCCAGTGGTTGCGCCATCCACCCGCAATCATCACGACCCAACGATCACAAACAACCAATCACGCTGCAAGCCAAAGCCCCTCATAAGATCGGAAAAAAAAACCGGCTGTACGGTCTGGGCGGGTCAGTCGGGTGTGCCGTGCTCTCATGGGTGCGTGGTGAGGCCTTCGGGCGGACACCCGCCCAGCGAAGAGACCAACACCAATCTGGTGAGGGCAATACGCTTGACCCGATAGACCATTTCGGCACAATGACAAGGAGGAGGCGGGCATGGACAGCTTCGTGATACAGGGTGGATACCGTCTCGAAGGCACGATCCGGGTCCATGGCTCAAAGAACGCCTCGCTCCCGCTGCTGGCAGCAGCATTGCTCACCGAGGAGCCGGTGGTCTTCCGAGATGTCCCCGACCTTGCTGATATCCAGAACATGCTCCGACTGCTCGCGGAGCTCGGGTGCGAGCGCCAGGATGAGCCAGGACAAAGTGGCGCGATCGGCAACCCCGTCACGCTCAGGTCCGAGAACGAATCACAGAGCCACGCCCGCTACGACATCGTCCGCACCATGCGGGCCAGCATCTGCACCCTCGGCCCCATGCTCGCACGAAGAGGCTCAGCCCGCATCTCTATGCCCGGAGGGTGCGCGATCGGGGATCGCCCGGTCGATCTACACCTGCGGGGGCTCGCAGCACTGGGGGCTGAGATCTCACTTGAAGGTGGGGACATCATCGCCAAAGCACCCCCCGGGGGCAGGCTGCGGGGGGACACCATCTTTCTCGGCGGCCCGTTCGGTTCCACGGTGCTCGGCACCGCCAATGTCATGAGTGCCGCCACGCTCGCAGAGTGCATAACCATCATCGAGTCGGCAGCCTGCGAGCCCGAGATCGTGGACCTTGCGAACCTGCTGAGAAAGATGGGCGCAAAGATCACCGGCGCTGGCTCACCGCGTATTACGATCGAGGGTGTCGAGAGCCTCGGCAGGGCCGACCACGCGGTCATCCCAGACCGCATCGAGGCCGGCACCTTCATGTGCGCAGCCGCCATCACCGGGGGGGCGGTCACGATCGAGAACTGCCCCATCGACACGCTCCTGGCAGCGATCGATCGGCTCGAACATGCGGGCGTCCACATCGAGACCACCGATGGCACAGACCCGCTCCACGCGACCTGCCGGGTCTCGGCTGACCGCGTGCTCAAGCCGATCGAGATCACCACCCAGCCGCACCCAGGCTTCCCGACCGATCTCCAAGCCCAGTTCATGGCGTTGCTTTCGCTCGCTGGCGGCAACAGCGTGATTACCGAACGCATCTTCACCGAGCGGTTCCTGCATGTTGCTGAGCTTGGGCGGATGGGCGCGCACCTCTTCCGGGCTGGCTCAACCGTGGTCGTCAGTGGCGTCAAGCAACTGACCGGCGCACCGGTCATGGCGAGCGACCTCCGCGCGAGCGCCTGCCTGGTGCTGGCGGGTCTGGCTGCTGAGGGAACGACAACGATCAACCGCGTCTACCACCTCGACCGAGGCTACGAACGCCTCGAAGAACGGCTGCGGCCACTGGGGGCACGGATCGAGCGGGTGGGGGAGAGTGTGTGAGTGATCGTGCCGGGTGCCGTGGCAGGGTGCCGTGGCCACAGCTCTGGGTGGCCACGACGGTACCCCCGAGCCGAAATACACCCCAGACACCCCGCTCTCCCACACAAAAAGTCTTTCGATTCCTTGCACACCCCTGCAACTTGTGGTCTGGTGAACTGGTATCCATGATCGTCCGGGCGTCGTGTCCGGCACTGTATCCGCAGGACAGAGGCAACCTGAAACAAAGGAGACGATCATGAAAACACGCACCACAAACGGCTTCCAGAAGGTTTGTTCGGGGGGGGGGTAGGGTATTTCAGCAGCACGGTGTTCCAAACCGTGCTGGCAGGTGGTACGGCTCTCCGAGCCGTGCCTTCGCGCTGCGAACAGCAACGCTGGGAGGAGCAGTGGCAATGGTGGCGCTGGCAAGCACCGCGGACGGGCAGGTGCAGAGAATCCCGGAGTTCGAGCCCGCAGAAGTCATCGGTGTGGGGCCATACCCGTGGGGGGTCGCAGCAGCGGATGCACTCGGCAAGTCACCGATAGACCCCGATCTCGATGGCTACCCGGAAGTCGCTGTCGTCGTCGGCCAACTCAATATCTTTGATGGCAGCCCAGGATACTGGAACAAACAAACCGGGCAGGTCGTGGTCCTCAGGAACACACAGAACTGGGCCAACCCTGCCGATGGGCTGGATATCGTACAGACCATTTTGTTGGATGATGTGCAGCCCAACACCATCTCGGCAGATGTCGCCTGGGCAGACATGGATGACGACGGACGCCTCGACCTTGTGGTGAGCGCAACAACGCATTTCGACAGCAGTTACGAGCCTGGCGCAGTGGGAATCTATGTCTACCGATACGACGAAAACTCGGATCAGTTCGAGTTTCTCGACTACGGACCCACCACCTATTCCGTCCGCGGGCTCACCATCGCAGACTTTGACAACGACGGTGACATGGATGTTGCAGCGGGGGTTGACTTTCTGATTTACCCCGCCGACGACTACGACTCTATCTCTGTCCTCAAGAACGACGGCACCGGACGCCTCGAGCCCGAAACGATGTTAGAGCTCGGAAGCGAAAGCATCGACCCAACAGGAACGGTCGTATCCGGGGTGTTTGATCTGACACCCGGCGGCACCACTCTGCCCGACCTCTTCGCGTTTCGAGCGGAGTTCTGGGACGGCGTTTCCATGACAAATCTCGACGGAACAGACTTCGAGATGACCACCGTGACGCCGGACTCGTGTGCGGAGTGGGACATCAGAGACTTCGTTGCTTCGGCCCCCTTCACGAGTGGCAAAATGAGTGATGATATCGCAGCGGTCACAGGCGATGGACTCCTTCATGTCATTCATAGCGATGGCAATGGTGGATTCACCCACGACTGTTGGGGAGGCGACGATGATGTGTACCTCGGCAGTGGAAGCCCACTCAACTATCGACCCTTCGGTATCACCGCAGGACATCTGAATGCGGGCGGCTCCAAGCCCGACCTCCTGGTCGCGGATGAAGGAATCGTCTTCGTACTCGGCAAAGGAGACGGGACATTTCAGTACGATGGACAGGATCAACGATACTCCCCCGATATCGGCACCGCCAACGGGCCTGCCTTCCGCGTGACCATCGTCGATCTCGACCAAGATGGCTTCGGTGACATCATCACCAGCAATCACGGCGCTCCCGGTTCGATCAGTGTCCTCATCAACAAGTTCCAGTTGATCTCCATCCCATAACACCTGTACAGACACGCGCCGACTGGACTGGGATACCGGTCCGGTCGGTATTTCTATGTTTCCGTGTACCGAAGGGAAGTCGCATGAGATTCAGAACAGTATCAATAATAGTGATCGCGTGTATCGCAATCGCCGCCATAGGGCAAGAGGCAAGCTTTCAAGGTATCGGTGACTTGCCCGGCGGATTGTATTTCAGTACTGCAAAGGATATTTCACGCGACGGTACAACGATCGTTGGGGATAGCAGCAGCTATAATGCCTACTACACGGAGGCGGTCCGATGGACCGCTGCGGGTGGGCTGGAACCCCTCGGTCTCATCCCGGGCCACAACCAGAGTAACGCTGGTGCCGTTTCGTCACGCGGGAACTGGATCGTCGGCCGGAGTGTCCTCTCAGCAGAACATGTCGAAGCCTTCGCCTGGTCGCAGGAGACCGGCACATTCGCGCTCGGCGATCTGCCAGGAGGCCAGTTCCGCAGCATCGCCCGTGCTGTTTCTCGCAACGGCCGCGTCATCGTCGGCAACGGTTCGGTCGAGATCGGAGGCAAGAACTATGGCCAACCCTTCCGATGGACACCAGAATACGGCATGCAGGGGATGGGGTTCTTGCGGGAGAATGACCCCGGCGGTTCCG
>JAJRZG010000002.1 GCA_024275365.1 Planctomycetota bacterium | reverse complement strand
TTCGACCTCGGGGCCGAATGACCATGGCTCTTTGTCGATATTGCCCTTGCCGGTGTGGCCTCGGGCGAAGGGGAGCATCGCGCCGACGCCCATCCACCGGGCAAACATCTCGCCGTCGCCGTTGCCGGCAAAGCCGCCGATGTCGGGGCCGGTGAAGGGGTTGCCGGAGAGCCCGAGGTTGATCGTCATCGGGACGCTCGATTCGAGGTGGTACCAGTCGGCGGTGTTATCACCCGACCAGGTGGCCGCGTAGCGCTGGCCGCCCAGATAGTTGGCACGGCTGAGGACGAAGGGGCGTTTGTCCGGCTTGGCCTTCATGACGCCCTCGCGGCTGGCGCGGACCATCTGCATGCCGTAGATGTTATGATACTGAGCGTGCGTGCCCTTGCCGCCAAGGTCTTCGTCGGCATTGTGCATGTTATCAAGCGGCATCGTCTTGCTCTCGACATTAAAGACGGCCGGCTCGTTCATGTCGTTCCAGACGCCGTCGATCCCGAGCTTGACAAAGTGCTTGAAGAGCCCCGCCCACCACTGGCGGACCTCGGCGTTGGTAAAGTCGGGGAAGTTGCAGGGGCCGGGCCAGACCTCGCCGACATAGTTCTCACCGTCAGCCGTCTTGACCCAGGCGTCGTTGATCGTGCCCTGGCGAGAGATCGCATAATCAGGATCAACCTTGACACCCGGATCGAGCATCCAGACCGAGTGGAAGCCCATCTCGTGGAGCTGGCCGTTCACAAAGGCGGGGTTGCTAAAGCCCACGGGATCGAAGGTGAAGACGCGGTAGCCGTCCATGTAGTCGATGTCCATCCACATCACATCGGCGGGGATGTTGCGATCGCGGAAACCTTTGGCGACCTCGAGAACGCGGGTGTCCGGGTAGTAGGAATATCGGCACTGGTGATACCCGATCGCCCAGAGGGGGGGCATCTCGATCTTGCCCGTCATCTCGGCGAGAGTCGTGACGACCTCTTGGGGCGAATCGCGGTCAATGATGATGACGGCAAAGTCGGGGCCGTCGCTGGTCATCTCGATCGAGGAAGTCAGGTCGATGCGGAGCCGGTAGGTGGTGTCTGCAAACACGCCGAAGGCCGAGCCATCGGGCCGGACAGCGAGCACCCACGGGTGGCTCTGATAGAGGTGGGGCGTGTCGTCGCCATAGCCATAGGCGTCGTAGTTCCAGCACTCGATGACGCGGCCGTTGCGAAGGAGGGGGCCTGCGACCTCGCCTGTGCCATAGAGACTTGTGCCGGGGGCAAAGTCGATGGAGAATGCCTCCTTGCCCTCCTCGGTCTCAAAGAAGGTCGGCTGGATGGGGAAGTCTTCCGGAGCGTTGCCGATGGCCGGGTAGGGGTGGAGCAGGGCGACCGAGGGCTTGAGGTCTTCTGATGCGATGCCCGCGTCAATGAAGCGAACAACACGGTCGGCGATCAGTTCGGCTTGAGGCTGGGCGGTAGTCGCTGGAACCAGCAGAGTGAGGGCTGTCAGGAGCACTGCTGAGAGTGTGGTCGGGCGGAAAGGCATGGTGGTCTCCGAGGTGGCGAGGGTTGGGCGGGGCTAGGTCCCGCGACTGGGGGGAGTGTATTCCCCTTGTGGTGCAGAGAGATTGGGCAGATGTTCTGTGTGCCACGGCCATCTTGGCCGTGTGATAGTGCAGGTGGGTTGGACTTGGAAAAGTCGAGCAAAGAAGGAGTAGGAGAGACGGAGCACGGTTCACAGAACCGTGGCACACAGCAGGCCGGAATCATCGAGGATGCTCTACTTCTCCAGTATCTGCTCAACAGCATCACCGAACCGAAAGACCCGACCCCCAACGACCAGCCGCACGCCCACACCGGGCATCATGCCGACGACTTCGCGTGTACGCTCCGGGCCGAGCACGCAGACGGCTGAGGCGAGGGCGTCGGCGGTTGCTGCATCGGGGGCGATGACCGTGGCGGCAGTCGGCCTCGTCAGCCCCAGGCCGGTCGCGGGGTCGAGGATGTGGGAATACCGCTGCCCCCCCACTTCGACCGCCTGTTCGAGATCGCCAGAGGTGGCGACGCCGCGGTTTGCTGCGAGCACGACCGGCTGCACACCGGAGCCGAAACCGGTTTCGATCTCGATGCGCCAGGCGGTCTCACCCGGGGGTGGATCGCCAGCCGCGATATCGCCCCCGAAATCAACCAGACAGCGATTAATGCCGAGTTCCCGCAGCACCTCGACCGCCCGATCAGCCGCATACCCCTTGCCGATGGCCCCGAAGTCGATACGCATGCCCTCGGCCTCGAGGGCTGCTGATCGGGTGTCGCGGTCGAGCCGGACCAGGTGCCAGCCCACCCTCGACCGGGTCTTGGCAAGTTGGGCTGGCGGTGGGAGTTCACCCTGCTGCCGGGTCTGCCGCCAGAGCATTGAGAGCGGGCCGATGGTGCAGTCGAACGCCCCGTCGGTGAGAGCCGAGATTTCTCCGGCCCGTTCGAGCACGCGGAACAAATCGGCCGAGATCGGTGTCCAACCCCCACTCTTCCCATCCCCCCCCGCACAGAGCCGATTGATTTCGCTATCCTGTCGGTAATCGCTCAGGATGCTGTCGAGTTCGGCGATTTTCGCATACGCAGCACGGGCTGCGACCCGGGCTCGCGGCTCATCGGGTGCGTAGAGAATGATGCGGGCTCGGGAGCCCATGTGGATTTGGGAATAGGTGAAGCGGGTGAGTCCCGTTTTCGTCGCCGAGTTGGAGCCGCAGCCACCCGAGCCGAGTATCGCACAGAGCAGAAGGACCACCATGCCCAGCACATTTGTTCCCCGTTCGTTCATGGCTGCACGATATACCGCCTTGGCCGGGCTCGGGTGTCTGGTGCTCGCGACCGGATTGGCCCGGGGCCAGGAGACCACCGCCGAGCCGACAGCCGCAACCGAAGGGGAGATTGAGGTCATTGAGATACCCAAGACCACGCTCTCGATCGAGCTTGTCCCCGTCGAGATCGAGGGGGGAAAGCGGCTGCTGGTCGCGCAACGGGAGATCTGCTGGGACCTCTACGACACCTTCGTCTTCAGCCTCGACCAAGATGACCCGTATAACCCCGACGATGGGGCGATCGTCACCCGCCCCACCAAACCCTACATCAACATGGACCGTGGCTGGGGGCACACCAACTACCCGGCGATGGGGATGAGTCAACTCGCGGCGAGTGAGTTCTGCATCTGGCTGAGCCACACCACCGGGCGGAGCTTCCGTTTGCCGACGGAGGCGGAGTGGGAGGCAATCGCCATGCAGTCGGGCACGACAGCAGCGAATGTCGATGCCCGATCCTGGCACGCGGGGAACTCAGACGATGTCACGCACGAGCGAGCGACGAAGGAGGCCGACGACCTCGGGCTGTATGACCTCTTGGGCAATGTCGCCGAGTGGTGCTTCACCGAGCAGGGCAAGCCGATTGCGCGGGGTGGTTCGTATCTCGACGATGCCGACACGCTCTCGCCACAGTCCCGTCTCAAGCCTGACCGGAGCTGGAACGCGACCGACCCGCAGATCCCCAAGAGCATGTGGTGGCTCGCCGACTGCACCTGGGTGGGGATTCGCCCAGTGATCGTGGTCGAAACCGAGCCCCCTGCTGACGATGACCCCGAGAAGGATGGGACCGAGCCTGTCCTGCGTTGACCG
>JAJRZG010000313.1 GCA_024275365.1 Planctomycetota bacterium | reverse complement strand
GAGGTGGAGCCCTTGGCGTTTGGGGCAGAGCCGGTGCCGGGGGTGGTGGTCGGGGAGGCGTTCGACTGCGAGGTGCGGGTCTCGATCGGCGGGCGGGAGGCTCTGCACGGGCGGGCGGTGCTGGTGCCGACCTTTGCGCCGCTGGGGCTCTGTGGCGGGATCGTCTCGAGCGAGCTGGTGAACACGGCTGACCCGGAGATTCGGGCGAGTGTGGTGCTCTTGGGGGCGATTCGCGGGCCTGTTGTCACGAACGAGACTGTAACAAACGCCAAAGTGACCCGGTAACGGGCTATATTTCTTTGGGCGTGGCTCGGGCGTTTTTTGTCGGGGTTCCGGGCCACCCATTCTTCTCACTCCCGCCACCAGCAACACAGGAGGCTCCATGTCCGCCACCAACCCGTTCAACGCCCGCACACAACTCTCGACTTCGGCGGGGTCCTTCACCTATTACGATCTGGGCGCACTCGACAAAGCGGGTGTGGGTTCGGGGATCGCCACACTGCCCTACTCGATCCGGGTCTTGCTTGAGTGCCTGCTGCGCAACTGCGACGGGTTCACCGTGACCGAGGACGATATCGCCGGGCTTGCGGGTTATAACGCGAAGAGCGTCGAGTCGGTCGAGATGCCCTTCGTGCCGGGGCGGGTGGTGCTTCAGGACTTTACCGGCGTGCCCTGTGTGGTGGACCTCGCGGCGATGCGGGACGCGATGAAGAAGCTGGGCGGCGACCCGGCCCAGATCAACCCGGCGGTGCCGTGTGATCTGGTGATCGATCACTCGGTGCAGGTGGACGACTTTGCAACGCGGGTGGCGTTGACGATCAACGCCGAGCGGGAGTTTGAGCGGAACAACGAGCGGTATGTCTTTCTCAAGTGGGGACAGGAGAGTCTGGACAACTTCCGCGCGGTGCCGCCGGCGACGGGGATCGTGCATCAGGTGAATCTCGAATACCTCGCCCGGGGTGTGCTGACGCGCGAGGTGGGCGGCGAGATGCAGGTCTTCCCCGACTCGCTCGTCGGGACGGACAGCCACACGACGATGATCAACGGTCTGGGCGTTGTCGGGTGGGGCGTCGGCGGGATCGAGGCCGAGGCGGTCATGCTCGGGCAGCCGGTCTACATGCTCACGCCCGAGGTCGTCGGGTTCAAGCTCGTCGGCGAGCTGCCCGAGGGGGCGACCGCGACGGACCTGGTGCTGACAGTGACGCAGATGCTCCGCGAGTATGGCGTGGTCGAGAAGTTTGTCGAGTTCTTCGGCCCCGGCATCCAGAAACTGAGCCTGCCCGATCGGGCGACGCTGGCGAACATGGCTCCCGAATACGGCGCGACGATGGGTTTCTTCCCGATCGACGAGGTGACGATCGAGTTCCTTCGCTTGACAGCCCGGACCAATGCCGAGTGCGAGCTGACGGAGAAGTACGCCAAGGCGAACCATCTGTGGTGGGATGAATCGAAGCCGGACCCGGAGTATGCAGCGGTGCTCGAGCTGGATATGGCGAGGGTCGTGCCTTGTGTTGCCGGGCCCAAGAGACCACAGGACCGGATCGAGCTTCGCAACCTGCACACCGAGTTTGCCCGGGCGTTGACTGCGCCGGTAGGGCCGCAGGGGTTGGGCGTGGCGAAGGATGCTGTCGGGGCGACAGCCAAGGTCGTCCACACGACCGAGCGGCCGGGCGAGAAGCCGGGGATGGAGAGCGAACTGCACCACGGCAGCGTGGTCATCGCGGCGATCACCAGTTGCACGAACACGAGCAACCCCGATGTGATGGTGGCAGCCGGGCTGGTTGCGCGCAAGGCGCGGGCTCTGGGGCTGACGCGCAAGCCTTGGGTCAAGACGAGCCTTGCACCGGGGTCGAAGGTGGTGACCGAGTATTACGACAAGGCCAACCTCACTGAAGACCTCGACGCGCTGGGGTTCGCCACCGTCGGCTATGGCTGCACGACCTGCATCGGCAACTCGGGGCCGTTGCCGCCGGAGGTTGAGGGGGCGATTGATGAAGGGAACCTGGCCGTCGCCTCGGTGCTCAGCGGCAACCGGAACTTTGAGGGTCGGGTGCATCCGAAGGTACGGGCGAACTTCCTGGCGAGCCCGCCGTTGGTGGTTGCCTATGCGATTGCCGGGCGGGTGGACTTTGATATCTACAAGGAGCCACTCACGCAGACGCCCGACGGAAAGGATGTCTATCTCAAGGACATCTGGCCGAGCAACGCGGAGGTCCGGCAGACAGTCGCGGGGTGTATCAGCCGCGAGCAGTTTGCCAGCAAGTACGCCAATACCTATACGGAGAACGAGACTTGGAACAAGGTGCCGGTGACCGAGAGCGAGCTGTACCCGTGGGAGGAATCGAGCACTTATATCCAGAACCCGCCCTTCTTTGAGGGGATGACCGACGAGGCGCCGGGGTTCGGGTCGATCAACGGGGCACGGTGCCTGGTGCTCTTGGGCGACAGCGTGACGACCGACCACATCTCGCCGGCGGGGCCGATTGCAGAAGAGACCCCGGCCGGGCAGTACCTCATCGAGCACGGCGTGGCGAAGCGCGACTTCAACAGCTACGGCAGCAGGCGCGGCAACGACCGGGTGATGACGCGAGGCACCTTTGCCAATGTCCGCGTGCGCAACCGCATCGCGATTGACGAGGAGGGGAATATCCCCGAGGGCGGCTGGACGCGGGACTTTACCAAGGGCGACACGCTCGAAACCGCGCCCAAGGCGTTCATCTATGATGCCGCGATGGCGAGCAAAGCGGCGGGCGTGCCGCTGGTCGTGGTCGCGGGCAAGGACTACGGCATGGGGTCGAGCCGCGACTGGGCGGCCAAGGGGTCGTTCCTGCTGGGCGTGCGGGCGGTGATCGCCGAGAGCTTCGAGCGGATCCACCGGAGCAATCTTGTGTTCATGGGCGTGCTGCCTCTGGTCTTTGCGGAGGGGCAGAGTGCTGCGAGCCTTGGGCTTCGGGGGGATGAGGTCTTCAATATCGAGATCCCCGAGGAGGTCGAGCCGAGGATGTGGGTGCAGGTGACGGCAACGACACCGGGTGGAAAGACGATCCCGTTCAGTTGCATGTTGCGGCTGGATACGCCGGTGGAGATCGGATATGCCAGGAATGGCGGGATTCTGCAAACGGTGATTCGGAAGAAGCTCAATGAGGCGAAGCAGCCGGTGTAGGTTCCGCTTGCAGCAACATTCAATCTCTGGTATGGTGCACTGACCTCATATCAGGGAGCGATACTATGAAGCAGGCTGTTATTGGTTGCGGGATTGGCGTCCTTGTGGGCGTCGGGTTGTCTGGTATTCTCGGCATGGTCCAACCAACTCCAGACCCCTTCGCCAGTCGGGAGGCGGTAACGCTTGTACCCGATGCTGGGAATGCGTGGGGAGTCGTGCATCTCACATCTGCTGAGTTTGGCTTTGAGAAATCGTCTCAATCCGAGAGCTTCAACGGCCGTGTTCATACAATCAACAAGATCGCTGCCCGAG
>JAJRZG010000040.1 GCA_024275365.1 Planctomycetota bacterium | reverse complement strand
CCTCGATCAGGCGGGATTCGATTTCTGGAAAAGACCGCATTCCGGCGAATTGCTCAGCGGGCTCCGCGTAGTGAGTCTTGTGCCAGCACCGGGGAGCATTGTGCTCCTGTCGGCTGGATGGTTGTGGACAAATCGAAGAAAAAGGAGGTAGACCTGTGGATACGAAGAGGATCACAGCTGCGTGGCTGCTCAGTCTTGTCGTCTTGACTATCAGCGTCTTTGGCCAGTCCGGCATCTATGTGGAGTTCTGGAACGGCTCTGCATGGGCCATGTAGACGACCACCCCGATCGGCTGGCGGAGCCTCCGGAAGCAGGCTATTTGTCGGGCTCTGATATTAAGATCGTGAATGCGAACGATGTAGTCTACCGTGTGTTTGCCGTGACGCCGTCCAGCACGGACATCGGGAACATCACCATCAACGCCGCGAACAATTCGGTTCAGCCTCGCCTGCTTGTTGGCACCTTCGCTTCCCGGCAAGAGCCATTAGCGACCCAACGGCTGGATGCTGCGGGCGCACGCGATGTGAAGAGTATCTCTTCCATTACCGGGAAGGTGCGGATGCAGGCATGGGTGAAGCGCGACATCCTCTTTGGGGCGTGGACACACACGAAATCGTGCGGCTAGATGTTGATGGCGACATACTCGGGTCAATCAGTCATCGGCCGGTGTTGAATGAAACGCCTATATTAGGCAGGATAGAAGTAGTGGGAAACATTGCCCCAGTATCGGGGGGCATTGTTGCGTTCAATGGCAATATCGGCACGATAAAGACCGTCTCCGGTTCTCTGTTCAGCGGTGTTATCGCCGTGAACGGCGCGATCGGACTTGTGAGATTGGCGGCGACATCGGCAGTCTGAACGACCCTATCGAGATCACGGCGAGCTATGGCAACATCCGCTCCATCATTGCACAGTCGATCTATGCCGACATCACCGCGATCGAGGGGCCGCAGTACTCCGGCTATCTGGAGCGTCTCGAAGCGACCACCGGCCAGTTCGTCGGCTCGATCCTCGCCCGCGAGTTGCGGAACAACAACGAGGTCTCCCAGTTCAGCTGCATCGGCGATATGGACGCCGATATCACTACGACGCTGGGCAGCGGTGACTTCCCCGGCAATCTTTCCGATCCGCTCATCATCACCGGAGGCGACTTCCCCACCGGGCGCACGCTGGCTGTCGGTCACCAGCCTCGCTGACTGGGACGGCGCAATCCAGATCACCGAAAACACCCAGACCGGTGACGGCGGCCACATGTTCGGCGACATGCTCTTTGCGGGTACAGTCGGTGACGGACACGATATCGAGTTGGATAACGGCCTCTGTGGCTTGCTCCGTATCGGGTACAGCCTCACGGGCGATCTGTCGATCTATGGTACGCCCGGGTTGCCCAACGAGGGCATCACAGGACAGGTCATCATCAACGCGCTCAACTGGCCAGACGATGAGCCCAATGGGTGGGGCCAATGGACCGGGGCTGTGAACATTGGGCCGCAAGGGGCCGTGGAAACACTCGATCCCAAGCCCTATTACAATAACAAGTCCTCCGACATCGGCGGCGGCGCGGTCGGGCTTGTGCCGTACTACCTCCACTATGCCGACTGCACGCCCTCGGGCACGAAAGTTAATGAAGCCTCGAACGGCCTCGATGGTCTCGGCGAGTGTGACGAGGGCTACCACGCTTCTCGCAAGGGGGCGATGGGCAACGCGGTCGAGGGGCCGCTCCTCCGGCACTACGGCCGCATCGAACAGGTCGGGACGGGCAAGCCGTTTACCGTGCGCTCGAAACAACTCGGCGGCATCGGATGCAACTGGCTGGATATCACCGATGTGGGCATCGGGTTCGCCCACGAGATGCACCCCGGCGGCGATACGCGGGCCATCAAGATCAACGGCCCCTTCATGCCCGGCTACGATTACCTCATCGAGCCGAAGCGGACCGGAAGTAACATCCTCATATGTAACAACGCCGAACTCGGCCTCCCAATGTCCGAGCCAGTCATGGAATATGACTTCCGCTTCCGCGTGTTTGTGCTCCAAGACCTCACCCTCAACGGCCTCCTTCAGCCCGACGACATCGTCGCGTGGATCCTCAACCCGCAGGACACCACTCTCGATGGCACCACCGACAACAACGACCTCGTCGATGTTATCAATGCCGTCGCCGAGTATGGGGAGTAGGACAAGGCAAAGGATGAAGGCAGAAGGATGAAGGATGAACAGGAGTGGGAAACTCTGGCTCATCCTTCATCCTTCTGCCTTCATCCTTTCTCTACCGCCGATACCCCACCGGCTGCTCGGCAAGGCCGTAGAGCTCGCGGAGGGTGGTCATGGTCAGGAAGCCCACGACTGCGAGCACGCCGAGCAGGGCGGCCTCTCGCACACGCCCCGCCCCGAGCATCCAGGCGACGGCATAGAGCGTCAGCCAGAGGGAGCCGTAGCGGTAGATCTTGTCGGCGGCGCGGGGGCCAAAGCCGAACTGGCGGGTGCGACGGACGGCAAGGAAGACAAACCCGAGCCCAAGCACCGCCGGCCCGATGGCAGCGGTCGCGGGCACCCAGACAGGCCAGATGGCGCGGATGCCCGTCTCTGCTGCATCCGACCGTGACCAGCCCACACCCAGGATCAGCACCGACCAGCACAACCAGCCGACGACCGCAAGGAATGCTGCCCGGGTCGAGAGCGGGGGGACCTTGCGAGCGAGGACATGCGTGGCGGCGGCAACCACCAGCGAGTGGGTCATCACCAGCCAGACCGGCCAGAGAAACCGAAGCCCCGGGTTGGGGATGCACATGTGCCCGGCATAGAGCAACCCCAGCACCACAAGCCCGACGCAAGGGATAAACCGTGCAGCTGCATTAAAGAAGAGGATGCCAAAGGCCAGGGCAAGGGTCAGCAGGACCGAGGTGATCCCAAAGACCGAAGCACCCAGCACCGACAGGATGAGCGTGACAGCGACCGTGAGCGCGGCCGTCTCGCCGGAGACGCGGCCCGAGGGGAGGGGCCGTTCGGGGCGCAGGGCACGGTCGCGGCGGACATCGAGGAGGTCGTTGAGGCAGGTGCCATAGGAATAGAGCCCGAGCGCGGAGGCTGTCCCGCCGAGGAGGAGGAGCCAGACGGGATGGCCATCGAGTGAGGGGGAGGGGGCCTCCTGTGGCGTGCGGACCGACCAGAGGATGACGAACCACACATTGGCCACCGCGGCGAAGGCGGTGGTCACGCGGGTGAGGTGAAGAATCGGGCTGACCCTGCCGAGGAAGCGTTCCATTGGAATGGATGGTATGGGATGCGGGGCGGGTGTGTCGGGGGTATGCGGAGCGGGGGTCGTGGGGGTCGTGGGGGTCGTGGGGGTCGGAAAGGCATTTTACCACAGAGACACAGAAAGCACAGATAAAGGCCGGGGATATGAGAGGCTTTCGCCCCGAATGGGGCGTTGTTGTGTAGCCACGGGTGGAGTGCAGCGGAACCCGTGGTTTGTTCGTTCTCTCGCCATCCGCCCCTTGAGGGGTGGAGGATTTCCACAGTGCCTTCGCCCCATCCGGGGCTCATTTCTCTTGCAAAGAACCTCCCACGGGTTCCGCTCTCTCCGCGTTGCGGGTTTCGCAGCACCCGTGGCTACAACCCTGCGCCCCATTGGGGGCGAAAGCAGGGTTCTTGATACTCGATCCTCGATGTGGAGCGATTGGCCAGCGAATGCCTTCCTGCCTTTCTCTGTGCTTTCTGTGTCTCTGTGGTGCATGTCTTCTGCCTTTCCCGCATCTCCATCGTGCCCTGTACCGGAGCGGGATACCATGCGGCCATCATGACACACACCCCCAACACCCCACACAAGCCGCCACCGGTTGCTCTTGTTGTCGCGCAGTACAACTCCTCTGTGACCAACCGCCTGCGGGATGGTGCCCTGAGCGCGTATGCCGAGGCTGGGGGAGACCCCGCGTCGGTCACGGTGATCGAGGCGCCGGGGGCGTTCGAGTTGCCTGCGCTGTGCGCGGCTGTCGCGCGATCGGGCCGGTGCGCTGGGGTGGTTGCCCTTGGGTGCATCATCGAGGGCGAGACCAGCCACGGCGATCACATCGCCCGGGCGGTTGCGGGGGGGCTGATTGATGTCACGCTCCAGTTGGGCATCCCGGTCTCGTTTGGCGTGCTCACGGTTGATACCGCCGGGCAGGCGCACGCCCGGGCTGGTGGGCAGCAGGGCAACAAGGGGGTCGAGGCGATGCACGCATTGCTTGAGACGCTCGCCGCGACCGCGGCGCTGGCGCGGGGTGAGACCCACGCCAAGTGTGCAATCGCCAAGCCTGACAAGGCCCTGGGCACCGGGGCGGGTGTCTAGATGGCGAAGCCCCGTGATATCAGGCGGCTTGCATTCCAGGCGCTCTACCAGCTCGATGCCCGTCAGGGGCGGGATGCTGAGGAGATACGCGCAACACTTGAAGAAGAAGACGGCTTTGCGCCCCGCGATCGGAACAAGGCCTTTGCGACCGCGACAGCCGCATGGGAGCACCGGGCCGAGGCCGACGCGGCGACGCTTGAGCTTGCCCCCGAGTGGCCCGCGCACCGCCAGGCGGCGATCGACCGGACGATACTCCGCCTTGCGTATTACGAGATGACCCGGGGCGGGGTGCCGCCGAAGGTCATCGTCAACGAGGCGGTTGAGCTTGCCAAGCGATTCAGCACCGAGCGGTCGCCGGCGTTCGTCAATGCTCTGCTCGATAAGATCCTCAAGCGGCTGCTTGCCGCCGATGCGCAGCAAGCCGAGCCACAGAACGCCGATTCGGAGGAGTAGAGGACGATGGGATTGGTCTCGGGTGCGATTGCGAAACTGCGGGGCGGGCTCAGCCGGACGCGCGAGGTGTTCGTCGGCGGGCTGCGGTCGATGCTTGCTGGCCGGACGCTTGATGAGGCGCTCATCCGCGAGCTCGAAGCCAGGCTCATCGGCGGCGATGTCGGTGTACGCACAACCGCGAAGCTCATCGACCGCGTCCGCGAGGGGTACAAGGCAGGGACGCTGACCAAGGGTGATGATGTGCTTGAGGTTTTGCGTGAAGAGCTCAAAGCCATGTGGCCCGAGGGGGACCGGTCGCTGCACTTTGCCGAGCAGGGGCCGACGGTGATCCTTGTGACGGGTGTCAACGGGGCGGGCAAGACGACCAGCATCGCCAAGCTCTGCAACCTGCTGGCGGGCGAGGGTAAGTCGGTGCTTGTCGGGGCGTGCGATACCTATCGAGCCGGGGCGGTGCGGCAGCTTGAGATATGGGCAGAGCGCCTCGGGGTCGAGATCGTGCGGGGGCAGGAGGGTGGCGACCCGTCCGCGGTGGCGTTTGATGCGTGTGCTGCGGCCAAGGCGCGGGGGGTGGATGTTGTCGTCCTCGACACCGCCGGGCGGCTGCACACACAGGACCCGCTCATGCGGCAGCTCGAAAAACTCAGCAAGGTCATCGGCAAGCAGATCGAGGGCGGGCCTCACGAGGTGCTGCTGGTGCTCGATGCGACGAGCGGCCAGAACGCGCTGCGGCAGGCGGAAGAGTTCAGCAAGGCGGCGAGGGTCACGGGCATCATGCTCGCCAAGCTCGATGGCACAGCACGCGGGGGCATCGTGATTGCGATCCGGGAAGAGCTGGGGCTGCCGGTGAAGTTTGTGGGTGTAGGGGAGACGCCCGAGGACATTCAGCCGTTCGATCCGGATGCCTTTATTGATGCGCTCTTTGAGGCGGATACGGGCTGAGCAAGCAGGCGGTCCTGCTCGGCGATACATGCGGCAACTTCAGGCGGGACGGTGCGTAGGCCGCGGCGCTGAGCCTTGGCGATGGCGTATTGCAGGGCATCCCGCACGCGCTTACGCACACGGGGTGTGATGTTGAGCCCTTGCCGTTCCATCTCGTCGAGAGCAAACCGCCAGGCGTGATACTCCTCAAGGCAGCGGGGCTTGTACCTGCGAAACCCGATGGCGTGGTGCCCGATCTCGTGGAGGAAGATGGCAGCCGAAACGGGGCCACGGGGACGGGGTGATTCGATGAGTCGGCTGATGGAGCCGTCGCGGTAGGTGATTTCCCACGCGACGCCCGAGGTGTGCGAACGCCACTTGCGAACGCGGACGCCATAGCGGGCGAGCATCTCCCGCTCGACGCGGAGGTACTCGGCAGCCGCGCGGGAGGTGGGTGCTTTGGCTTTGGAGGCCACACGAACAGTGGGGCGGGCGTCTCGCCCGCCCGGTGACTTCTGCACGGTGCGGGGTTTCGGCTTTGGCTTGAGGATGTCCCAGAGTGTCAGCATCATCAGGCCTTGTGTGCCACGGCTCTGTGAGCCGTGTTGTCGGGTTCGTTGCACGCCGGGGTCCTGCACGGCCAACATGGCCGTGGCACACCGCCTCTCCACGGCACAGTCTCTCATGCTACGGCTCAGGTGTGTTTGCCGTGAGCACACATCCCGCTTCGAGCGTACGCCCCCGGGCAAAGTCGGCCCACTGCATCGGTTTCTTGCCCGCGGGCTGGACCTCAAGCAGTTGCAGCAGCCCCTCGCGACAGGCAACGAGCCCGGCTGCCGGATCGACCAGTGTTCCCGGGGCGGCGGGGGTGGTGGGGGTGGTGGGGGTGGTGGGGGTGGTGGGGGTGGTGGGGGTGGTGGGGGTGGTGGGGGTCACGGCTTGGGCATGTGCGTCGCACTCTTCTTGGTAGGTCTTCGCCCGGAGCAGTTTCAGCGCGTGCCCGGCAAGCGAGGCCTGCACACCCGGCCAGGGGCTCAGGCCATTGATCCGACGGCGGCAGTCCTCGGCTGACCCGGTGCAGTCGATCCAGCCATCGGCCCGCGAGAGTTTTTTGGCGAGCGTAACACGGGTTTCGTCCTGCTCGACCGCTTCGAGCGTTCCTGCGGCGTGTTCCTTGAGCACCTTGTGGACCAGTGCCGGGCCGTCGGTGGCGAGGAGGTCGTGGAGCTCTCTGGAGGTCGCGGTCGGGTCTATTGGGTGTTCGCTTTGGCCGAGCACGAGCCCCGCGTCCATCCGGTCGGCGAGTGTGATGACCGAGTTGCCCGTGACGCGGTCGCCTGCGAGGATGGCCGCGTTGATGGGGGCTGCTCCACGCCACCGGGGCAGGAGCGAGGCGTGGAGGTTGATCGCAAACCGGTCGGCAAGGAGGGGCTTTCCGAGCTTTTGTCCAAAGGCTATGACGACCCACGCGTCGGCAGCCACCGCCCGGACCTGCTCTGTGATGCCCGGCTCGTTGACCCGCTCTGGTTTGAGCAGAGGCACGCCCGGCAGGTGCTCGGCTGCCCATGCCCCGATGGGTGTCGGGGTGAGCCTGCCGCCCCGGCCCGCCTTGCGGTCGGGCTGGGTGATGACCATGGCGACGGTGTGTGTGCGAGCCATCGCTTCGAGCGTGGGCAGGCCAAAGGCCCCGGAGCCGAGGAAGACGGTGTGCATGGGGGGAGGGTAGGTGGGGGTGTGTGGGGGTGGGGTGTGTGGGCAGTGCCAGGGAAGGCTGAACGCGGAGAGGCGGAGGGGGACGCGGAGAAGCGGAGGAAGGCAGAAAGGCAGTTTTACCACCGAGGACCAGAGCCCACAGAGGGAACGCAGGGAAGAGAAACAAGACAAGGGTGTGCCACGGGCGGCTTGCCCCGCCCGCGTTGCTTGGGCCGGTACGAGTGGCACTGGCGGACAAGCCGCCAGTGGCACAAGGTGTGGCAACCAGTGCCACCTGCCGCTGTTGTCCTGCAATTTTGGATCCACACGAAAACCTATTGAAGACGCAAGTGTGCGTTTCTCTAGGCAGGAGGGTTCCGAGCATTGGCAAGTGGGAGGAAAGCAATGTGGTTCACGAAAATCAAAGTCATGAGTAAAACTGGCTGTCGGATGTAATCGTGGTCGCGGTGGTTGGCGCCACAGCGATGGGGCAATGCGATCCGACACTGCTCGGCTCCCTCGACACGCCGGACAGGGCCCGGGGCATCTTCGTCTCCGGCACCAGGGCCTTCATCGCGGACTACAACAGCGGCTTGCAGATCATCGATGTCACCGACCCGACCCAGCCTGCACCGCTCGGCTCCTACGACACGCCGGGCAGGGCCCGTGGCGTCTTCGTCTCCTCCACCACGGCCTTTGTCGCGGACTATTGGGGTGGCTTGCAGATCATCGATGTCACCGACCCGACCCAGCCTGCGCGGCTCGGCTCCAACAACACGCCGGGCTTCGCCCATGGCGTATTCGTCTCCGGCACCACGGCCTTCGTCGCGGACGGCGGGCGGGGCGGCTTGCAGATCCTCGATGTCACCGACCCGACCCAGCCGGCACTGCTCGGCTCCTACTATACGCTGGACAGGGCCCATGGCATCTTCGTCTCCGGCACCACGGCCTTCATTGCAGATGGGGTCGGCGGCTTGCAAATCATCGATGTCACCGACACAACCCAGCCGACACTGCTCGGCTCCTACGACACACCGGGCCAGGCCTTTGGTGTCTTCGTCTCCGGCACCACGGCCTTCGTCGCGGACTGGGATAGCGGCTTGCAGATCATCGATGTCTCGGGATGCCTGCCGTCCTGCCCTCCAGACCTCAACGACGACGGCGTGGTCAACACACAGGACTTCCTCATCTTCCTCGGGCTCTGGTCGGCCGGCGACCCCCTCGCCGACTGGAATGTCGATGGCACCATCGATACCCGTGACTTCATCGCCTACCTCGCCGACTGGGCGGCGGGCTGCCCCTGACCCAGACCGCAGGCCTTGAGCATCTTGCGTCAATATGTTCTGGTGTGTGCCACGGCTCTGTGAGCCGTGTTCACTGATCTTCGTGAGGCTCTCACGGCCAGAATGGCCATGGCACACGGAACGAGATATGGCACTCGGCATGGAGTGTGTGGTACGCTCTTGCATCAAGCCTGCCCCTGTCCCACCTCTGCCGGAGACCCTGCCATGCGATGGATGTTGCTCAGTGTGTGTGTTGTCAGCCTGTTTGTGACGAGTGCCTCTGGGTTGCAAGAGGCAGAGAGGTCGGTCGAGGCTCCCGAGGATGGGGAGAGTCCCAAACTCTCGATCACGCACCACACCGCGACCATCGGGGGTGAGTCGTTCGGCTATACGGCGACGGCGGGGTCTATGGAACTGCCCGACTATGAGGGCGAGCCTCGGGCGGATGTTTTTTATATTGCGTATGTCCGGGATGATGAAGGGGATGAAGTGGGGGATGGAGAGGGCGAGAGTGGTGTGGGTGATGCTGCCAGGCCGATCACCTTTGCCTATAACGGCGGGCCGGGGTCGTCGAGTGTGTGGCTGCACATGGGTGCGCTTGGTCCAAAGCGTGTGGCGATGGGACCGGGGGGTGTTGCGCCCAAGCCGCCGTATGAGCTGCTCGACAACGAGCACTCGTGGCTAGCGTTCACCGACCTTGTTTTTATCGACCCGGTCGGCACGGGCTATAGCAGACCAGCCGAGGGGGAGGACAAGTCGCAGTTTCATGGGCTCGATGAGGACATCTCGTCGGTGGGGGACTTCATCCGGCTGTGGACGACCCGCAACGAGCGATGGCTGAGTCCCAAGTTCCTTGCGGGCGAGAGCTATGGCACGACGCGGAACGCCGGGATGGCTCGGTATCTGCAAGACACCCACGGCATGTTCCTCAGCGGGATCGTCATGATCTCATCGATTCTTGAGTTTCAGACCGCGAGGTTTGATGCCGGGAACGACTCGCCGTACTGGTTGTTTCTGCCGACCTACGCAGCGACGGCGTGGTATCACGGGGCGCTCGATGACGACCTCCAGGCAATGCCGATGCGGGTACTGCTCGATGAGGTTGAGGCGTTTGCGGAGGGGGATTACCTGCTTGCGCTTGCCAAGGGTGATGGGCTGAGTGATGGTGACCGCTTGCGTGTTGCTGCGGAGCTTGCCCGGTATACCGGGTTGAGTCAGGAGTTTGTTGAGCACTCGAATCTGCGCATCAGCATCCACCGGTTCACCAAGGAGTTGCTGCGCGGGGAGGATGTGATCGTCGGGCGGCTCGACAGCCGAATCCGAGGGCGGGACAGCGACCAGGCCTCGACCGGCCCCGGCTTTGACCCCAGCATGGAGGCGATCGATGGCCCCTACGCGGCGCTGCTCAACAGCTATATCCGCGAGGAACTCGGCTATGAGAACGACCTTCCTTATGAGATTCTTACGGGGAGGGTCCACCCGTGGAGCTACCGCTCGGCGACCAACCGATATGTCAATGTCGCGCCCCGGCTGCGAGATGCGATGCTCAAGAACCGCAACCTGCGGGTCTTCTTTGCCAGCGGCTACTACGACCTCGCGACACCCTACTTTGCGACCGATTACACGATCGATCACCTCGGCCTCCCGGCAGATCTACGGGGTAATATCCAGACCGCGTACTATGAAGGCGGGCACATGATGTATATCCACGAGGGGCTCCTGGCCCGACTCGGGGATGAGGTGCGGGGGTTTTACGCACAGACCCTCTCGACGCCCCCCACGCCACAACCCTGAGCGGCGCGGTACACTCTTGGCGTGAGCACGACACCACCCAGCGCCATCATCATCACCGACGGCGGGCTGCCCGCGTTGGTGGCTGCGGCGATCGAAGCCGAGCGGGCGATCTCCAGTGGTGCGCAGGATGGAGACGGGAACGGGGGGGGCAAGAGTGGGGGGGTGGTCTCGCTTATGCCCTGGACGAGCCAGCCGGTGCTTGCTGCGGTGCAGGATGCGGCTGTCACATCGCTTGCGAGGTTTTTCCGGTTTGAGAGCATTGAGACACCCGAGTTGCGGCTGGGGAGCATCGCGGCAAAGGCGAGCCTGCTCGACACGCTTGGGTTGCTGGCAGCGGTCGAGGTTGCCCGAGGGGCTTGGTGCCAGCGGATCATCTGGCCTGTGCAATATCACGCCGACCATGACAGCGTGCCCGCTCAGCTTGATCGGATCGCGGCTGCCGTCGATCGGGCACTGCTTGTCTCTCGCCTGAGCCTGCTTGAGAGTGATGCTGCTGCGGATGAGATTACGATCGAGACACCCCTTGTCGATCTGACTGACAGCCAGATCGCAGACCTTGCTGTCGATCTGGATGCCCCGGCGTATCTGTGCTGGTGGTGGCATCGGCATGGGGAACCCGAGGTTGAGTCACTCGCTGGTGTCGAGCGGCGGGCGTGGCTCGGAGCACTTGGTGACGCGGGGTGGGTGCAGACGGAGCCCGCAGTTCAATACGACTGAACACCCAGGCGCGAGCCGGTCCCTGTGGGTCCGTGTATTCTGCACATCTGGTGTGTCACGATCGGATGCGCCCAAAGAAACCGGCTTCACAGAAGCCGGCTCGCTTCCTGTCCAGAAGCTCGCTCCCCTCGTGTCCATCCGGGGTTTGAGGTTCTGCCCGCATAGACTTGCTCCCTATGAATGAACACGCCACTGCCACAGTTTCCTGGTCGCCTGTCACTACCCGTCGAGGCGAGGTCGTCCGCTGGTCGCAGACGATTATCCCGACGCTCCGCGAAGCCCCCGCCGAGGCGACCACTCCGAGCCATCAACTGCTGTTGCGGGCGGGGTATATCCGCCAGGTCGCTTCGGGTGTGTATGACTATCTGCCCCTGGCGTGGCGGAGCCTGCGCAAGATTGAGCAGATCATCCGTGAAGAGATGAACGCTGCTGGTGGGAGTGAGATGCTTATGCCTGCGATGGTCCCGATGGAGCTCTTTGCAGAGACAGGCCGGGCAGACGACTATGGCAACGACCTGTTCCAGTTCACAGATCGTCACGGACGGGCGACGGCACTTGGACCCACGCATGAAGAGGTTATCACCGATTTCCTTCGACACGCGGTGACGAGCTATCGGCAGTTGCCTTTGACGCTGTATCAGATCCAGTCGAAGTTTCGAGACGAACCCAGGCCTCGGGCTGGGCTGTTGCGAGGGCGCGAGTTCATCATGAAAGACGCGTACTCGTTCCACCTTGCAGTTGAAGGGGCGGGGGGGCTCGACGAAACCTACGACCGGATGTATCAGGCGTACTGCAATGTCTTTGGCCGGTGCGGGCTTGATTTCACAGTCGTGGAAGCCGAGAGTGGCCCGATCGGTGGATCGGCGAGCCATGAGTTTATGGTCAACTGTCCGACCGGTGAGGACACGATCTTTCGCTGCCCTGAGTCGGGGTATGCAGCCAATATTGAGAAGTGCGAGATCGGCGAGAGGGAGTGGTCGTTTGATGCAACAGCCACTGGGGCAGACAGTGGAACAGACAGTGGGGCGGGCGTCACGCCCGCCATGCTCCCACTCACCAAGGTCCACACTCCCAACATGCCCGGGATCGAAGGTGTCGCCGAGTACCTCGGTGTGACTGCTGTGGGCATGCTCAAGACGCTGGTCTTTCAGCCTGCGCCCGGAGCCGACAGCGGCGAGACGGAGTGGGTGCTAGCAGCAGTTCGTGGCGACCATGATGTCAACGAGGGCAAGATCCGCGATGCGATAGGTTTCAAGGTTGTGCTTGCAGATGAGAAACTCGCCAAGAGCGCAGGGTTTGCGATCGGGTATGTCAGCCCGCGCGCAGCAGACACTGTGCCGAACTGCCTGCTTGTTATCGATCCGGATGCAGCGCAGGGAGATCGAGTTTGGGCGACTGGCTCAGACGAGCCCGACCACCATGTCACCGGCTTCAACTGGCAACGGGATATGGCACAATCCCTTTCAGAATGTGAACAGAACGGAGCATTCGTGAGTTATGTAAAGGTGGCAGACATACGCAATGCCCAATTTGGCGACCCCTCACCCCGGGCAGCGGGGGCGACTCTCGTCATCCAGCGAGGCCTGGAAACCGGGCACATCTTCAAGCTCGGGAGCAAGTATTCCGAGGCTATGGGCTTTGTCGTGATGGATGCCGATCAGAAGCGCCAGCCGGTCATTATGGGGTGCTATGGCATCGGGGTGAGCCGAACGATGGCCGCGTGTGTCGAGATGAGCCACGATGAGAGCGGCATGATCTGGCCTGCTGCCATCGCACCATTCCATGTAGAGATCGTGCTGATGAAGCCCAACGATGCCGAGCACGCGGCTCTCGCTGAGCAACTGGCTGAGGAGCTAGCAAAGGCGGGGCTCGATGTGCTCCTCGACGACCGCAAGGAGCGGCCCGGCGTGAAGTTTAAGGATGCGGATCTGATCGGGATGCCGTTGCGTCTGACAATCGGCCAGAAGGCTCTCGATGCTGGGGGCGTTGAGTTCAAGGCACGATCCGATGAGGGCAAGGGGGAAGTCGTCCCGGTGGCGGCTATCACTGAGCACTGCCTTGCAACGCTCGCACAGCCATGAATGTTGGTGGTATTGTTCTAAGATATGAAAGCGAACGAATATCTCAATGCAAGGTCCTAGAATGTTGGTGGTATTGTTCTAAGATATGAAAGCGAACGAATATCTCAATGCAAGGTCCTATAATGACTGTTAT
>JAJRZG010000039.1 GCA_024275365.1 Planctomycetota bacterium | reverse complement strand
GGTGCCCCACATGCAGCCCCGCTCCCGAGGGATAGGGGAACATATCCAGGCAGTAATACTTCGGCTTGCTCGCATCAAACCCCGCTTCGCCCGGGTTGGGCACGCGGAAGGTCTCGTGTTCCTCCCACCACGCCTGCCAGCGGGTCTCGATCTCATCAGCCATCTTAGCGGTGTAGCGATAGGGGGCGGTCTCGCGGGGCATCTTCTGTTGTTCGGCTTCGGGTGTCATGGCGTGCTCGGGTATGGGTGTCGGGAGACAGGTGGTGTATGGGGAAGGGTGGCAAAAAAAGAACCGGGCCCCGCGGATCGCGGAGCCCGGTGGTATGAACGGGATGCCGCAGCCGCGTCAGAGCGGGTCGAAGAGAGCAAGAAGCAGTTGTGCGGGCGAGGGGTTCACGCAGGAAGTATCGGTCCGGGGAGGGGGACAGTCAAGCAAAGCCCTGATGAGGAGGCCGACGCTGAGTCCTCGAAGCGTCGGATTCGCCTCCTGCCAGAACACCAGATCTATCCGACGCTTCGCAGGGCCTCAGCGTTGGCCTCCCCCTTGCGTCCAGACACCTGAAGTATGGCTTCAGACCCTCGGTCGATCTCCGGGTACATCTCTCTGATCGATCTGCCCCACGGGCACATCTCGCTGAACCCCCCAAAGCTCCGCTCGAAGGCCGCAGTTGCCTCGTCGGAAAAATAGGTTTGCCATACTCTGACACGCCCCGTCCAGCCGAGGGGATAGATTGTTGTGTCGTGTCCGCTCGTGTCCTGCCCACTGACGCGATCGGTCATCCCGCTGGCCCGTGCATACACCTCGCGGATCTGAGCTGCATTGACATCAAGCTGGAAGTGTTGGGCGACTTCACCGAGCACCGTCTCGGGCTCAGCCAGCAGCCGCTCGAAGGTGACCACCATCGACCGTGCATGGTCGCGCATCATCAGCCACTTGCCGACAAAGGTCAGATTATCGAGCAGCTTACCGCTTTGCATATATCGCAGCAGGTCGGCTTGCACAGCTTCAACACCGGTCACAGCTTCGTTGTCAGCTTTGCCCACTCGCTGTCGTGCCCGGATGCTGTCGCAATAGGCAGCCGCGATCTGGTCGCGCGGGTCTCGGATGACGACCAGGTATCGTGAAGCCTTATAGAGCCCGAGCACGGCAAAGTTTTTTTCACTCGGAGCGATATGTCCTTTGTAGACCCCGCCGGGAAACCGCTTGAAAAGCGGGTCCATTCCGATTTCGGGCCGCAGATCCCAGTCGTGCGTCGCTCCCAGGCTCCACCATGCCGGATAGCCGCGAAAGAGGAACGGGTCCTTCGCTGGCGAACCGCCCCTGGTCAGGGCGATCATCCCCCCCAGGCACATGCCAAGCAGCGACGAGCCGCTCTTGGGAATTGCCACGATGAACTTGGGGGAGACCCGCTCATCCATTTCGCCGTTTTGAAACCGGGCGAGTAGGTCGATTTCATCAACCGCCTGATCGAGGTGGTGTTTGAGCCCCCGGTAGATCATTTTGAAACTTTGTTGTGCGGGATCGAGCCCGAGCGGCCGAGGATCAAACAACCCCGCATTGTGACGGATCATCTTCACGATAATCGCAGTCACGATTCCCCGACTCCCCTCGCACAGACCAGAATGCAGGTACAACTGAAAGAGCAGCCGCATCGCCCCTGCCGAGCCATCGGTTGCGCCGAGTAGTTTTTCGACCGCCTGGAGAATTTTGGGATCATTGGGATTCTGATCGATAAGCGACGAGAGCTGCACCTCGACACCCGCCATCACTGCATCACTCTGATATCCAGTCGGATCGGTCAAGGACAGCCTCCTTTATATAGGTCTGCCCCTCCCATCGACCGGGCTCGGGCTCCGCCTTCAGGATTCCCCCTCTCTGCCCGCGACTTTCCCTTCACCCACCTCGAGAGCCCGCAACCGATCCAGGTAGTCCGCCGGAAAGGTCCAGAATCCCGTCGTGCTATCCCGCTCGAGTCCCCGGTCGGCTGCAGCCAGCCCGTACCGCAGAAAGAGCAGCATGTCCGAACTCACCCACGGGTCACGGTGGTAGTAGCCGTGCCCGAGGAAGTCGCCGAGCAGATCCTCGGGTTTGGAGACATCGACCATCTCGATATCTGTGAAGGCGAGCACCGCCTTGCGTTCCCAGTCGGTCAGGTGCCCCACCGACCTTCCCAGCCGATCGTTGGCAAAGAGCAAACTCGCCAGCCGAAGCGCCGAGTCGTCGCGCGAGGCATAGACCACCACGCGCTCAGCCAGATCATCAAACCTGTCGAGCTTGGCATTGAATAACCGCATCAGGTCCATATCCGGGGCAGCCAGCACGACCCGGCCTATCCGGTACTGCGCTCGCAGTTCTTCAGCCGAGGCCCTGCTCTCGATGAGCCGAAGCTCCCGCAGGGCATCGACCACGATCGGACACCCCGCGCTGTGCGCCAAGATGTGGATCTGCGTTGCCTCGGTTTCTTTGGCCAGAAACGCCAGCAACAGCCGGAGGTGCCGAACGGAGTAGGCCGCGTTGGCCTTGTCCGCTCCATACCCCAGCAGCCGATGCTGTGAGGGCCACGCAAAGCTCACCACGACCCCCCGCCGTCCTCCGTAGTGCCAAATCTCTGCTGCCATCCCGGTGTTGGCAGCATACTCGGTGTTGTAGCCATGGACATAGAGAAGAATCTCGCTCGCAGCCTCACCCGTATCCTCGCTCACCAGCGCTTCGTTGAGCTGGTCGATCCACTGCTGCACCGAGAGCGCCTCGCCCCGGGTGGGTGTTGTCGCTATATGGGATGCTTGGTCCGTCGTCGGGACGGTCGGTCGGAGCACGCCGAAGTAGGCAAAGTCCACATGCTCGACCAAAGGTCGCTCGCCCTCAACCTCTCCCGCTGTCGCCTTGACAAGCTCCTCCCACGAGACCCCGCCCCCGAGCGAAACCTCCGAAACCGCCAGGTGTGTGACATGGCTCCGCTCGTCGGTGAATGGCTCAGCCGCGTCGTCCCCCATCGAGAGC
>JAJRZG010000312.1 GCA_024275365.1 Planctomycetota bacterium | reverse complement strand
TGTGTCCTCTTCTGGTGATAATCCAACCCGACCCAGACCGCTATCGTGCTCGTACTCATGCCTGTTGCTCCTTGATGGGATGTTCAACCCACCAGAGTTTGTAGCTCCGGTGAGGAGCAGCAGGTCTTCATCCCCATCTGGTCGAAGACCAGTGCGGAGCTGTCGGGGGCCGGGTGTTGTCCGAGATGTCGGACGGCCACGCACTGGACTCTGTCCAGTGGCACCCGGCTCACCCCTCCTGTAGCCGGGCCTTGGCAGCAGCGAGCGCCTCACGGACGCGGCCTGGGGCGGTGCCTCCGAGCACATCCCGCTTGGCGAGCGTGGCATCGAGCGTGAGGCGGGTGGCAACATCCTCCCCGACCGCCGGGGCGTGTGTGCGGAGGTCATCGAGGGAGAGGGCTTCGAGCGTGGTGTTGCGCTCAAGGGCCATGCGCACCAGCGCACCAACCTGCGCGTGCGCATCGCGGAAGGGCACGCCCTGCTCGACGAGATAATCAGCAAGCTCGGTTGCATTCGCAAACCCCGCAAGCGCCGAAGCCCGGCACCGGTCGCGGTCAAAGACGCACCCATCCACCACACGGGCAGCAACACGAAGGCACAGCCCCAGCTGGTCGAGGCTGTCAAACAACGGCTCCTTGTCTTCCTGCAGGTCCTTGTTGTAGGCAAAGGGCAGACCCTTGAGCGTGATGAGGAACCCGGTGTGGGCCGCGATGATGCGACCGGCCTTGCCACGGAGCAACTCGCAGGCATCAGGGTTCTTCTTCTGAGGCATGATCGATGAGCCGCTGGTGACCGCCTCGTCCATCTCGACAAGCGCGAACTCGCAGGACGAATAGACGATGAGCTCTTCGCCCAGCCGCGAGAGGTGCGTCGCGCAGAGTGCAGCAGCAGCAAGCGTCTCGGCAACAAAGTCACGGTCGGCGACCGCGTCGAGGCTGTTGGGCGTGGGGTCATCGAACCCGAGGTCGGCAGCGAGGGCATCGCGGTCTATCGGGTAGGCGGTGCCAGCAAGGGCAGCCGAGCCGAGGGGGCAGCGGTTGAGCCGGGTGCGGGCGTCAGCCAGGCGTGCGGCATCGCGGTCAAAGGCCTCGAAGTGTGCGAGTGCCCAGTGAGCGAGCAGGATGGGCTGGGCGCGCTGGAGGTGGGTGTAGCCGGGGAAGGGTGTGGGGTTGGCGGCATCGTCCTCCGGCGCAAGCTCACGCTCCGCAAGGCGGAGCAGCGCACGCTGAAACTCACGAAGCTCGGCAATGCGGATGTCAATCGCGGCCCGTGTCCACATCCGAAGATCAGTGGCAACCTGGTCATTTCGGCTTCGCCCCGTATGGAGCTTCTTGCCCAACGGCCCAAGCATAGCAATGAGCCGATGCTCCACCCAGGTGTGGACATCCTCTGCACCCAGTGGGGTGGGCGTCTCGCCCGCTTGTTTCGGTGGGGTGGGCATCCCGTCCACTTCGGCATCAAGATCAACAAGCGCCGCATCAAGCTCGCCAACTTCACCCGCGGTCAGCACCCCAGCCCGACCAAGCGCAGCAGCCCACGCCCGCGAGCCGGCGATGTCATGACGAACAAGCCGCCAGTCAAAGTGCAGCGAGTCGTTGAGAGCCCGGAAGAGTTCGTCCGGTCCAGCAGCGAATCGCCCCCCCCAGAGGGCGTGTGGGTTGTGTGGGTTGTGGGGGTTGGGGGTGGGCATGGCGAATGGTATTGCGCTGGTCGCGTCATTGTGGGTGCCGTGGTCTGACGAGTCGAAGACGAGGAAGGCCACGCGGGGTGTCGGTCGTGGGTCGAGTGGTCGGATCCTCCGCGTGGCCTTCACTCCGCTGCGCTGCGTTCAGACCACGGCACCCAGCAACGGTTCCAGATATCGTGACTACCACTGCTCACCCTCAAACAGCTTGGCGGCTGCAGCCTGAATCTCGCTTGGCGTCATGTCGTGCAGGTGTGTTGTGACACCCCATTCGTGACCGAAGGGGTCACGGACTCGTGCGAACCGCTCGCCCCAGAACATGTCCGCCGGTTCCACGAGCACCGTCGCGCCGTTGGTCTTCATCTGGGCAACCATCGCGTCACAGTCATCGACATAGAGGTGTATGGCGACCGTCGTAGCTTTCAGCGTCGCGGGGCTTGGCGTGCCGCCGTGCTCGGGCAGTTCTTCACTCACAAAGAATCTCGCGCAGCCGATGTGAAACTCGCAATGCATGATCCGGCCATCGGGCATGTCGAGCAAGAGCACCGGCTCAACTCCGAAGACTTGCGAATAGAAGGCGACAGCTGCTTTGGCATCGGTGACGCTCAAGTAGGGGACCAACTCGAGGGTCTTCATGGTGTTGTTGCTCATCTGAGGATTCTGCTTAGGACTGTGCGTGGCTCCATTGCCAAGCGGAGAATGTGCGAGTGTAACGGATCATCTGTTAGATTACCCTCCCCCCATTCGCCCCAAACTTCACCGCCGCGATCCGCTCAGAGAGTGTTATCAGCCGGATAAACCCCTCAGCGTGCTTCTGGTCATAACCCTCCTCCTCACTGAAGGTCGCGTAGTCCTCCTCGTACAGGCTCCACAGGCTGTCGCGACCGACCAGCATCGCAGACCCCTTGAAGAGCCGCACCGTCGCCGTACCGGTCAGGCGCTCAGCGAGCCGTTCGGCACACGCGCTCAACGCCTCACGCAACGGCGTAAACCACCTGCCATCATACACCAGCTTCGCATAGGTCAGAGACATCTGCTGCTTCCACTGCGTCGTCTCACGGTCGAGCACACACTGCTCGATCCCCTTGAGCGCCTCGACCAGCACCGTCCCCCCCGGTGTCTCATACAGCCCGCGAGACTTCATCCCCACGCACCGGTTTTCGAGGATATCGATCCGACCAACCCCGTGCGCCCCGGCCACAGCGTTGAGGTGCTCGACAAGGGACTCGGGGGCGAGACGCTCACCATCGACAGCAACCGGGCGACCAGCCTCAAACTCGATAACCACATCCTGTGGCGTGTCCGGCGCATCAGCGGGGTTGGTCGTGAGCATCCACACATCGTCTGGCCCGGCAATGCCCGGGTCTTCCAGCGGGCCGCCCTCGTGGGAGATGTGCCACAGGTTCCGGTCGCGCGAGTAGATCTTCGCGGCAGTCGAGGTCGTGGGGATGTTGCGCTCAGCGAGATACGCCAGCAGGTCCTCGCGGCTCTCGATATCCCACACACGCCAAGGGGCGATGATCTCCAAGTCGGGCGCGAGCGCAGCAAAGGTCGCCTCAAACCGAACCTGATCGTTGCCCTTGCCCGTGCAGCCGTGGGCGACCGCATCTGCCCCAAACTCGCGGGCGACATCGACCTGGGCCTGAGCGAGCAAAGGGCGGGCGATCGAGGTACCGAGCAAGTAGTCCTGCTCGTAGTGGATGCCCGCAATCAGCGTGGGCCAGATGTAGCTCTCGACAAACTCCCGCTTCAGATCGACGATCCTGCACGCCGACGCGCCCGAGGCAATTGCCTTCTCCTCCAGCCCTTCGAGTTCCTCGGCTCCCTGCCCGACATCACCCGCATACGCAATGACCTCGCACCCGAGGTTCTCTTTGAGCCACGGGATAACCGCCGAGGTATCGAGGCCACCGGAATAGGCGAGGACGACTTTCGTAGGCATGGCCAGTCTCTCTTGGGGTTGGAGGCATCGGGGTGAGGGCGAGTGAATAGTATGCAAGCTATGAATAGTATGCGGATGCCACTCGACAATGTCCACTGCGGGATGTCCCGGGTGCCACTGGACAAAGTCCAGTGCGGTACCGCCCAACATCGCGGACAACACCCACACTCCACACTGGTCTTTGACAAGTGGCACACAGAAACCATCCACGCGAACGAACCAGTATCTATGGAGTTGATTTCTTCGCCCTCTCCATCCAGGGTGCGGTATCATGCCAACATGCTGAGACTTGCTGCTGTCGTTCTCCTCGCTATGACGATCCCGGGTGCTCAGGCAAGACCCGCCACCCAGCCCGGGGCCATCGAGCAGATAGCCCAGCCCCCTCGTGTCCTCATCTATTCCCGCACCGCAGGCTTCCGCCACGCCTCCATCCCCGACGGCATCGCCGCCATCGAGGCTCTCGCCGAAGTCCACGGCTTCATCATCGATGCCACCGAAGACCCAACCGAATTTACCGACGCCAACCTCGATCAATACGCTGTCGTTGTCTTCCTCAGCACCACCGGCGACATCCTCGACGAAAACCAGCAGGCCGCCTTTGAGGGCTTCATCGCCAAGGGACGGGGCTTCGTCGGCATCCACGCAGCTGCCGACACCGAGTACGACTGGCCCTGGTACGGCCAACTCGTCGGCGGCTACTTCAAGAGCCACCCCACCGTACAACCAGCCGTCGTGAGGGTCATCGACCGAAACCACCCCGCAACCAGCCACCTCGACGAGGCCTGGAAACGCACCGACGAGTGGTACAACTTTCGAGAGAGCCCCAGAGGCAAGGTGCGGGTGCTCATGGAACTCGACGAATCAACCTACAAAAACGGCACCATGGGAGACGACCACCCCATCGCCTGGTGCCACGAGTTTGGAGGCGGGCGGGCCTTCTATACCGGCGGCGGGCACACCATAAAGAGCTACGCCGAGCAGTGGTTCCTTGAGCACATCATCGGCGCCATCCGCTGGGCTGCGGGTGTTGATGGCGACACTGTCGATGGCGAGAGTGCCGACACGCCCTCCGAGGAAGAGACCACGCCGATTGTACGCTGAACTTGTTGCGCCGATCCCATACCGCGTGCCACTGGACTTCACACAACCACAACTCTTGACATGCCCTGTACTACCCACGGTGAACAAGAACGACTCCCCAGGCAACTGTGAACTGCTCCGTCTTACCCCCGCGTTGCGTGAAGCGATCGGGCTGCACAAAGTGCCGCACGGGACCACGCTGTCGACCTTGAGCAGCCGCAAGGCGGAGACGATGATCCCCAAAGCCTCGATGAAGATACTGGCCTACGCCATACGGCGAGGAGAACTCCAAGCATGAGGATGGTGTCAACAGAACAGACACAGTCCAGCGTGGACCGGTTCGATATGTCAGAGAGGTTGTGATTCACCCATACTGGTCATCGACCAGTTCCATCCACACGCAAATACATCAATATCCCAGAGGGATGGTGTCACCGCGACCAGGTCGCAAGCCGACCAAGCACAGTCCGCACCCGCGAAGGCTCGGGCTCGGAGCGACGGTGGGGCAGCTTCGAGATCGCCTCTTCAGCAGTGCGGAACCCGCCACTGGGGTGCAGCCCCTCTTCGAGCCACTCCTCAAACGCCCGTGGCAGCTTCTTGACAAGCCTACACGCACGAATCCGAGGCTCATCGGCATCCAGCCCCGTCACCAACCGGTACGCAATCTCAACCACCGACCGCACTTCATCACGCACAAGTTCAGAGTTCCCCGTCTCAAGCCCAGCAAGCGCACGCGCAACACCATACAGCTCAATCAGCACCCGCCCGCGACGATCAACAAGCAACTGACCCATCACAACAGGCCCGTTGCACACGCCAACAGAATGCGCATACCCGATCCCCTCAAGCACCTGCAGCACCGCACGCTCAGCCTCAGCCGCAGACAGACTCTCCCCCTTGGCCTGCACAACATCCCGAAGCAGCACAATATTGTCATGGTTGCCGGTATACGGCGTCACGACCCAGGGCTCGTCCCCAACCTCAAACGAATACATCTCAACCGCAAGCAGGTGCGGGTGATGAAGCTCCGCAAGCACATGCATCGCCCGAGTATGCCGACGACGCCACACACGGTCCGGCAACGACGGAAACCGATACACCGCGTGGCTCGACTGGTCACTCTCCAGAAGCGCAAGCCACCGCTGTCCAACAGGTGATGCTGACAACTCCCGCACCAACCGGTACGGCCCAAACCGAACACGCTCTAATTGATCACTCATCCGCACATGTCCTCATGCTCAAAACGCCACCGAATCCATCCGGCTCTCGCGCTTGGCCACGAAGCACTACCCTTGCCCAACGCCTGGGCCCACGAACTTGCACACACTGTGGCGGGGGAGAACCCACCCGACAAGGTGCCGCGAATCAGGACGAAGCGTAGGTCTCTCCCCACGCACTGTCATCTATACTCAGGACACAAACAGACGAACACAATCCAGACAAAAATCATACGCCGGGTGCCCCGGGCGCAACTGGGTGCCGTGGACAAAGCTCTGAGCACCTATGACGGGCACACATTCTCCCACAGCAACACAAACCCGTGCCCATAGCACCAAACCAATCATCTACAATCATCGGTTCACTCATGAGCATCACATGACTCGATCCACAAGCATGGAGCCAATCAAATGACCACTGCATCAACAAACGCCACCCAAACTTCCCCCGCCACAGACCCCCTCCACCTCATCGATGTCGATCATGTCCGCTTCTATGTCGGCAACGCAAAGCAGGCCGCCTACTTCTACGCCCACACCTTCGGCTTCAACATCTCACAGATCGCCGACCTCACCACCGGCTCGCGAGATGAGTCAGACTACCTCCTCACCCAGGGCAATATCCGCCTCATGTTCACAACCCCCCTCACCAAAGACCACCCCGCAGCCGAAGAGGTCAAGCTCTACGGCGACGGTGTCAAAGATGTCGCCTTCACCGTCCACGATGCGGTAAAGGCCTACGAGCAAGCCATCAAAAACGGCGCAGAGTCTGCACGCGAACCCAGAGAGATCACAGACGAACGAGGCACCGTCGTCGTTGCCTCGATCAAAACCTATGGCCGCTGCATCCTCTCCTTCGTCAGCCGCTCAGGCGACTACGCCCTCCCCAAGGTCAAAGCCGGTGGCGAGTTCATGCCTGTCTTCAAAAAAATGCACTCACCCGTCAACGACCACAACACCGCGAACCCCTGTGGCCTCAAATATGTCGACCACCTCGTCGGCAATGTCGAGCTCGGCAAAATGAACCACTGGGTCGAGTGGTACGCCGAGGTCATGGGCTTCACCATGTTCAAACACTTCGACGACGCCGACATCTCCACCGAGTTCTCCGCCCTCATGTCCAAGGTCATGTCCAGCGGTAACAACCTCATCAAAATGCCCATCAATGAGCCAGCCCCCGGCAAAAAGAAGAGCCAGATCCAGGAGTACCTCGAATGGCACAACATGGCCCCCGGCGTCCAGCACCTCGCCTTCCGCACCGATGACGCCCTCGAATCCGTCGCCGAACTCCGCCGCCGAGGCGTCGACTTCCTCGCACTCCCAGACACCTACTACGACGCCGTCTGGGACCGCGTCAACACCATGCTCACCAAGCACGGCCACAAAGCAGTCAAAGAAGACCACACCCGCATCAAAGACCTCGGCATCCTCGTCGATGCCGACGACGAAGGCTACCTCCTCCAACTCTTCACAAAACCCCTCCAGGACCGCCCAACCCTCTTCTTCGAAATCATCACCCGCCGAGGCTCCCAGTCCTTCGGCAAAGGCAACTTTAAGGCCCTCTTCGAAGCGCTCGAGATCGAGCAGGAGAGACGGGGGAATCTGTGAGTGCGTTGCAACGACTTCTCCGGGCCTACACCTCGACACCTCCGTCTTTGGCGGAGTGTTTGATGCCGGATTCGACGAGGCCAGCAGCGCATTCATCGGAGGAAAAAAAGGTGTCAGGAACCAATAACAGTCAATGAGACAACACCCTCACCGTGGCACCGGCTTCCAGCCGGTGCGCACCGCTTGGAAGGCGGTCCCACGACATCCAACCACCACCCCTCCTCCCCCACACAACAACAACTCCACCAAATCCCCGCTCCCCCATTCTCAAATCTCAAATATTAAATCTCAAATCCTCTCTCCTTCCCAATATCTCACTCTCTCACTACGCCTCCACCACTCGCCCCAACTCCTCTCCTCCCTCTTCTCCCCCTCCTCCGCAGCACAGTGCTGCCAACTCCCATCCATCTCCAAAGCCCAGGGATCCCAATCCCTGGGTCCCGCACACCACCCCCCCTCACCCCAATACCCCCAAATGTGCGCCAATCTCCCCCCAACACCCACCCCCGTGCGCACTCTTCCGCACCTCTCTCCAAATCCCCTTGCACTCAAAGCTCAACCCACTATCTTCAACCCAGATGCTCGGCCTCCTACTCCAATCCCCTCACCCTCCTGCTTGGCCATGTGCCCATTTGCCATGTGCGATTTCTCCCCCTCCCCCTCCCCCCTCGATGCCTCACTGCCTCGATGCCTCGATGCCTTCCCCCAGCATCACCCCTTCCGACCGCTCCCTCCTCATCGCCCTCACAAACCCAGCCACCGACCTCCAAGCCCTCGCCTCATCTAAAAACCTCACCGAGCTCGACCTCGCCCTCTGGCTCACCCAGCCCAACATTCAACAAGCCCTCTAAGCCCTCCGCACGCTCCACAACCACCAACGCCAACTCTGGCGAAACGAGGTCATCAAGGAGGCCATCGAGCACCTCCGCGACACCGCCCGCACAACAAGCGACCCAATCGAACGCCGTCGCGCCGCCACAGCCATCCTCCGCACCCTCTCCCGCACCAACAACCCCCATACCAACAACCCCCGCAGCACCCCCACCAAAACAGCCCGAAGCGGCAGCGCCGGGCCATCCCGCGCCGACCGGTTCCCTCGCCCAAGCGAGGGCTCCACCTCCCTCTCCCGCGCCTCGTGGGAGAGGGCCGGGGAGAGGGCTCCTTCTTCTCCCACTTCTCCCCCTTCTCCACATCTCAACACCACCCCGACTCCCCCACATAAAAACAACCCCACCCAACCCCCACTCCCCCCCTCTC
>JAJRZG010000311.1 GCA_024275365.1 Planctomycetota bacterium | reverse complement strand
TTTCTCGCAACGGCCGCGTCATCGTCGGCAACGGTTCGGTCGAGATCGGAGGCAAGAACTATGGCCAACCCTTCCGATGGACACCAGAATACGGCATGCAGGGGATGGGGTTCTTGCGGGAGAATGACCCCGGCGGTTCCGTGCAGGATGTCACGCCCGATGGGAACATCATCGTCGGTGGAAGCAGTAGCGAGGCATTTCGCTGGACAGAAAGTGAAGGCATGGTCGGGCTCGGCGTGCTCGACGAATCCGTTTTTTCCAGCGGAGCGCGTGCCATCTCGTCCAACGGCAGCTGGATCGTCGGCTCCAGCAGGTCACGAGGAGACGACGGGTTCTCATCTACCCAGGCTGTGTATTGGGGTCCAGACAACAACATTCACGGGCTCGGATGGTTCGATGGCGTTGAATCCGGATTGCGATATAGCTACGCCTATGATGTGAGCGATGACGGTCGCGTAATCGTCGGCCGGGGATATGCCGCAGATTCGCAGTGGAGCGCTGAACATGCGTTCATCTGGACCCCGGACTGGGGTATGCGCCCGATCATGGATGTCCTCCTCGACTACGGCATCGATGTCAGGGCCGAAGGGTGGGTGAAGCTCAACAGCGCGTCCGGTATCTCTGCCGATGGTCGTACGATCAGCGGCACCGGTGTCATCCAAGGACTCGGCACCCAGGGCTGGGTCATCACACTCCCCATCCCCACCCCCTCCACACTCACCCCCCTCGCCCCCCTCGCCCTGCTCGCCTCCAGACGGATACGGTAACCATGAGCCTCGTCTATCTCACTCTGCCAAGCAGATCATGCCCACGCCGAGCCGAGGCCATGGCACCCGACAATGGAACCCGGCTTCAGATATGACCAGAGCAACTACCCCACCCCATACCGAGCACGAAGCTGAACTAGCGCATCCCGGCTTCCCAGAATCGTGAGCTGATCGCCCTGGCGGAGCACGGTGGTGCCACGGGGGACGAGGCTCTCTTCGCCGCGACGGAGGATGGCGATGAGGCACTCTTCGGGCAGGTCGAGGTCCCGGACAGCCTTGTCGATCATGTTCTCGGTTGACCCTTCGCGAGCAACAACCACAGATAAGTACCGCTCGTCACGAAGGAGGATCTCCTTGAGCAGCTGTTCGCTGCCCGCGGCTCGCCATTCCTCAAGAAAGCCCTCCTGATCGACACGGCTTGCGAGCTGAGCCAGGATCCGCAGGTGTTGGCCCGGATCATCTTCAGGGCTTAACAGGAAGAAGATCGCGTAGGTGCCTTCGGAGGTTTCCAGATGTCCGAACGCATCGCCGACAGGGATATGCATCCCGTTGCACCGGGCAAGCACAAGGAGCGGCTCATCAAGATCGGGCAGCCGAAGGTGGGGGAGGGCAACGCCGCCCGCGACGGGTGTCATGCCCCTTCTGGTGCCCTGCATGAATGCCGTCGCGAGCGTGTGCGCTTCGCTTGAGGTCAGAGACGCGAACTTCTCCGAGGCGAGGTTAACGACCGCCTCAAAGTCCTGCCCCTCGTCAGCATCCAGCACGAACGCCCGCACCACCGATTCGTCGAAGGGGTCATGGTCGCGCAGCCCCTTCTCTTTGAGGATGGTGCGGAGTTCTCTGTCCAGCTGGGCATCGTGCGCGTGCCCCATGCGTACGAACACATGCCGGATAGCGCCCGTCCGCGAGACACTTTTCATGCCGTAATAGCGGAACCACAACATGCCAACTGCGATGAGCCCGGTCGAGAAGAGCGTGGGCAGCCATCCCATCTCTGCGATGAGCACGAACGGCCCGACTGCGCCGACAATCTGCAGCCACGGGTAGAATGGGGATCGGTACCCCGGGTCATAGGAAGGGATACGGCTCTCGCGCATCACGATTACCGCCATGCAGAGCGAGGCGAAGATGAGCAACTGAAACGCACTCGCCAGCTTGGCGATCTTTATGGGATCAAGCACAACGATATACAGGATGATCGCTGCGACCGTAAAGACGACCGAGCGGATCGGCACGCCTCTCGGGTCGAGCTTGGCAAAGAATACCGGGACCAGATTGTCTCGCCCCATCGCCAGCGGGTATCTTGAAGAGCTGAGGATGCCGCCGTTGGCAACCGAGGAGAACGCGAGGATCGCCGCAACGGAGACGGTGATTACGCCGGTACGGCCTGCGAATGTCTCGGCAGCGGTTGCCACGACTGTGAGATCGCCAGCGAGCTTCTCGGCTGGGACATGCAGAACCATCACGGCCACGCCGAGCACATAGATGACCATCGAGCACGACAACGCGGTGAACACGCCGCGAGGCAGGCTGCGCTCAGGGTCCCGCACCTCTTCTGCGATGCTCGCCACTTTCGTCACCCCGATATAGCTGATAAAGACAAGCCCGGCAGTCGAGAGGATCGCCTCACCACCTTCGTCAAAGAACCCTCCAAAGTGATCGAAGTTGTCAACGGTGGCACCGCCCCACCCGATGAACCACGCCAAGAGCGTGAGCAACCCAATGACAAGGATGATCTGCAGCTTGCCCGCCCTGGCTGAACCAAGGCAGTTCATGACCCCAAACAACAGCGCAAGCCCCACCGCAACACCCATCGGCGGGACATCGGGCAGGAGCAGTTGCAGGTAGAAACCCATCCCGACAAGTGCGAACGCGGTCTTGAGGGTAAGGGCAAGCCAAGTGCCCAGGCCACCGATGGTGCCTGCCAGGGGGCCGAGGCTGCGGTCGAGGTAAAAATACGCCCCCCCAGCCCGGGGCATCGCGGTGCTGAGCTCGACGATACAGAGCATCGCTGGCACAAGCAGCAGGCCCGCGATCAGATAACTAAGAATGACCGCAGGCCCGGCGATGGCAAAGGCAAGCCCCGGCAGCAGGAAAAATCCGGCGCTCAGCGTCGTCCCGATGGCGATCGCAAAGACACTGAAAGGCCCGAGCTTCTTCTTGAGGCGTTCGATTGGTGCGGGGGAGGCCATCGGGTGAGTCTGCTCCTGTCTGTTGGCGTTCAGTGACCCTGAATCGAGACCGTTTGCAGTCTTGGTTATCCGGCGGATCCTGCATGTCGAACGCGATTGTACGAGATCAGGAGAGTCTCATACCGATCACGAAAGTTTGTATGTGCCTTTACGAGCCCCGAGCGCGAGCTCGGGTTTGGGATCTGCCTGTGACAGTCGATCAAACACACCCGAGCTGGCGCTCGGGGCTCGTAAAGGCAAAGACTTCCGAGCTTGCGCTCGGGGCTCGTAGAGACACTCACGAACTCTTCGCAAACCGTATCACACAAGCTTGTGTCTGCCCGGAATCCGCACAAACGGTGTCGGCGCAGGGCTGGTAGCATCAAGCGTATCGGGCATGAGTTGCAACGACGACTCGTTGGCGACAAAGTCCCAATCAACCTGCTGTCCCGTGTAAGCCGCCATGCGGGCCATCACGGCGGTCAGCGAGCTCTCCGCGACCTGCCGGGCTTCGTTGATGAGCGTACCACTGCGAATCGATTCGATCAGGTGTGAGTGCTCGAGCGCATACGGGTATGGCCCCTTGTGTGTGATTTCGAGCAGCACCTTGCCATCGTGTGTGGCGACCCTGGACCCGCCCGGATTGACAAAGGCGATGCCCTTTGTGCCGACGATGGTGTTGGAGATGGTGGACTTTGCTCCGGGAATTTGTCGGCACTTAAACGAGAGTTCGATGCCGTCGCCCCACGAAAAATCAACGCTGAGGCTGTCGTAGACCTCGCTGTCCTTGGGTCGTGTGAACTGCCCACCACTCCCAAACGCCGAGCGTGGCGGCCCGCCCATCGCCCAGACGACCGCGTCGATGTTGTGGACCGCCTGCTCGACGACCTGGTCGCCACTGAGCCAGACGAAGTGGTACCAGTTCATGAGTTGGTATTCGAGGTCGGTCATGCCCTCTTTGCGGGCACGGTACCAGATGCCGTTGGCGCAATAGCGGGCAGAGCCACCGACGGGCGTGCCGATCGCGCCCTCGTGGATGAGCCTGATCGCTTCCATATAACTTTCCTGCCTGCGGAACATCGTGCCCGCGACAATGGCAAGGCCTTTCTGCTTGGCGATCTCGCCGCTCTCGACGACCGAGCGATAGCCCGCGGGATCGACGCAGACCGGCTTCTCCATAAAGACATGCTTGCCCGCGCGCACAGCTTCAGCAAGGTGCATCGGGCGGAAGCCGGGTGAGGTCGTGAGAATGACCAGATCGACATCGGGGTGGTTGATGACTTTCTTATACGCATCGAGCCCGCCAAAGAGGGCATCGTCAGCAACCTGGACCTGCGCCCCGACCTCGGTCTGTTGCAACTGCTCGCGGGCATTCGAGGCGATCTCGTTGGTCAGGTCGCCGATCGCGACGAGGCGGACACCCTCGGAGTGGGATAGGCAGTTGACACACGCCCCCTTGCCTCGGCCGCCGACGCCGACCACACCGACGCGGATCTCGTCGCTGCCCGCGACAAAGGCTCGCAGGGGGATGGCGGAGGTGGCCGCAGCAGTGGCAGCGGTGGCTGCTGAGGCTATGACGAAATCACGACGGGTGGGCATGATGGGCTCCTTTTCAGATACAGATTACACTCCTTCTACCAGATCAGTGGGGCCGTCGTCTCGGAAGTTCTCACGCATTCACCCCCGCACCCCCGCACCCCCGCACCCCCGCACCCCCGCACCAACCCTCTCCCCTACACCGCTGTCCCAGCCCATGAAAACAACGCCCGATAACCAAATTTATACTACTTTCCAGGCCTCTAAGTGAGTGATTACTAGTATTTTGGACAACGCAGCGTCCAGAGCGGAACCAAATCGGGCTCCAAGGCGTTGATATCTCTAGGGACACACACCCCGCCCGACCGGAAAGCCGGTGGGCACAGGACCAGCCGGGAGGTTTGGACAATGAACGCGAAGCACCGTATCGGATTGGGTTGGAACGCACGCCGGGCCGGGTTGGCCGCAGCAGCAGGGGGTGCTCTGGTGTTTGCGACGCTTGCGGGCGGGTGCAATAACGCTGGCGAGGGGGCCATGAGCGGCGCACTGCTCGGCGGGCTCGCGGGGATGGGCATCGGGAGCCTGACCGGCGACATGGGCAAGGGTGCCGCAGCCGGGGCGATTCTCGGTGGCGTCGGGGGGGCGGTGCTGGGCGACCAGAATCAGCGTTCGGGTCGCCAAAGCAACTATGGCAACGAGTGGTAATCACAGACCTGGGTACATACACACACCCTTTCAGAGCCCCCGACTTCAGTCGGGGGGCGGTTTCTACGCAACCACTAAAAACCCGGGACTGAAGTCCCGGGCTCAGAGAAACCAATAGCCCCCTGCCTACTCCCTCACCCTTTACCCACCAGCAGCTTTGAGTGTGACTTCCGTGGTATGGCTCTCGCCATCGCGGATGTAAGTGACCATCACCTTATCGCCTGGTTTGGCAGCCGCGAGGAGGGGCATCCAGTCTTCCATCGAGCCGAGTTTGGTCTCGCCCCAGTGGGTCATGATGTCCCCGGCTTGCAGGCCCGCATCGGCAGCAGAGGTGCCCGGGAAGACCCGCTCGAATGTGATCCCGCCGGAGGTCGCGTCATAGGAGCCGGGCTGGACACCAAAGCGGACATTGGAGCGTTGTCTCTGGGGCGGCTCTTCGGTGCTTCGGCCTGTGCCATCGTCTTTGACAAAGACGGGCCGATCGGGCTGGGTCGCCAGGGCAAGAGCCATCTCCTGGACCATCGTCGAGACGCGGACAGCACCGACGCGGTTGATGAGTGTCGAGACATCGCCGGGGGCGTGGTATTCATCGTGGAAGCCGCTGAAGAAGAAGAGGCAGGGGACACCCTTCTGGAAGAAGCTCGCATGGTCAGAGCGGCCGAAAATACCCCGAGGCAGCGGCTTGGTGTCAAAGTCTGCCTTCTCAAGGAAGGGCGCGAGCCAGTCAGCGAGGCCTTCAGCGGTGGACTGCCCCCCGACCATGATCGCGTTCTCGCGCACACGGCCGACCATGTCCATGTTGAACATGAAGACATGGTCCTCGATCGGCACGATGGGATTGGCCGCGTAATAGCGTGAGCCGAGGAGCCCCCATTCTTCAGCACTGAACCCGAGAAATAGGATGGACCGGGCATTGGCATCGTCGGCAAGGTCGCCATACGCCTCACTCAAGCGCGCAGCAGCCAGGAGCAGGGCACTTGTGCCCGAGGCGTTGTCGTCTGCGCCGGGATGGATGGTGTCTTGCACGCGGCCGCCGTACTGCCCATAGCCGGCGTGGTCAAAGTGTGCACCAATGACGACGATCTCGCCCGCGAGGTCGCCCTTGCCCTGGAGGATTGCACCGACATTTCTGGTCATATCCGGGGTGCGGTCCACGCTGGTGCTCAGGCGGATGGCTGCGCCGGGCATGTCGATGATCGCGGGGGACTCATCGACGATCTTGCGAAGCTCAAGCAGCGATCGGCCCTCGGGGTCAGCCTTGGAGAGCAGGAAGTCGGCCCGCTCCTGGCTGAGCATGATGACGGGGATCTCAAACTCACCCTGTGCGGTCTCGGAGGCGGTTGCCAGTTGCGCAGTATCTCCCGGGATGCCCGGAGGGGTCACGATGATGACCGCGCTCGCGCCGCGACGCACCGCAGCAGAGACCTTGGGTTCGAGCTGGGCATACATCGACCACGAGTCGTCGCCTGACCACTTGCTCGAGCCGTCCTCGTTGAGCGGCTCATACCGGAGGGCGACCGCGATCTTGCCCTCAAGGTCGGTCCCCGGCGGGTACCCGAGATAGCCATCAGCGCCAGCAGAGATCGAGTAGCCAACGAAGACGAGCTGCCCCTCGACTTCTGCGGTGCCCGAGCAACCCAGGACGGAGTAATCGAGATCGGGGATGAGCTGTGCCCATTCGTTGTCACTGATGCGGATGCTGGCTTCAGACCCTAGAACCTTGACCGGGCGAGCGCCACGGCGCTTGCGGACCTCACTTGGGGCAAAGAGCTGCGAGTAGGAGGCGTTGGGGGTGATGGTCTCATCGTCATCAGCTTCAGGGAAGGCGGGGGTGAGGCCGAGCTGCTCGAAGTAAAAGGTGATGTAGTCGGCTGCCCGTTCACTGCCAATAGTGGTCGCGCCGCGGCCCTCAAAGAAGGGGTTGGCGAGTGTTGTGATGTGCATGTCGTAGAGGGCGACATCCTCGCCGAGCCGATCGAGGAGGGCAGCGAGTGGGGCTTCACCAAGGAGATCGACGGGGTTGGGGGCGGGTTCAGACTCTGTGGGTGCCTGGGCCCAGACGGCCGTCGTGAGCGAGCACGCGAGGAGGGAGGCGAGAGTGAGACGGGAGCGAGTAGTGTGCATGGTCAGTTGGCCTCTGGTGATCGAGATTGTGGGACTATCGAAACAGGAACCCCCCGTTCGAGTGGAGTCTAGGTGGATGGGCCCGGGTTTGGTATATCAGATATCCCCAAATCGGGGGGGGTGCGGGCAAGACCTGGAAGCGGGCGGGTGTGCGATCCCTAGGATGCGATGGAGGCTCAGATGAACTCAACAGGCACCCCCACGAACACCCCAACAGGCACCCCCATTTCCCCGAGGTCTTTCGACACTATGACAACACGCAACACGCAGGTTCTGGAGCCTTTGGATACTTTCGCCCGCCGCCACATCGGCCCCAGAGATGCGGAGGTGGATGTGATGCTGCAGCGGGTCGGGTATGACTCGCTCGGGGCGTTGATCGACGCGACGGTACCGAGCGGGATCAGGCTTGATACGCCGATGTCGCTGAGCGCACCCGCCGATCGTGTACGGGGTGAGGCCGAGTTGCTCAGTGAGCTTCGAGCGATGGCGGGGAAGAACCGGGTGTTCCGATCGTGCATCGGCATGGGGTATCACGGCACCGTGACGCCGCCGGTCATTCTGCGCAATGTGCTCGAGAACCCGGGGTGGTATACGCAATACACCCCCTACCAGAGCGAGATTTCGCAGGGTCGGCTCGAAGCGCTGCTGCACTTTCAGACGATGGTCAGCGACCTCACGGGGCTGCCGATCGCGGGGGCATCGCTGCTCGATGAGGGGACCGCGGCTGCGGAAGCCATGGCGATGTGCGTCGGCGCAACGCGGCGACAGAAGTTTTTCGTGGCGAGCGACTGCCACCCGCAGACGATCGAGGTTGTGCGCACACGGGCGGGTTCGCTCGGGATTGAGTTGGTGATCGGCGAACCGACAGCTGAGGCGATTGATGATTCGCTCGCGGGTGTGCTTGTGCAGTATCCAACGACCGACGGCAGGGTCGCGTGTTACGAGGAACTGGCTGCGACGGCGCATGGGTGCGGGGCTTTGCTGGTGGCTGCGGCGGACCCCCTTGCGCTCGCGCTGCTCCGCCCACCGGGGGAGTGGGGTGCGGATATTGCGATCGGGAGCGTGCAGCGGTTTGGCGTACCGATGGGCTTTGGCGGGCCTCACGCGGCGTACATGGCGTGTACCGAGAAGCTCACGCGGAAGATGCCAGGGCGGATCATCGGGGTCTCGAAAGATACTGCGGGAAAAGTCGCGTATCGCATGGCGATCCAGACCCGCTAGCAGCACATCAAACGAGAGCGGGCGACGAGCAATATCTGCACAGCCCAGGCATTGCTTGCGATCATGGCGGGGATGTATGGGGTGTATCACGGGGCGGATGGGCTGCGGGCGATTGCCGAGCGTGTGCGGCTGTGGACACAGGCGCTGCGAGCAGGGCTCATCGAGCTTGGGCATAAGGTCGCGGGTGATCTTGTGTTTGATACGCTGCGGGTTCGGCCTGCTGGGGGGGATGCGGAGTCAGTGCTGGAGGCAGCGCGGGCGCGTGAGATCAACCTTCGAGACTTTGGTGATGGGACAGTTGGTGTCACGCTCGATGAGACGACCGATGTTGGGCTCGTTGGTGACCTGCTTGCGGTGTTTGGGGCAGACAATGCCGCCGGGACTCGGGCTGGAAAGCCCGAGCCCCTGATCGTTGATTTGCTTGCACAGGTACAAAAAGAGGATATTCCCTCGGCCTTTGTGCGCACGAGTGCGTTCATGGAGCATCCAATCTTTCGCAGTTGCCAAAGCGAGACAGAAATGCTTCGGCACATCTTTCGGCTGCAAGGAAGAGACCTGTCGCTCGTCCACGCGACGATCCCGCTTGGGTCATGTACTATGAAGCTCAACGGGACGAGTGAGATGCTGCCGGTGACATGGCCGGAGTTTGCCGAGATGCACCCGTTCGCACCAGCAGAACAGACCGAGGGCTACCGCGAGTTGTTCGGGCAGCTCGAAACATGGCTCGCGGAAATCACGGGGTTTGCTGCGGTAAGCCTCCAACCGAACGCGGGGTCACAGGGGGAGTTTGCGGGACTCATGGTGATCCGGGCGCACCACGAGGCGAGAGGCGAAGGTGGGCGGGATGTCTGTCTCATCCCGGCTTCAGCGCACGGGACCAACCCGGCGAGTGCTGTTATCGCGGGGATGAGGGTGGTCGTCGTCAAGTGTGACGAACAGGGGAATATCGACATCGACGATCTGCGCGCAAAGGCCGGAAAACACAGCGATAAACTTGCAGCACTCATGGTCACCTACCCGAGCACCCACGGCGTTTTCGAGGAGGCAATCACTGAGGTCTGCAAGATCGTCCACGAGTCTGGCGGGCAGGTCTATATGGACGGTGCAAACATGAACGCCCAGGTGGGCCTCACAAACCCGGGCAGGATCGGGGCGGATGTGTGCCACCTGAACCTGCACAAAACCTTCTGCATCCCCCACGGCGGCGGCGGTCCCGGCATCGGCCCCATCGGGGTCGCGCAACATCTCGCACCGTACCTGCCCGGGCATCCGGTGGTGCGCCCGTTTGATAATCTACAAACAATGCACAATTCTGCAAACGCTCAGGGATCACAATCCCTAGGTTGGGGAAGTTCTGCAATCGGCGCAATCAGCGCCGCACCCTGGGGCAGCGCGAGCATCCTTCCTATCTCTTGGGTCTATATCGCGCTGATGGGGGCAGGCGGACTGACGCGCGCGACAGAGGTTGCGATCCTCAGTGCCAACTACATGGCAGCGCGGTTGAAGGGGCACTACGACATTCTCTATGTGGGCGAACATGGGACAGTTGCGCACGAGTTTATCATTGATTGCCGGGGGTTTGAGAAGCGTGCGGGTGTGAAGGTCGAGGATATTACCAAGCGACTGATGGACTACAGCTTTCATGCACCGACAATGAGCTTCCCGGTACCGGGGACATTGATGATCGAGCCGACCGAGAGTGAGCCCCTGCAAGAGCTCGACCGCTTGTGCGATGCGCTGATCGCGATTCGCTGTGAGATCAGGGAGATCGAGGAGGGCACGCTCGACCGTGACGATAACCCGCTGAAAAACGCCCCCCACACCACCGAGATGATCGCGACAGATGCGTGGGGGCATCCCTACACCCGCGAGCGGGCGGCGTACCCGATTGCCGGGTTGCGGCAGGACAAGTTCTGGCCGGCGTGCGCTCGGGTGGACAATCCGTATGGCGACAGGAATCTGGTGTGCTCGTGCCCGGGCATTGAAGAGTTCGCGTCGTAGGGGTTGGGTGCCCCGCACGGGTTTTCTCACAAGTTCACACAAGAAGACTCCAGTAAAAAGCCCCACCATTGTGATGGTGGGGCTTTGGTGTTCAGGGCATAGAGGCGCGATGAGCGTGCCCAAGTTCGATCTATTCCGAGCAGGGATCGTTCCAGGCATTGAGGAACAGGAGCACATCGAGTGTGTTCCAAGTGCTGTCACCATTGATATCGGCGCGTGGGTCCTGGGCATTCCATGCGTTCAGGAACGCGAGAACATCTTGTGTGTTGATGGTTTCGTCAGCGTTGAAATCACCGAGGCAGGGGTGGTATATTTTGTTGACATACTGGTTGGGCCGCTGTGCCTGACCGGAGAGGTAGAGGGGCCAGTAGTAGTCACCGGTTGCACCGCGGGCCTGCCCCATGCCGAGGTAGTCGCCGATAAAGAAGTCGTTCCCGCCGTCGTAGATGCTGTCCCAGCTTGTGGGCGTGAGGCGGTGTTCGGTCCAGGTCGCGCCTTCATCATCTGAGTAGCTGTAGTAGGTGTCGATGAGTGCCGAGGAGGCGTTATCGTTTCGGTTGCCGTGGCGGGTGTCATAGAAAACCATCCCGATGCGGCCGGTGCGGTCGACTTCGAGCCAGGGGAAGAATGAATCGGCCTGGGGGTTACCGACATCACCATTGATGATGGTGGGGGGGGTCCAGTTGGACCCACCGTCGGTGGACTTGGTGAAGTAGAGATCGACATCACGGTTGCCGCCGGAGACCTGGGTCGTGTCGAAGTAGACGACATAGAGGTTCTCGTTCGTTGGGTCCACCGCGAGATAGGCCAGCGGCGGCACACGGAAGTCGCCGGGGAATCGGGTGCCATCAACACCCCAGACATCCAGGCGTGTGGCGGCGAGTGTTGGGGAGCCGACGGTTTGGCCGCCGTTGGTGCTCTTGCGGATCAGAATCTGGTTGGACCCGAAGGGCCAGTAGAGGATATAGACGGTGCCGCTGGGACCGACGCGGGGCAGGAACCCGAGCCCACTGCCGAGCGAGACGGGGCCTTGCCAGGTCACGCCCTTGTCGCTGGACCGACTCAGCCCCTGGTTGTATGCGACATAGAGGATGGACTTGTTGGGGTCGTTGAGGTCGAAGGGGTCGGGGCCGACTGCCATCCAACCCTTATCGACCGAGCCTGAGACGCGAGCCATGACGGAGGGCTGGAAGAAGGTGTCGTTGGGGTCCTTGCGGGCGACATAGATGCCCCCGCCGCCACCGAAGGCCATCGCACCCGCATAGAGCGTACCGTCGCGGTGGTCGTGGGCCATCATGGGGTCGCCCTCGACGCTGGTTTGGTATTGTGCCGGTGGTCTGATCTCCTGGTCAAACCAGGTCAGGCCACCATCCCAACTTCGTGTGAAGACCGAGCGGATCTGTGTGCGGTAGTCGTTCCATCCGCCGACGATGTGGTTGGGGTTGGCATCGGCAACGGACATGGATGTCTCGTTGACAGCCGCGCCGCCTGTGTTGTTTGGATCGACGATCTGTTGTGGGCCGACGACGGGCTGCGCGGCTGCGCAAGTTGCGCCTGCCACCACCGCCGCGAGCACGCTCAATCCGTACTTCTTGCCGTACTTCTGAGTTGTGCGCATGTGTAAATCTCCCTTGTGGGGCTGCTGTCTGCAGCGGGTGGTGTCAGTTGTTGAGCATGACTCGGAGTTGCGGGGGCACATTGCCTCCGAAACGATCGGCCAGCGCGATCTCACGGCGGGCGGCATCACGGTCGCCGAGGTAGTGGCGAGCGACAGCAAGCCTCGCGTGGGCTTCGCCGTGCTCTGGGTCGAGCGCGAGGATGTTCTCGAGCTCGCCCGCCCAGCCTTCAAGGTCGCCGGTGCGGTTGATTGATTCGGCATATTTCATGCGAATCGTGAGGTCTTCGGGCGCGTGCATGACTGCCGTGCGGAAGGCGGCGAGTGCAAGCCCGTCCTTCTTTTTGCCAAGCAGGGCGGTGCCGAGCCCGGTGTAGGCCTCGGCAGAGGTCGCGTCTGCGAGGAGGGCGAGCCGGTACTCACCCACTGCGCTACTGAAGTTGTTCTGGGCGAGTTCTGCATCGCCCCGGGCAAGGGCATCGGAGGCACTCCCGATCGTGAGGTCTCGGGCTGCATCGCGGTTGATGACAATGAAGCCGTCGGCGACCTCAAGCCCTCGGAACGCCTCGATGAAGCGAACTTTTCGGTAGTCCTCAATCGATCGAACGACCGGCCCGACGGCTGCCTCGGTGGTGGCACGGTTCTCCGAACCGTGCGCCTTGGTGGTTTCGATATGCGTGGCCTGACCAGTACACCCGGCAAGCCCCGCGATCCCGGTGGCCACAATGGCGCACCACAATGGGGTGTTCAGTTTCTGCATGGTTCCCTTCTCCTATGTGGGTGTGGGTAGGGACACACTGAGACTACCCGAACCGACAGGGCAGATGCAACAGGAAATATGGAGTTTTAAGCGGAAGATGCGGAGGCAGGGAAGCCAATCTGCACTGATTGGCTCGACGGTGAGATGTGCAGATCAGAAGGGGGCACCGCCATCATCATCATCGTCGAAGTCATCGGGACCACCACCATCGCGAAAGCCTGGCACAGGACCGGTGGGCTCACTCTTCACAAAGCCTTGCTTGGTGCTGGGTGTATTTGTGTGGGGCTCGGGAGTGTGACCCCCAGCGGCTTGGGTGGGCGAGTCATACTTGTTGAACCCGCCACCAAAGCCATCGGCCTGACTCGCGCTGTGGTGCGGATCGTGGCTCTTGAAGCGGGTCGTTTTCGAGTCCCAGGTAAACTTGACGACACCGGTCGGGCCGTTGCGTTGCTTGGCGATGATCAGCTCGGCAAGCCCGATCTTCTCCTCGTTGTCGGGGTCTTCGAGCCATTCTTCGTCGCCCTTGTGGTAGTACTCCTCCCGGTGGAGGAGCATGACAACATCGGCGTCCTGCTCGATCGAGCCCGACTCGCGGAGGTCAGCCATACGGGGGCGGTTGCCCTCGCGTTGTTCGGTGCCACGGTTGAGCTGGGCGAGGCAGATGACAGGGATGCTGAGTTCACGCGCAAGTGCCTTTATGCCCCGCGAGATCGTAGCGACCTCGACCTGCCGACTCTCGCGGGCAGCAGTGGGAGAGGTGAGCAACTGGAGGTAGTCGATGATGATAACCTGCACGCCAAACTGCGAGACCATGCGGCGGGCGCGGGCGCGGAGCTGGAGCACCGTGAGGGCGGGGGTGTCGTCAATATAAATCGGCGCATCGTGCAACTCGCCGCACGAGGTGTTGAGGCGGTTCCACTCCTCCATGCCCAGCTGGCCGGTGCGGAGGTGGTGGAGGTCGATGCCAGATCGCGCGGAGATCAGCCGTTGGGCGAGTGAGCCCCGCGACATCTCGAGGCTGAAGATCGCAGTGGCTGCGGGCGCACTGACAGCCGCTGACCAGGGGGTTGCGCCACCAAAGGCGATCTGCTCTGCGAGGTTTAACGCGAATGCGGTTTTGCCCATCGAGGGCCTCGCAGCAACGATGAGCATCTCGCCAGCCTGAAGGCCGCTGAGCATGTGGTCAAGATCGGGATAGCCAGTCGCGACACCGGTGAGTCCCTTGCCCTCGAGGGCTTCGAGGCGGTCGATCTCTTCCTGGAGAATGTCAGCAAGGGCGACAACATCGCGGATGGATTTGTCGTGCGAGATCTCGAAGATCTCAGCTTCGGCGCGGTCGAGCAGGGTGGCGACACCATCGGGACCGAGCTGGCCGACATTGTGCGCGTCATAGATGATCTTCCAGGAGGTATCAATAAGGGCACGCAGACGGTGCTTTGAGGCGATGAGTTTGGCATAGTGCGGAGCGTTGACAGCCGACGGGACACACTCGGCAAGCTGCTTGAGGTAGTCAACGCCGCCGATGCTGTCGAGTTGGCCCTGATCGCGGAGGTGCTCGAGGAGCTGGACCGCGTCCCAGCCCTCGTGCTGGTCATAGAGGGCGAGGATGGCTTTGAAGATATTGGCGTGGTCTTCTTTATAGAAAAGCTCGGGAGCGTGGATGATGCCGAGCACCTCGGCGACGGCCTTGGGGTCGAGGATGAGCGACCCGAGCAGGGACATCTCGGCTTCATGAGAGTGTGGCGGGAGCGAATCGAGCAACTCGCGCAGCACCTCAGCACTCGTGCTCTGGTCACGGTCCCACTTGCGGCGGGCGTTTGAGCCGGTTTTGAGTTCTTGCATGGTCACGGGGGATGAGTCTCTTTGTTTCCATCGTACCCGGCGTGGAAACGACAACACTCCACAGGCTGTCCAGATCGAGGGTTCTGGCGTCGCAGGGGCTACGATTTTTGTATGACTTCTCCCGGCCCCTTCGATGCTGGTCCTTCGCTGCCCGAGCCGCTGCCAGATTCGCCCTTCCCGCTCTTTGCAGCATGGTTTGACGAGGCACGCGAGCGGATGGATTCTCCGAATCCTGACGCGATGACCCTCGCCACGGTCGGGCCAGGGGGGCAGCCCTCAGCCCGGGTGGTGCTGTGCAAGGGGCTCGATATCGAGGCGGGGACGGTGGATTTTTATACCAACCTGCGATCCCGGAAGGGGCGGGAAATCGAGGGGAACCCCCTGTCAGCATTGTGTTTCCATTGGGACACGGTCGAGCAGCAGGTTCGGCTCGAGGGCCGACTCTCGCGGGTGAGCGATGCCGAGGCCGACGCGTACTTTGCCACCCGCGCGTGGCAGAGCCGGATCGGGGCGTGGGCGAGCGAGCAGAGTGAGCCTCTGCAATCGCGGGAGGCGCTCCTCAAGCAGGCGATGGAGCAGATTCTGGAGTTGGACCTTGATATCGCGGCTGCGGTCCGGGGTGACCCGGTGGATATTCCCCGTCCGCCGCACTGGGGGGGGTATCGCATGACTGCCGATCGAGTCGAGCTGTGGATCGGGGGGGCTGGCCGGATGCACGATCGAGCGGTCTGGGAACGGGTCGTCAGTTGCGAATCGGGCGATGGGGGTTGGCTCGCCCAGCGGCTCCAGCCGTGAACACGGCAGGGCCAGTCGCGAAGCGTGTGCTACGGTTTGCGAAGAGGTCGTGAGTGTCTTTACGAGCCCCGAGCGCAAGCTCGGGTTTGGGATATGCATGTGACAGTCGGCCAACCATGAACCCGAGCTTGCGCTCGGGGCTCGTAGAGACGCACGAGTTGCACACCCGAGCTTGCGCTCGGGGCTCGTAGATACATATGAGTTGCTCTCGCAATGCGTGTTAGAACCGCTTGTGGGTTGGCCTGCCGCTGGCACCACGGAGCCCGAGGATAGTGTGGGCGAGTTTGAGATCGAGGGGGCGGGTGATTTTGATGTTGCCGGCGTCGCCCTCAACGATGACAACTTGCTCACCCAGGCGTTCGATGAGCCCTGCATCGTCGGTGCTTGCGAGGTTGTCCTGGGCGTACGCGCGGCGGAGGAGCCCGGCCTCAAAGACTTGAGGCGTCTGCACACTGACGACATGAGTCCGGTCGATCGTCTCTTCCACTTCGCGCAAGCCAGGCCCGTTGCTCTCGGTGCCAAGGATCGCGGCGAGCGGGTCGCTGTCGTCACCAGCGACGGGTTCGTTTGCAACACGCTTGATGGTGTCTGAAAGATCAATACCCGGGGCGACAGCGGGGTGCTTGGCAGCAGCATCAAAGATACGGTCGAGGAGTTGCTCACTCAGGCAGGGTCTTGCTGCATCATGCACAGCAATATGCGTCGCATCATCTGGGACAGCATCGAGTGCGGCTTTGACGGTTTCCCAGCGGTGGGTCTTGCCGCCATGGACGAGCTGCACACCGAGGATCATGAGCTTGTCCCCATGTCGGAGCTGGAACTCATCGAACGCCTCTGCATCGTGTGGCCCGGCGACGATGACGGGGGCGAGTGTGCGGTCGGGCGCGTCGTAGTTGGTAAAGGCTTCGATGGTGCGGTGGAGGACGGGTCGGCCGCCGAGGTCTTCGTCGAGCTTGCTCTGGCGCGCGTCGAAGCCGGCGGCCTTGGTGTAGCGGGTGCTGAAGCCGGCGGCGGGGATGATGATGGCGATCTTCATGCGGGAGTTTAGAGCGTTTTCACGCCCCTGGCCGTGGCACACGGAAGTGCCCGCGACATTGGGTGTGCCACACGGGCGAGACGCCCACGCCACTGCCGGGCATTGGTGCGGGGAGCCAAGGGGAAAACTGGCCACTCCTTCACCCCCCCGACGATAAAGAAACCACCGGGCGATGTGTCGATGCGCCCGGGGGGAGGTTTTCATGCGCGGGAAAGTGATCGTTGCGGCGTTGCTGGGTGTATTCGGTTTGGGTGGGACGACAAGTGTGGCTCAGCCGGAGTATGAGTTTGTGAGGCTGGAGACGGGGGACCTGCTCGCGACTTGGGCCTGGGATATCACCAACAGCGGCATGGTTGTCGGCAGCGGCGTGGACCGGGCGGGGTTCGAGCGGGGTGTGCTCTGGACCGACCGGGGGATGGAGGTGCTGCCGACGCCTGCTGGGTATGACAATGTCCGGCTGACGAACGGGAACAGCCGTGGCTGGGCGATCGGCTATGTTGAGAACGCCGACACGGGGTACTCGGGGGGAATCTGGAACGGGCAAGCGTGGACGGTTATTGAGCCGTGGGATGGCTTTGAGAACGCGTGGCTCTTCAGTGTGAACGAGGCCGGAGTTGCGGTTGGGCAGATGGATCCCGCGTGGGGCGGGTCGACACCGATCCGCGTGCAGAACGGCGTGGTCGAAGAACTCCCGATACTTCCTGGGTGGCAGGGGGCGTATGCGATGCGAGAGCTTGCCGATGGCACCATTCTCGGCCAGGCATGGGACGAGTCAAGGTACGCAACCATCCCTGTCCGGTGGGTCGATGGTCAGCCGGAGGCACTACCAGCACCATATGACAGCTCGACCTTTACTGTCACAGCCATCAGCTCTACAGGGAGCATCGCCATGTACAACATCATGGGGTTTGAGGGCAGTTGGATCTGGGACGGCGAGCAATGGAGCCAGCCCGAAGGGTTGTATGAACTTGATGGCCAGATTCGGGATCTGAATGCGAACGGTGACTTTGTCGGGCATGGTTGGGAGAACTGGGAGCCTCTGATCGGCCTTGACGGCGAGGTGTACGAGGCTCTGGACCTGTTTGACCTGCCAAGTGATGTTCGCAATTATTATCTGGTTGCGCTCAATGATCAGGGCGTGGCAGCAGGGCCTTCCTATACCGACGCACGCCCCTGGGCTTTCGTGCTCAATCCCGTGCCGAGCCCGGCGACGGTTGCGTTGCTCGGTATCGGTGGATTATTCGCGTGTCGGCGGAAGCGTGCGGCGGTTGTTGCTGCCGTGGTGCTTGCGCCTGGGTTGGCTTCTGCAAGCCAGCCGCCACGGTACTTTGTGGATGTGATCGGGCTGCATGGGAGCGGCTCCTGGTACAACGCGATTGATGATGGAGGGCGGGTTGTGGGCATGTTCGAGGAGCTGCCTGGAGTTTGGTACGATGGCCAGGTCGAGTACCTGCCTGGCCCAGATGACGCAGTCAGTTGTGGGCCATTGGATATCTCTGATGCTGGCATCCTCGGTATCGTCAGGATCGACTATGACCACAGGCCGATCGTCTGGGTTGATGGCGAGTACACCACAATCGAGGTCTTTGGCGATTTCGCATGGGGTCTGGCGATAAGCCCGGTTGGCCATATCGTGGGCTCGGCCTCACAACTCCCACCCGACAATACCTCCCGTCCGTTTCGTTGGTTCGAAGGTGAGGCGATTGATCTGGGCTCACTAGGGCGGGTGGCAGGAAAAGCAATCGGCGTCAACACCCATGGGCATGTTGTGGGCAGGTCGTCAACACGCGGCCGTGTTACCCACGCATTCTTCTGGGCCGATGGGGGGATGGAAGACCTTGGCATGATCCCGGATATGTCACACGCCATCGCCAACGCCATCAATGATGACGACACGGTAGTCGGGACATGCTACTCCTTCGGCTGGGGGCTCGACACGCCGTTTATCTGGGAGGATGGCGTCATCGCCGCACTCCCGACGATGGGCGAATACGGAACCGCCAAAGCGATCAACAACGATGGCGTGATCGTCGGCACACTGATACCAGATTCAATCGACGCATACGGTGTTGTCTGGATTGATGAAGAGGTGTACCGACTCGATGAACACCTCATCACCGATTCTTCGTGGCGCATCACCGAGGCACGCGACCTCAACAACCCGGGCCAGATCCTCGCAATCGCCTCACTCGACGGAGAGCGGTATGACTTGCTCCTCACTCCCGCCTGCCCGGCGGATTTCAACCTTGATCGGTTGGTTAACACGCGAGATGTGGTCGCATTTCTCGGGGCGTGGGCTTCGGGAGATGCTGGAGCCGACTTTGACGGCAACGGCACGGTCGATTCGCGGGATGTGACAGCATTTCTGAGCGCATGGGCGTCGGGGTGCGGGTGAGGGAACATCCGTCGGGGCTGGGGCGTAGTATTGGTGGTCACAGGCTCGCGTTGCGGGCCGCTCTTTGACATCTGGGGCCGATCGGTTTCGACCGGACAGGGAAGGCTTGGCGTGGCGCGTCGAGGGGCGTGCTGGCCTCGTAAAAAGCACGCACACACAATAACTGGCAACACGCACAGTTATGCCCTCGCAGCCTGATTAGGCTGCGGC
>JAJRZG010000310.1 GCA_024275365.1 Planctomycetota bacterium | reverse complement strand
CATCTTTGTCTGTGCGCACAAACAGCCACCCCGGCAAGTCGGTTGGCAGCGTGGCAGCAAGCACACCCTCGATCGCGCAAATGTCCTTGAGAAGCGATGCACCTGTCGGCTCATCCGCACTGACAAAGGGCAAGACCGGACTATCTCGACTGAGACCCCGCTCCCCCACTGCTTCGGCTGACCACCTGATTGTGCAGTCAAAGCCCAGCTTAACGCCAGCCCCGCAATAGGGCGTCGCGTGATCGAGCACATCGATCGGGCCTCGGACTTGTTCGATATCCCGCGTCGGGTCGCACTGCGCAGCCATCGCGCGCAAGACCGCCAGATGGTCATGCACATCGACCGACCCATCGACCACGAAGATATTTTTTGTCCAGCTCATCTGCCCCGCGCCCCACACGCCGTGCATGATGCGGCGGGCGTGCAGCGGATACTCCTTCTCGACCTGCACCACCGCTGCATTGTGAAACGCCCCGAACGAGGGCAGGTCGTAGTCGGCGACATCCGGCAGGATCGTGCGGAGTAAGGGCAGCATGATCCGCTCGGTTGCCTTGCCGATGTAGTAGTCCTCTTGGGGCGGCATCCCGACGATGGTGGCTGGGAGGATCGGGTCGTGGCGGTGGGTAAGGGCGGTGACTTCGAGCTGGCCATAGCGGTCGGGGAGGGAGTAGAAACCGGTGTGATCGCCGAAGGGGCCTTCAAAGGCTGCCCCGGGGCCGAGGGGTTCATCACCAGTGGCATTCCACCCCGGGTTCCCAGCCTCGGTCGAGACAAACCCCTCGATCACGATCTCCGTATTAGCCGGCACCCACAGAGGCACGGTCTTGGCCCGCACCATCGGGATGCCCTTGCCATTGAGAAACCCGGCCATGAGCAGTTCGCTGATCCCCGGCGGCAGGGGACAGGTGGCGGCGTAGGGCAGCACGCTCTCCCCCCCGAAGCAAATGGCAACCGGCATCGGCTCGCCGCGTTTCTTCCACGAACGCCAATGCCTCGCCCCGTCGTGGTGGAGTTGCCAGTGCATCGCCATGAGCCGCTTGCCGAGGAGTTGGACGCGGTACATGCCGATGTTGTGGCTCGGGGGTTTGTCGAGCCCCGCATCGTCGGCGTGGATGGTGTGGATGCCGGCGAAGGTGACATAGCGGCCTCGGTAGAGACGATCCCACTCGTCACCGCGCTCGATCCCGGGGATGTCGTCGTTGATGCCGGATGGGTAGCCGAGGGCGGCAAAGTCGCCGTCATCGGGCCAGCAGCGAATAAGGGGGAGTTTCGTGAGGTCGATGTCTTCGCCGGTGTGGACGATCTCCTGGCAGAGCCCGGAGCGGCACCGTTTGGGGCCGATCTTGAGGAGAGGGGCGAACTGCCTTGCCTTGTCGAAGGCTTGCGAGAGGGAGCTGGGCAACTGGGGCTTGACGAGCTGGGCGATCTTCTCGCTGATGGCATCGAAGCCCGAGCCATCACACCCCAGTGCCATTTCCATCCGCCGATAGCTGCCCATCGCGTTGATGAGGAGGGGGATATCCGACCCCTCGACATGCTCAAAGAGCAAGGCCCGGCCGCCAAGATGGTGGAAGCGCGGATCGACCCGCTGGGCGGAATCACTGGGCAGGTGGGGTGCGGGGCGTTTGCTCTCTCGATCAGCAATCGCCGAGATTTCGAGCACGGGCGAGACCTTGGCCCGTACCCTTGCAAGCTCGCCCGCCTGGTCGAGCGCGTCCACAAACTCCCGAAGTGTTGTATACATTGCCTTGAGCGTATGACCACCGAGCCTGCCATGCCTGATCCGAATCACCAGCCGTCATCCCGTCAACCCGCCCATGTCTATGCCTCACAGCGGGACTGGCCGGCGTATTTCGAGGTGGTCGCGGGCAAGCCGCCGAGGGAGACGCTCACCACTGCACTCGATGCCTTCGAGGCTGAGGGTGTACCTCGCCGGTGGCACGGCTCTCCGAGCCGTGAGTCTGATTCTCAAAGACACGGCTCGGAGAGCCGTGCCACCGTTGGGGCCACCGACAGCAAGCCCCCCCTGGCGATCGACCTAGGGTGCGGCGAAGGCCGGGATACCGCTGAAATGCTCAAGCGGGGTTGGCGTGTCCTGGCGATTGACGGGCACCCCGACGCGATCCGCCGACTCCGCGAGCGGGACGATCTCGTGCCCGCCGATCGGCTTGAGATCCGCTACGCGCCGTTCGAGGGGTTGGAGCTGCCTCGGGCACGGCTGGTGAATGCGAGCTTCAGCCTGCCCTTCTGCCCGCCCGAACATTTCGAGGCACTCTGGGCTGCCATCTGCGAGGCGATCGAACCCGGGGGGCGGTTTGCTGGGCAGTTCTTTGGCGATCGGGACGACTGGGCACCCATCCCCGACCGCTCGCACCAGACGCGGGCCGAGGCTGAGGCGTTGCTGACGGGGTTCGAGGTCGAGCTGTTCAAGGAGGTCGAGGACGACGGAAAGGATGCGCTTGAGAATCCCAAACACTGGCACAGGATCGATGTGGTCGCCCGAAAGCCGGACCGGAAGGGAAGTTCATGATCGCTCATTCACTGCCCAGTGGAGTGGACTCCGGTGGGGTGACTCCCAGTGGGGCGGGTGTCTCGCCCGCCCGATCCCCCTCCGCCCTGCGGAGGGGGTGGCCGAGCGAAACGATGGTCGGGGGAGGTGTGAACCGCACCAAGACCCGTGCTTGCTGGTCTGTGCTGTCTCCTGATCATACCCGGGGGGACCGATCTTTGGCAGCCGCCGCACCTCCCCCGGTCGCTGGCGCGACCACCCCCTCCTCAGGGAGGAGGGGGAACAGAAGGACGGGCATCTCACCCGTCACTGGGGCCGTCATCCTGTCCGCCTCACCTTTCATCCGCCTCACCTTTCCTATGCAGAGGGAACACCCATGAACGCTGAAGCAACAGCAGCCCTCTCGGCAAGCTCTCCCGACTGGGCGATCGACCTTGCCGATGTCGCAAAGACCTACAAGGGCAAGATCGAGGCGCTCAAGGGCATCAACATGCGCATCCGTCAGGGCGAGGTCTTCGGCTTGCTCGGCCCCAACGGCGCGGGCAAGAGCACGCTTGTCAAAATCCTCATGACGGTCATCCGACCGACCCGATGCAAGGGCACGATGCTGGGACAGCCCATCGGCTCGCAAAGCATCCTCAGGCGCATCGGGTATCTGCCCGAACACCACCGGTTCCCGTCCTACCTGACCGGTGCTCAGGTGCTTGATTTCTACGCGGCCCTCACCGAAGTCCCCCGGGCCACCCGCAAGGCCCGCATTCCCGAACTCCTCGAACTCGTCGGGATGCAGGACTGGGGGGCTGTCAAGGTCAGCCGCTATAGCAAGGGCATGCGACAGCGCGTCGGCATCGCCCAGGCGCTGATGAACGACCCGGACATCGTGCTGCTCGATGAGCCGACCGATGGCGTCGATCCCGTCGGCCGCCGCGATATCCGCGAAATCCTCGCTGAACTCAAACGCCGGGGCAAGACCGTCTTCCTCAACAGCCACCTGCTCAGCGAGCTCGAGATGGTCTGCGATCGGGTGGCGATCCTCGTGCAGGGGCAGGTCGCCAAGCAAGGGACGATCGATGAGCTGACCGCGGGGAAGGAACGGTATGAGATCGAGCTGGCAACACCGACGAAACAGCCGCCTCTTGCCGAGATGCTCCACCAACTCGTCAGTACGAACTGGGAACAATATGGCCCACCAAAGGGGTGGCACGATGCGGGACAGTTGCGATCTGGCGAAGCGATCCGCGTCGTCAACAACATGGTCCAGGTGCACAGCTCCGATGCCGCGACCATTCAGCCGATCATCGACCAGCTTCGCGCGCACGGGGCGGTGATCAAGTCGATCCGCCAGCTCCGCCCTTCGCTCGAAGACCTCTTCATGGCGGCAGTCGGTGACGACGGCGGCGTCGGGGGCTCAAAGCCCTGCAACGCAAACAAGAAACCGCTGGCCGCCGCACCTCACACCGCCAAGGGGGACGCCTCATGATGACGCAAACCGTCGCCCTCTTTGTCGATGCCTACCGTGAGCTCAACGCCAAGAAGCTCTTCTGGATCACGATGCTGCTCTCGGGGTTGGTCGTCTCAATCTATGCGATGATCGGGATCAACGAGGAGGGGATCACCTTCCTCTGGTTTACGCTCGACTTCCTGCCGGGCAATATCAACAGCGAGCAGATTCCGCCGGAGATTCTCTATAAGGGGCTCTTTATGAACCTGGGGATCGGGATCTGGCTGACCTGGATCGCGACGATTCTGGCCCTCATTTCCACCGCAGGCATCATCCCCGACATGATCGCGGGCGGCTCGATCGAGATGCTGCTCTCCAAGCCGATCTCCCGCACGCGGCTCTTCCTGACCAAGTACCTGACTGGGTTGCTCTTTGCCGGCTTGCAGGTGCTTGCCTTTACGACGGCCTCCTTCCTGGTGATCGGCATCCGGGGCAATGTGTGGGAGCCGGGGTTGTTTCTGGCGGTGCCGTTGGTCGTCTGTTTCTTTAGTTATCTCTATGGCGTGTGTGCCCTGCTCGGCGTGCTCACGCGCTCGACAATCGCCTCACTCCTTATCACGCTGCTTTTCTGGTGCGGCCTCTTTGTCATGAACATGGGCGACGCGATCCTGCTGAGTTTCAAGGTGCAATATGAGGTTCAGCGAGACGGATACACCATGGGCATCGACCGCTCGCGTGAGGGGGCGACGAAGATCATCACCGCCCGCCGTGAGAAAGAGGGCAACCCGGTGCCTGAGGGGTTTATCGCAACTGACGAGGAGATGCAGTCGGTGATGCCCTGGATGGCTTCGACGATCGAATACCGCGATGAGGCGGAGGAAACGCTCGGCAAGCTCGAACCCTGGGCCAAGGGGGTGTACGCGGTCAAGACGCTGGTGCCCAAGACGGGCGAGACGATCGCGTTGCTCGAGCGGTGGCTGATCTCGATGGCCGACCTCGAGGCGATCACGGATGGTGATGCTGAGGAGCCCACGATCGACGAGGAGTCCGGCCGCATCAACCTTGACGACAACGAGCTTCAGCTCCGCACGCAGGAGGCGTTCCGTGAGCGGTCGGTCTTGTGGGTGCTGGGCACATCACTGATGTTCGAGTGCCTGGTGCTGGGCGGGGCGGTGTTTGTGTTTGCCAGGCGGGACAACTAGGAGGGAAGTCGGCGGCAGCCCGGCTCTCCGAACCGGGTGGATTGAACAACGCACGGCTCGGAGAGCCGTGCCACCATTTCTATTCCTGGCTTTATCTGTGTTCATCTGTGGTAAAAAAATGCCTTTCCTCTGCACAACTCTGCCGGGTGCCGTGGCCACAGCTCTGGGTCAGGCTGTCCGACTATTCATCTGGCTGTAAATGCTTGAGCCTCATAGGGTTGTGTGAACTCTCGCACCCTGTTTCAGGAGGCTCAAGCGATGCGTCATGCCATGGAGGGCAGGCGGTTGGGGACGCTGGTCAGGATGGCCATCCCGTTCTGCAAAGCAGCACAAAAGCAGTGCCCACGAACCGGTCCGGGGCATCCGTTCGACTATAGCGACTGGCAGATCGCCGTGTTGATCTTCACCGCGGTGCTCAAACGCCGCAAGTCCAAGTCGTCGCAGTACCAGTACCTCACACAACACGCACACGAAGTAAAGAAGCGGCTCGGGCTCAGGTCCTGGCCCGCCCGGAGCACTTACTTTGAACGCTACCGGCGGGCATGGCAACTCTTCAAAGCCGCGATCGAGATCCTG
>JAJRZG010000038.1 GCA_024275365.1 Planctomycetota bacterium | reverse complement strand
GATGGTGTGCTGACAGCCCTCTTTGCCGGGGGCAATGTGCTGCTCGAGGGCGTGCCGGGGCTTGGCAAGACGCTGCTTGTGCGCACGCTGGCGCAAACACTGCACCTGCCCTTTAGCCGCATCCAGTTCACGCCCGACCTCATGCCCGCCGATGTCATCGGGACGAACATCGTCACAGAAGACCCCGAGACTGGTCGGCGACAGTTCGAGTTTCAGCGCGGCCCGATCTTTGCCCAGATCGTGCTCGCTGATGAGATCAACCGGGCGACGCCGAAGACGCAATCGGCGCTGCTCGAAGCGATGCAAGAACACCGCGTCACCGTCGGTGGCACCACGCACGAACTCAAGGAGCCCTTCCTTGTCCTTGCGACGCAGAACCCCATCGAGCAAGAGGGAACCTACCCGCTGCCCGAAGCCCAGCTCGACCGATTTCTCTTCAAGTTGGTGCTTGGGTATTCCAAACTCGATGACCTGATGACCATCCTTGACCGCACGACGGGCCAGGACACCCCCGAGCCGAGCCGGGTGCTTGATGGGGCGAAGATTCTTGAAGCCATGAAGCTGATTCGAGGCGTGATCGTGGCGCCGCATGTCAAGGAATACGCTGCGAGGGTGGTGCTCGCAACGCACCCAGAGGGCAGGCACGCAGCCGGTGGCTAGAACGGGCCGACCAATCAATACATTCGCTGCGGGGCAAGTCCACGCGCAGCACAGGCGCTGCTCCTGGGTGGCAAGGTAAGAGCCGTGACCGACGGGCGGTACCATGTGAGCAATGACGACATCAAGGCTTTGGCACACCAGTCGCTCCGCCACAGGTTGATACTGAACTTCGATGCCGAGGCCGACCGGGTGGACCCTGATGACATCATCGATCAGATATTAGAACTGACACCGACTGAGCCGATGGGGGTGGCTGCAGCGGTATAAGAAAACAGATTCACCACAGAGGACACAGAGTGACACAGAGAAAAGCAAAGAGAAGCATGGACAATGATGATACAGCTCTCCGAGCCGTGCGAGTTGCGGAGAATAGATTTGACTCACGGCTCGGAGAGCCGTGCCACCGCATATCTTGTCACTCTCTATCTCGTTCCGTGCTCATGCCAATACACACTGCCTTCTTGCCTTTCCTCTGTGTCACTCTGTGTCCTCTGTGGTAAAAAACTATGCAACGAACCGAGAACCCAACCCGACCCGCCTCTCTCGACGAGCTGCTCGACAGTCAGCTCATCGCGCGCGTCTCGCAGCTCGACATCACCAGCAAAAAAATCTTCGCCGGTAAGCTGCGGGGTGAGCGCCGAAGTAAGAAACGCGGGGAGTCTGTCGAGTTTGCCGACCATCGGCCCTATGTCTCGGGCGATGACCTCCGCCACATCGACTGGAACATCTTTGGCCGCCTCGATCGCCTCTTTCTCAAGCTCTTTCTTGAAGAGGAGGACCTCTGCCTCCATGTCGTGCTCGATTGTTCCGAGAGCCACGACTGCGGCAACCCCAACAAGTTCCTCTTCATGCAGCAGGTCGCGATGAGCCTCGGGTATATCGGCCTGGTCAACCTCAACCGCGTCGCCATGACCGCGATTGGCACCCCCCCCACAACGCCTGGGATGAGCGTCAGCGAATCCCAGGATACCGCACCCACCGGCGTCCTCTCCACCATCCGCGACCTCCGAGGCCGCCGTCGCACGCAGGAACTCGCCGGTTGGCTCTGTTCGCTCCGCCCCGAGGGCAGCAGCAACTTCACCTAAGCGTGCAAGCGCATCGCCCTCTCCCGCCGAGGCAAGGGCGTCATGCTCGTGCTCAGCGACTTCTTTCTTAAGGAAGGTTATGAAGACGGCTTGCGACTCCTCACCGGCCGTGGGTACGATGTCTTCTGCCTCCAGGTGCTCAGCCCGCAGGAACTCGAACCCGATATCGCTGGCGACCTGCGGCTGCGCGATGTCGAGGACGGCGACTATGCCGAGGTCACGATCTCGGCCCCGCTACTCAAACGCTACAAGGCCAACCTCTCGGCGTATTGCGATGAACTCCGCACATTCTGTGGCAGACGCGATATGACACTGCTCACTGTGCGCACCGATACGCCCATCGATGTGCTGCTGCTCGACTATCTGCGGCGGCGAGGGATGCTGCGATGACCTGGCTCACCCCCACCATCGCTGGCATCGCGGCTGCCATTGCGGTGCCCTCGCTCATCATTCTCTACTTCCTCAAGCTCCGCAGGCGGGATGTCGAGATCTCGACCACGCTGCTCTGGAAGAAGACGATCCAGGACATCCAGGCCAACGCCCCCTTCCAGAGGCTGCGGAAGAACATACTTCTTTTCCTGCAACTGCTCGTCCTCGCGGGCATTCTGCTTGCCATCGCCCAGCCACAGATCCGGGGGGATATCTCGACGGGCACGCAGCGGGTCATCCTCATCGACCGCTCGGCGAGTATGTCAGCAACCGACGGCAACCCCGACGCGATCGGTGATGCCCGCGGCTCTATGACCCGCCTCGACAAAGCCAAAGAAGCCGCCCTCAAGCTCATTGATTCTCTCCGCGAGCCCACGCTCATCGGTGCGGGGCCGGTCGATGAGGCGATGGTGATTGTCTTTGACACGACCGCCGAGGTCCGCCAGCAGTTCACCGCAGACAAAGCCCGCCTGCGGGCTGCGATCGAATCAATCGAACCCTCTGATGCGCCTTCGCAACTGACCGAGGCCCT
>JAJRZG010000309.1 GCA_024275365.1 Planctomycetota bacterium | reverse complement strand
CTCGCGGAATATCTGCACGATCTCGGCAAGGGTCGTCTCGGAAGAAGCCGTAATAACCGGCGGCTGTTCGGCCTTGAGCACATCCTCGACGAACCCGAGATTGCGTTCAGGCTCAAGAAAGCCGTAGTCCTTCATCCAGGCATCGGAGAGGTACTTGCTGATATACCGCGAGCCATGGTCGGGCAGCACGCAGACGACCTTCTTGCCCGGCCCCATCTCTTTGGCGACTTCGATGGCGACATGGGCGATCGCGCCGGACGAGCCGCCACAGAAGAGCCCCTCTTCGCGCGTGAGCCGCCTGGCGAGTGTGAACGCCTGCCGATCGTCGGTCTGGCGGATCTCATCGACGACGGAGAGGTCGAAGGCATCACAGACGATGTCATCGCCGATACCCTCGACTTTATAGACCCCCGCCTCGCCGGGCGTGCCGGTGTAAAACAGGCTGAAGTGGACGCTGCCGATGGGGTCTTCGCCGACGACGCGGATGTTTTTCCCAAGCTCGGCGTTTTTATCTTTAATGAGCCGCCCGACACCAGAGATCGTGCCTCCGGTACCGATCCCTGCGACGAAGGCGTCAAAGTCGCCCCCGGTCTGCTCCCAGATTTCTTTGCCGGTCGAGTGGTAGTGGGCGAGGATGTTCAGATCGGTGTGGTACTGGTTGACATAAAACCCCCCCGGCGTCTCGGCTGCGATCCGCTTGGCCGTGTTGACATAGTGCTCGGGGCTGTCGCCGGGCACATCCGTCGGCGTAATCACCACCTCGGCCCCAAAGCCCTTGAGCATGTTGACCTTCTCGAGGCTCATCTTGTCGGGCATCGTGAAGATGCACTTGTACCCCTTGACAGCTGCCACCATCGCAAGCCCGAGCCCCGTATTGCCCGAGGTGTTCTCGACGATCGTCCCCCCCGGCTTGAGCCATCCTCGCCGTTCGGCCTCCTCGACGATGTAGAGGGCCATGCGGTCCTTGATGCTGCCTGCGGGGTTGAGGAACTCGCACTTGACCCAGATCTCGGCTGCCCCCTCGGGGACGACCTTGTTGAGCCTGACCAGGGGGGTGTCGCCGATGGTGTCGAGAATATTGGCAAAGGGGGTTCTCATCCGTGTGCTCCTGATGCGATGCTGGCCCGGTCCGTCGGGGCCGATCCGGGGGCAGCATATCCGTCTCGTCACGCCTCCAGCCGGGCCGCTACGCTCGGTTCATGCACATCCTCCTCACCAACGACGACGGCATCCACGCCCCCGGGATTGTCGCACTCCATCAGGCCATCACCCAGGACCCCCCATTGGCGGGGTCTGAGGGCGGGGTCTTCACCGTTGCCCCCCTCACCGCCCAATCGGCGACGGGTCACGGCCTCACCTTCCATGTGCCCCTGATAGTCCACTCCGTCGAGGTCACGAGGGATATGCATGGCATCGCCGTCGATGGCCGCCCGGCCGATTGCGTCAAACTCGCCCTCACCTGCCTCTGGCCCGACCGCTTCGGCGAAGGAGCTCGACCCGACCTCGTGATCTCCGGCATGAACGCCGGGGCCAACTGCGGCATCAATGTCATCTACTCCGGCACCGTCGCGGCTGCCCTCGAAGCCGCCTTCCTCGGCGTCCCCGCCATCGCCGTCAGCCTCATGCTCGGCACCGGCGAACCCGACTTTGCCTGCGGCGCAGCCCATGCCCGCCGGGCGATCGAGGCCATCCTCGCCCATGGCCCGCTCGAGCCGCACACTTGCCTCTCGATCAACATCCCCCCTTGCGAAAAGGACAACCCCGCCCGCCACGAGCCGATGCCGCTCAAGGTCTGTCCGATGAACACCCACGGCATCGTGGATGGCTACGAACGCCGAGAGAGCCCGGGGGGTGAGGTCTACTACTGGTCCAACCGCTCCGGCCTCGAGTTCCGCCAGACCGATGCGGGGAGTGATGTGAGCGAGCTGTTTGCGGGCGCGATCACGCTGACGCCGCTCAAGTATGACCTGACCCGCCACGACCAGTTGCACCTGTGGCAGGGTGAGTTGGAGGGGTAGCTGGTTCGCTGAACAGGTGGCACGGCTCTCCGAGCCATGCGTGGCATACGAGCCCTGAGCGCAAGCTCAGGTTTCGAGAGTGACGAGTGCCATGGGTGTGTCTTGGTCCTGTGCTTGCGCACAGGGCTCGTCAAGACATGTGCTTGGAACATGCAAAGTGGAATATGAACACGGTTCGGAGAACCGTGCCACCGACAAGCACAAAGGCGGCTGCATGTTTCCATACAGCCGCCCGGAGGGAGAATTGAGAGAGAGGGACTCTCTCGTGTGGGCAAATGGGGGTTATCCAAGCATGGCCTTGACATCCTCAGCCGAATCGGCGAACCGTTCGCGGATGGTGTTGACTTGTTCTTCGGTGAGCTTGAGCTGGTCGAGCACATCCTGGTCGATGTCCAGCGATGGAAGATCGAGCCGGTAGGGTTTTTCGCCGGTTTCACCGACAATCCGATCGGCCAGATAGACCACACAGGGCAGCGTTCGGCTGTCGGGATCGACTGCCAGCGGGTTGTGGTGGTGCCCGGTCACGAGTTCGAGGCAGCGCGGGAACTTCCACTTCTTGCACAAGGCGATGCCGAAGTCCTGGTGTGTCGCCTCGAAGACGGTTGCCTCAGCATCAAGCATGTCCATTAGAGGCACGCCCTCCTTGTTGACACCGAGTGACTCGACGACCTGGATCAGCTTCTGCCGATCAAACTGCATCTCGATCATGATCCCGATGTCGTGCATGAGCCCAGCGAGAAACGCCTCATCGGCAATACCCATCTTGAGGATGTCGGTGATGATCTTCGAGGCCGCTGCACAGGAGTTGGAGTGGTCCCACAGGCTCTTGGCGCTGAAGCTGGTCGTCAGATCGCCGCCACGGAAGAGTTTGGAGAGGCTCGCTGCGATTGCGATATTTTTGACCGCGTTCAGGCCCAGCAGCACGATCGCCCGGTTGATCGAGGCAATCTGGCCCGGGAGCCCATAGAAGGAGGAGTTGACCACCTTGAGGATACGGCTTGAGAGTGCCGGATCACCCTCGATGACCTTGTGCAGGTCAGAAGCGGTGGACTTTGGGTCCTCCACCATGTTGATGATCTTGAGTGTGACCTCAGGGAGGGTCGCGATGTGGCTGATCTCACTGATCGCCGTCGTGACCACCTGTTCCCTCTGTTCTGTGCTTGTACTCATGCCGATCTTCTCCCGAGTAGGTTCCCGGACAACGACATCGGATGCCTGCTGCCGAGACTTTCTTCTCAGATCGGCACAACCCGAAAAATCGGCAGGTTCTGGATTGTTCTCTGGGTTGCCCTTGTTCCTTCAGGGATTTTTTATCCCAAGGGCTGATCTTTGGCATGTCATACGCTGGCCTAATACGCGCAATGTTTGCGCAATATGCCCGCATCTTGTGGATTGATCGAGGCGAGGACCTCGGCGATCCTGGTCCCGGCGTGTCCGTCGCCATAGGGGTGCGTCGGGTTGGCAAGATCGAGTTGCTGTGCCAACTGGATTGCCTGAGAGACCGCCTCGGGGTTTTCTCGCTCGGCATCAATGACATTCCCCGCCCGTTCGCGGCCTGCTTGTCTCGTGCCGATATTAACTGTCGGGACACCCAGCACCGCCGCTTCGATGAGCCCCGCTGAGCTGTTGCCGACGAGCACGCCACGAGTCGAGGCCAGGCGTTTGAGGAGCCCGATGAACCGCTCGCGGGGCATGTGCCCTGCTGCGGCGATGGTTGCACGGCTCTTGGTGGCACGGCTCGGAGAGCCGTGCGCTGCTCTCCGTTCAACCGCAGCATCGATCGCACGAACGACTCCCTCGCGTCCCGGATCGCGGTTGGGTGCGAGCCATAGCCAGTTGCCGATGCCATAGCTTTCGGTGGAGCGGTTCTCCGGATCGTCCGGATTCTTGGGCGCATGACTCTCAGATCCGTATGACACCGCACGGGTCGGAGAGCCGTGCCACCGACGGAGGCATCCCTCGATCACCGCTGTTGCCGCGGCCTCTTCTTCCTCGGGGTGCCGACCGATCGGGTGCATCATCAGGACGGCTGCGGGCGATCCCAACTCGGCCCATTGGTCATCATCCAGAGGCTCGAACCCCGCCAAATCATCCACCGCTGGTGAGCCAACCACATGTATGGTCTCGGAGGGCTCTCCCATGCGAGCGATCCGTTCGGCGCTCTGCGCGGTCGCGGGCAGGTGGAGGTGGGCTAGTTTGGTGATCGCGTGCCGCATTGCCTCGTCGGCGATGCCCTCCGCCCGATCGCCGCCGTGGATATGGGCAAGCGGGATGCCGCCAATACTGGCAGCACTTGCAGCTGCAAACGCCTCGATCCGATCACCGAGCACGACGACCCAATCGGGGCGGAGCCCGGCAAATGAGCGCGCAAACCGGGACACCCCCCGCCCGAGCGCCTCGGCGTCATCGAGTCTGGAGGCTGGACCGGGTCTCTGCATGGGCACCGAGTCTGCGACTGGGAACGCCTTTTTGACATCACGAAAGGTCTGTGCGGGCGGAATCAGATGCGCCCCCGCAGCGATGACCAACAACTCAAGCGCGGGGTGGGCCTCAACTGCTGCCATCACGGGGCGCAACAGCCCGAACTCGGCTCGGGTGCCGGTGACGATGGCGATGGGGCGCAGGGGTTTACTCATACGGGAGTTTAGGGCCGACCCAACAGAGCCGCGAGCGCAAGCGACCGGCTCGGATGCGCGGGACATGCACACGGGACAATCGCGTACCCGTTGCTCACCCATCGCCACCCGTTGCTTGCGCTCAGGGCTCTGTTTGATGGCGTGGTCTTCAGCGATTGACTTCCAGGTCGGCTTCAACCAGCGGTATGTCGCCTTCGATGCCCTTGGCAAGCACACAGCCGAGCACTTCATCGAGCCACCACGGCTCGATGCCGGTGCCGGGGCGTTTGATGGTCAGGTCTGTGCGCTTGAGTGTGTGCCCTGCCGGGAGGGGGACGCGCGTGACGAGCGACTGCCGTGATACTCGGCGGACATCGCGTTCGCACGCAAGCACGGTCTTTGCCCCCAGCGATCGGCTGCAAGAAGGTTGGGCAGCGTGGACGAGTGCGATATATCTTGCAAACTGAGCCGGTTCGAGCGAGGCAGCGTGGTCGGGGCCGGGGGCGCGGGTGTCGTGGGTCAAGTGCCGTTCGAGGATGACCGCACCGAGGGCCACGGCGTCGCGACCGGTCTCGATCGCGTGCGTGTGGTCGCTATAGCCGATGGGGAGTCCGGTCGCCCGGTGCAGCACTCCGATGCCGTCCAGGGCTGGCTCGGGCGCGGGATAACTGCTCACACACTGGAGCAATGCCAGCCGATCACGGTTGTGTTCGAGCCACCCGACTGCGCGCATGACCTCGTCCATCGTGCTCGCGCCGGTGCTGACGATCAGGGGCTTGCCCGTTTCCGCCATCGCTTCGAGGAGCGGGCGATTAATGATGTCCGGGCTTGCGCTCTTATACGCATCCCACGCGAGCGACTCGGCTTGGTCGACCAACTCGACGCTGAAGACGGTGATAATCGCGTGGAGCCCGTGTTTGTGCGCGCGCTCAACAACCGCGCCCATCTCGTCGATCGAGAGTTCCAGGCGGCGGAGCATCTCGATCGGGTCGGTTTCGCCTGCCGCGACTTGATAGGCGGCGAGCTTGGCAGCCTTGCTCATCAGGAGGTCGGTCTGGAAGAGTTGGAGCTTGACCGCATCGGCACCGGCTTTGGCAGCCGCGTCGGTGAGCTCGAGGGCGCGGGCAACCTCGCCGTCATGATTCACACCGATCTCGGCGATAACATACGGTGCCGCCTGATCGCCGAATTTTCTTGTGCCGATGTGCATGGGTGTTTGAGACCGAAGTGGACCAATGGCAGTAGGGCACTTCGAGTGATGGTACGGCTCTCCGAGCCGAGTGTCAGGCGTTGAAATCTTCGAGTGCTCGCAAAGCCTCTGTGTTTTCTGTAGTTCCTGGTTTTTCAAGGGCGGGCGTGACACCCACCCCACTGTTTGATTCTCTATTTCATTGAGTTTCTGATCCGCACGGCTCGGAGAGCCGTGCCACCACTTACTCCTTTCCTCTGTGTCACTCTGTGTCCTCTGTCGTGAAACTGCCTTTGAGTATGGTTTGGGCAACGATCAGATCGATCGGCGTATCAATATCAATCACCGCGCCTTCTTCGTTGACAAGACCACGGTGGTCTCGCCCGAGAAATGAGTGCGGGTGCGAAGGGTCGAGACCATCGATCTCGTGAAAGAGTGATCGGCGAGAGAGCACGACGACACCCCCATCGGGCACGAAGCTTGGTGGGAGTTCTTGTCTGCGGTAGATGCCGTTGAAGAGTTGTGTGCCCTCCCATGGCTCCACCTTGCCCCCATCACCGAGGCGGGTTTGCCACCACGGGTGGTGCTTGCCCACCGGCGCGTAGCTCTGCACCGAGTCGCAGTCAGACTCTTGCCACAACGCCACTGCCCGGTCGATCAACCCTCTGGGCCGCACCGGCACATTGCCATAGAGCAGCACCACAGCGTCGATGCGCTCACCTGTAGACTCATCGAGGACAAACCACTCGATGGCTGCGCGGAGCGCATCATCGACGCGGGCGGTGTCGCTGGCGAGCGCATCACTCCGCTGGTGCGCCCGCACGCCCATCTCGCGGGCAAGTGAGAGAACATCTTCGCTATCACTCGACACGAGCACCATGTTAACAGCCTCTGCGGCAAGGGCGTGCTCGATTGTCCACGACACGCACGGCTTGCCCGCGATCATTGCTGTGTTATTGCCGGGCACGCCCTTGCTGCCCGCGCGGGCGAGCACGACCGCGACCACCAGTCCGGGATGTTGCGGAGGTTGTTGCGCACACGCGGCCATGTCGTCCTCACGCTGCGGCTGGCGTTGCTGTCTGGTCTTTCCCTCGGAGAGAATCAAGGAGGAGTTCTCTTTCCCGGCGAGCCCTGAGAACCTTGCCCCACACCTCGATCAGCCCGACTTTGAGTGCGTTGCCAGCACCCTTGCCACTGTGTTTGCGGGGCTTGACCAGGACCCTGCCGTCGCTGAGCACGGTGAGTTCTGAGAGTGCCCGACGCCATCGGGCCAGGCTCGGCTCTGCGAGCGGTGCGATGCGGTCGTGCCCTGCGCGTCGGGGCAGGGGGTCGATCACACACGCCTGCGCGACGCTCAGCCATCGGTCATAGAACGACTCGATCTCGGTATACACCCGGTCGCACCGTGTGATCCGGGGGACAATCCAGGTCTCTGGCATGTTGCCGATTGTGCGTTCTGCGCGGGCTTGCAAGAGTGCAATCAGGTTTTCTCTTGCACGGCCAAAGTCTGCGACGCCCGCCAACGAGCGGTAGGTCTCGGGTGTTTCAGCGAGCAGATCAACACTGACGATGTGCGCCCCGCAGTCGAGCAGGCTCAGGGCTTCGCTTTCATCGCACTGCAAGTCGGTCCGCACATGCACTGCTGCGAGCCCGGCTGAGCGGGCGGCATCGACGACCTCTCGCCATTGGGTGTGCATCATCGGGTCGCCTGCGCCGCCGAGCGTGACGGTGGCATCGGGGCGGGCAGCAGCCAGTTCTTCGAGAAGCCTCACCGCCGGGGCGACCCCCAACGAGACCCGGTCGAGGCCGCGCTGCGCCCCGGCGGTGAGCTGTGCGAGTTCTCCTCCGGTGCGTCTGCCCGGGCAGAGTTCGAGCGTCAGGTGTGCTGGGCCGCGTGAAGCAAGGGCTTGGACAGCACTTCGCAGGCGGTGCCCGGCGTCTTCAGCGCGCAGTGCAGCAGGGTCAACACCCTCAAACACCCGGCCGAGCATCTCACAGCGCCAGAGCGAGTCCGCAATGGCGCGCACGCCGATGTCTCTGACCTCCGGCCCCACGCGCACGCACGCCGGCTTGGCAACGGGGTCGAGGATCGGCGAGTGGGGGATGTACCCGAGCAGCCCGCCAAGGCTTGCAAACCCGCCTGCGGTGTGGGTGTTTGCAGCAAGTTCGGCCACGAGGGTCCGGTCGATCACGCAGGGCGAGAGCCCGGGTGCTGCCTGGGTGAATGTCAGCCGCCGATGGGCGGGGTCTTCGCGATAGCGGGCGATGACCGCGTCGGTGAGGCCCGGGTCGATCATCGCCCAGTCGGCCCCGACGACAACCGCTGCATCGAGCCCGAGGCGATCGAGAATGGCATCGGTCGTTGTCGGGTCAAAGGCCTCATCCCAGACCGTCATGCCACAGAGCCCGCCTCGCCAGCAGTCGGCAGCAAAGGCGCGGGCCGCAGCCACGCCGTGCCTGCGGTCGCCGAGGGGGTGGGTGTCTGTGTGCTCGATCTGGATCGCGGGAGCATTGCCCCACGAGCCCCGGATACGGCGTTCGTCGCCGACGATCGCTCGCACGCGGTCTGGGTGCTCAGAGAGCAGCACAATGCGGTCGAGCCCCTCACACCGGCTGAGGCGTGAGAGTGTCAGCTGCAGGGCGTTGAGCCCGTCTGTGAGAGGCCAGGCAAGGTTGCGGACGGTGCCGAGCCCGCCGCGCTGGGTGTCTACCGCGATGATGGCTGCGACGCGCTGGCGGGTTGGTTTCCCGTTGCTGGCGGTGGTTTCGGAGGTGCCGTGCTCTTCGGGGTCTCGGGTGAGCTTGGGTGCTGTACCCCGCATCGCGTGCTGCGCCGATTCGAGCAGCTTGCCGAGCTGGGCAGCACTCTCAATGAGCCATTCGATATTGACGATATCGCGTTCGATCTCACGCTTCTGGCGCTCCATCGGCGAGAGAGAATCGTCGAGGTGGAGTGTCCTGTCTGCTTTATACCGCTTGAACTGCCCGGTCTGGTTGAGGTGCTGCACGAGTTGGAAGGCGGGCAAGATCGCCTGGACCTCTTCGCCGCACGCCTGGACCTTGGCGATGAGTTTGTTGACGCGGGTGTGGTCGCCATGAGCTGCGAGCATGTCGCGCAGCATGGTGACCGAGTTTCGGCTGATCGCACCGACGCGCGCCACGCCATGCCCGAGCTGCGCGAGCCGATCTGCAACCCGGGGGGCGGTCAGGCTGTGCAGCTCGTCTTCGGCCCTGGTGGGCGGCAGGTCGAGGGGGAGGGCATCATGGGGCGCATAGGTTGCCAGGGCGTCGTGGAGCGTCATCGTCTCGGCGTGCTGCTTTGCGACGCCGCCCTCGGTCGCGTCGATGGTCGTGCGTCCCTGCTCGGCATCTGCGGCAAACATCCGCTCAAACTGCACGAGGTAGGCCGACATCTGCTCGTCGGTATAGACGGGCCTGCCGAGGTGATCGATTGTGGGGTGCAGGTGGGCGCGGTTGCGGACGACCCGCTGCCACTCCATCATTTCCAGGGTGTTAAACTCGTTGAGTTCCCCGGCCCAGGTGTCGTGGATGGCTGCGTGAGGCGCGTAATACTGCCCGTCGGTGAATCCCAGGTCTTGCCCGATCAGGATCACCGGGTCGCAGCCCATGTGCCTTGCGAGTGTGTAGCCCATGTGCGCGACCGTTGCGCCGGGGGTCATCTCGCAGCCGTCATGGACAAACCCCGCCCCGAGCACCGTCGAGAGAATCTTGTCATGCACACACCGGATCGCCCCGGGATAGGCATCGAGGATCGCCGGGTTTGCTTTGGGCTCGACGAGGAGCGTTACGCCCTCGACACTCTCAGCGGTGAGCCCCTCATAAAACCGTCGGCTGATCTCGTGATAGTCGAGCGATGTTACAAAGTGTGGCTTGATTCCCGCATCGAGCAGCTGCTTGAGGACGGTCTGCACCGCGATGATGACCACCCTGTCTCGCACGCCGGGCTTGGCGAGCAGGTCCATGTTTCTGTGGAGGCTCGGGCCGGCGCTGACGACAACCGCGGGCCTGCTGTGGGCGCAGGCGGTGAGTTCGGCGATGCCCGGCACACTTGCATACCAGTCGAGGTTCATGAGGCCGTTGCGGATAGAGGTTTCGGTTTGCATCAGCGTCGTGACGACATTGGTTCGGATCGCCCGGATCGTCTTGGTGAAGGTGTCGGCAAACCGCTGGGTGCTCTCTCCGAGCCGCGGCATGCTCGGCCCGTGCTCGATGATCTTGACCCCGATCGAGACCACGACCTCTGCCCCGCGCAGCATCTCGGAGATCTGCCCGGCGTTGTCGGCCTGGGTGAGCACTGCGATATTGGTGTGTTCCAGGACCCCGGTCAGGTCAACCCGTTCAAGCACAGCCCGCAGCAGTGCGATATCCGGTTCGTAGACCAGCACGATGCCCGAGCGGCCGAGCTTCTCTGCGATCAGGCGGACATGGTGCCCGAGCCCAAAGCCCTGGATGACGACGACCCCTGCTTCGGCGGGGTTGACCTGGGCAGCGAGCCTCTGGGCTTCATCAAGTGGGCGTCGTCTGCTCGCAAGCCAGCGTAGGTTTGCCCCCTCGCCGACGGACCCTGTCACTGTGCCATCGGTTGCCAGGATGAACTGGGTATCAGCCCGCGGGAGAGCGTTCGTGAGCAGTCGGGCTGTCTCGGGTGCGCAGCGTGCCAACGCACGGCAGTTGCGCTCAAAGAGCCCTGGCTGTGGCTCGAGTGAATGGTTTGTCTGCGTATCCATGACTTGCGTATCCATCCTGGATCTATCCGTTGTGGGCATCCTGCCCGGACTCCTGTGCGCAGCGGCATTCCGGGGTTTGGTCAGATCCGTTACCGCCGCGCGGGCGTACAAACACATACCGCCATCAAGGCGTACCCAGAAAGGATCGGCCTTTGGCACATCAACCCTCCACATTGCTGCCCGTAAGACACTCCAACCCCCAGCCATGGGCAGGAGCACCCATGGAGTCTGCAACGGGGCGATTGCACCCGATTGTCGCCTGCTTGGTCTTTGCCCTCTTCGTGTCCTCCACGGCCCGTGCCCAGCTCGATCTCTTCGCTCCGCCCCCGACGCTGCCCAGCCTTCCCGCCCCCCCTGCGCTCCAGCACGCGCTGTTTGAGAACCCGATCCCCCCCGTGATCATGGCAATCGCCTTGGGGCTAGCTGCCTATGCGATCGCCTCTCGGCTTGATCGGCGAAAGATAGGGCTTGTGGCTGTGGGGGGTGCTGTGGTGTTGGGGGGTGCGCTGGTCGCTCTTTCTGGAGCCATCCAGACCAACCGCGAGCGCGTGCAAACCCGGACAAGGGCCATAGTGGGTGCGATTGCAGATGTGGACATCGGGGCGATGGATCGCATACTCGATCCCGATGCCCGACTCTTTGCCATCGGCAGGGGATCGGGGTGGAGCAAGGATGCCATCATGGACTGGGTGACAACGAACCTCGGTTCGCGCAGCATCTACGAGGTCGAAGATCACCGTGTCGGCGAGATTCAGGCCGAGATCGGACCCAGTGGCCGCATCGCCCGCACCCGGGTCCATGTCACCATCACTCCCGCTCAGGGCTCGCCCTTTGGCTTGATCTGCATGATGACCTGGCAACTGGTTGATGCCGAGACTTGGGTGCTCATCGAGATCGAGCCGCTCTGGCTTCAGGGTTGGGGTGAGATCTCATACAAGAACATGCGCGACACGCCAAGATGGTAAACGCCGAAAAACCTCGTGATATCTGCTATTCCGGCACACTCACCAGCGAGCTTGATTGGAGCCGGTAGTTCTCGGGGCTGTTCCCCTTTGCTCCCGGGATGCGTTCTCTGATCCCCTGCCCGTTGAGCAGGTTGAGGGGGTGCTGTTCGCGCGCTCGCAGCAGCGCGGGGCTCTCGATCCCCGGGCGGTTGAGGGGGTCGTAGTCGTCCTGGCCGAAGATACCCACCGTCACCATGCTCCGCTCGGCAGCGTGGTAATAAAACGCCAGCTCGCCGTCGCGCCGGAGGATGACCGCCGCGTCCTCAGCAGCCTTGCGGGACGCAGCGATATCTTCACTGCTGGCCCGTGCGCGGTCGCCCCGGCCATAGATCGCAACCTGGAGCGTGTAGAGGGCCTTGTCCTTCCCAAAGAGCTTCTTTGCGTTCCGCAGGTCGAGTTCGGGCAGGCTGCCCGCCAGGTGCTTGGGCGCAGGCGGCGTGAGCAGGGCTGATGCGAAGGGCCGAGTGCCCTCGGTCTTCATCGACCGGATCATCTCGAGATCGTCCTGGGCGCGTGGGTCGTCTGGGGATTCGTACCTGCCATAGGCGATGACTGTTGCCTTGTCGCGTTTCTCGAGATAGGCACCGGGGAGCCCGCCCTCGGTGCGGGCCTTGACCAGCCCCAGGGTCGCAGCCTCGGCCTGCGTGTCGCCGGTGAACGCGACGATCACGATCGACCAGAACCCGGCCGAATCGGCAGCTTCTTGGGGCGACATGCCGCCGGTGATCGGGGCGAGCACCTTGTCGGCCTCATCGCGGAAGTCTTCGAGGTCGGTGGTGCGGGCCGGGGGCTTGGACCTGTGCTTCTTTGGGAGCTTGAACTGGCCCACAGCTGCTGAGGCGGTCAACCCGATACCCAGAGCCGCGAGCAGGGCCGAGCGCCTCATGTTGCGATCAAACATGGTGAAACCTCCGTACCCAACACTAGGTTCTTTGGAGCCGATCCAGTGGCGCGTGCTTCCTGCGTTCGTTCTTGCGCGAGGGCTCATTAAAACGCTGGCAGGAGAGTTGCGCGAATATCGAGACTCTCATATTGGTACGAATCAGAGAGCGGCGCGGGTTCTGCGCATGGTGCCTCACACTCCCCGAGTGTGAAAAAACTTCCGGCGTCCAGGTTCTGGTTATTTGGTATAACTCTATATCTAGATAGGACTTACGGTTATTGCGGATTTAGATGTCTGTATTTATGCTCGATCCACCAGAGCACCGATATCGAAGAAGGAGAGAGTGAGGGAGCACTGGCCGCTGCGATGCGGCCACGAGAATAAGCGGGTGAGATTGTATTGCCCGAGTTTGTGAGGTGTACGGTATGACTGAGATAGGACCAATCGGTGGGGGGGCTTCGGCATCGGGGATGTCGAGGCCTCAAGTTGACGGAGCAGCAAGGCCAGGCCAAGACGCCGAGCCCAGGGCTGTCAGGCGCGGCGTAGACGAGGTGGAGGTGTCGAGTTTGGCAAAGAGTCTGTCACGACAGAATACGGACCCCCCGGTGAGGCAGAACCTCATCGACCGCGTCCGGGCTGAGATTGATACGGGGCGGTATGTGACGCCCGAGCGGCTTGATGCTGCTGTGGACAAGCTGGTGGACTCGATCGACCCGCCTGCCTGAGTCTGGACTGAACGAACACTGCTTGAAGCAGCCTGTCGCTGTCTTCTTCGCCGGAGCCTGCTTGAGAGAGCGGGCTTCTTTTTTTGTTCTGCTTAATCATGCACTCGGTTTGTATCGCCTCCGTCTGGAGGCGAACAGGCCGAGGACGGCGAGGGGGGTGAGGGTTGAGGGGGCGGGGATGATTCGGACCATGAACGCTTCGGTGCGGCCGAACTGGCGGTTGAAGCCAGTGCCGACGATGACCGAGCCATCGGGTGTGATGGCACTGAGGGAGTTGATTTGCCACCCCATGGCGGCGGTGTCGATGCCGTATTCGTCGAGGAGGACATCGATGAAGTTGCGCATGCCGTGCTCGGCATCCCAGATGAATGGCTCATCGCCTCCAAATATCGAGTTGGACCATCCTACAACGATGCCATCGTTGGAGACATCGAGCGCGAAGGACCGTCGCCAGTTGTTGTCGTAGAGTTGACCGAGCCTGATGACCTCGCCATCGGGCGTCCAGAGCACGGCTTCATCGATGAACTCGTTGTCGCCAGACGGGTCGATCATCGACATGCGTCCGGTGATCCACTCGCCGTTGTGCGAGATCGCTTTGGCGCTCGCACCACCGAGATAGGGATCGATGAATGCCTCATCGTGCATGGGGAGGGCTTGCATACCAAGGTCGGTTGTCCAGGTGAGGGCACGGCTGTGCTCGGGTGCAGTGCTGCCACCGACAGAGATAAGCCCGTTTGCAGAGATGTCCTGGAGGCCACTGCTGTACCGGCCGTTGACTTTCTTTCCAAGAAATCCAAGGCCTTCGAGACCACCGTCCGGGGTCCAGCGGAATGCTTCTGCTCCGAACTCACCCGCCTGCTCTGAGCCTGCATATCCGACAGCCACGCGACCACCGTTTGAGATGCCGGTGGCGGTGCTGCGAGGAGTACCTCCGGGTAAATCGCCTATGAGGAACATGCCAGTGGGCTCAGACCATGCCATTGCAATGGTAACAGCGGAGTAGGTGTCTTCCCCAACAACCCATCTCCCGTCAGGTGCAATAGCAAAGCCTCGACTGTTGCGATCACTTCCCGAAGCGAACCCGAGACCTCTCGCAGTACTATCTGGAGACCATAACACGGCTTCGGAGAGTCCCCCATTCCATCCCGAATCATCACTGCTGCTCGTTCCCACGATGAAAGAACCGTCACCTGATATATCGGCCGATGAGCTGAATTCCGGGTTTCCGGAGAGTACGCCGAGCGGGATGAACTCAGCAGTTTGGGCCGAGACACCAGTTGTTGCAAGACATAAAGCAACGAAAGCTCCATAGTTATTTCTTTTCTTGTGTGTGTGCATAGACCATGCCGGAGTATTTCTGCTCCGGCACAGTTGAGTTTCAGATTATGGGGTCGTGGTCACAAGCAGCCGGCTGATAAGGATACTGATCTTACCTTCACCTGCAACGGTACCGCGCCCGATGCTCACGATATCATTGAAGCCGTCCTGGTCCATGTCTGCGACCAGCACCTGCACCAGCCTCGGTGCGCCGGTGTCGTAGTCATAGCAGTTATACTCGAATGTACCATCACCATTGCCGAGCAGGAGTCGGACATCACTGCAATCCCCGGTCGCAACAACATCGATCTTTGTGCCACCATTGAGTTGGCCGGTGGCGATGCCATAGGCAAGAGGCGATGCAGGGGATTGGTCGCAGCCGCAGTAGTCATTGCCATCAAGGTAGATGTCGTTCGGTTCGTTGCCGCACTGTGACGAGAATGTCCCTTGCGCAGCGTTATTGTGCAGGATGGAGACCACCCCGCCGTACCCTATCGCTGCGATATCATTGTTGGAGAGATTGCCGACGGTAAAATGGCCGCTGGCGTAATCCCAGAATGCTGTCGCGGAGCATGCACCAAGTGCTGCACTTGCGTATGTTCCGTCACCTTGATTGGAGAACAGGATCGTCTCCTGATCGCCTTGGGCGGAGGAGATGAAATCTGGATATGTGGTTCCATCCGGGTCGTTGTCGAAGTGACCAGCGATCACATCATTAGAACTATACTGGCTCGTGTCACCAAGGCCATACGGTTGTTCGGGGAGCAGATTCCCGGCACCGTCATTGTGCATCAGCCAGACCAGATCTGCACCGCCTGGAGAGTTTATGTGATCAGGCGTGACGAGCACATCGGGGCCGTTCTGGTCGTCGAGATCGGCGATTGCAAGGCTGCGGACGGGAAGAGGTGTGTCTTGGTAGGAGTGAAACTCGAACTTGTTTTGTAATTGATTGAACCGGTAGACATATACCCCCCACGCGGAAGGAATCTCTCCATTATCGAAGTGGTGGGTAGCAGAGATGACCAGATCCAATCGACTATCTTGGTCCATATCAACCCAAGCCACATCTGCGGCGATTGTGTAAGAGTTGAACTCGTCGAGAATAATAACATGGCTCGGTGTCAGGCCGGCAGCCAAGTTCCATACCTGAGTGTTCCGGTAGACCATGACTCGGCTGAATGCAGATTGGTCCCACTCGCCGCCTCCGTTGGTGGCGCTACCGGCGTCAATCTGCCCGACAACCACTGCAAGATCGGGGAAGCCATCGGGAGCCCACCCATTGGCTTCATCATCACCGATCGCATCAGCAACATCCACACCCCACGGGAAGCTGCCGACCTCGACAAGCTTTGGGGGTTTGTATGCCGGCACTCGGCCTGCAGCGCTTTGTGCATTCGCATGGCTCGCCAACGCCACCATTGCCACCGCTCCTCCCAGCGCTGCTGTTCGCAGCGCGAAGGCACGGCTCGGAGAGCCGTACCACCTGTCAGCACGGTTTGGAACACCGTGCTGCTGAAATACCCTATCCCCCCCCCGAACAAACCTGCTGGGAGCCGTCTGTGGTGCGCGTTTTCATGATCGTCTCCTTGTATGAGGTTGCCTCTTTCCAGCGGACACATTGCCGGACACGACGCCCGGACGATCATGGATACCAGTTCACCAGACCACAAGTTGCACCGGGTGCAAGGAATCCAAAAACTTTTTGTGTGGGAGAACGGGGTGTCAGGGGTGTATTTCGGCTCGGAGGTACCGTCGTGGCCACCCAAAGCTGTGGCCACGGCACCCGGCTGTGCACGCGGTGTTTGGACGCCGACACTGAGGCTGCACACGCAGCCGAAGTGTCGGATCGAGTGTGCCCGAATGATCCCCAAGCCCATCCGACGCTTCGCAAGCTCAGCGGCGGCGTCCGAAAGACATCGATGGAAGACGCTCTACAGCGCCACCAGCGGGTCGGCGTCGGCCTGGGAGATTCGGGTCTCGATGCCGGGGAGTTCGTTGCAGAGTGTGGTTGCAAGGCGGGGGAGGTAGCCGCGTTCGGGGTTGGTGTGCCCGGCGAGAAGGACGAGCATGCCGTCGTGGATGGCGGTGAGGACCTGGTGGTGTCGCATCTCGCCGGTGATGAACGCCTCGCAGCCCTCGTGTGCTGCCAGTGGGGCGAGTGATTCACCAGCGCCGGGCACGACGCCGAGTGTGCGCACGGTCGCGTCCTGCTTGCCGGTCGGTCCGATCTGGACGCGGGCGGTGCCGAGGAACGAGCGGAGGCGCTCGGCGAGTGTGCTCATGGTGACTGGCTGATCGAGGACGAGCCTTCTGCCTGCGCCGATGCTCCGCCGGGGCTTTGGCGCGAGGTCGTAGACATCGACCGGGACTTCTTCATAGGGGTGGAATCGACGGAGGGTCTGGAGTGCGAGCGCAAGAGCCCGACGGGGGCAGACCATCTCGAGCCGACACTCGGCGAGCGATTCGAGCGTGCCCGCCTCGCCGACGACGGGGTTGGATTTTTCAGAGCCGAGGAAGGTGCCGGTGCCCTTGGTGTTGAATGAGCAGAGCGAGTATTCGCCGATCCGCCCCGCACTCGCAGAGGCCAGGGCGTTGCGGACAGCCTCGATATCTTGCTCGGGGACGAAGGTGACGATCTTGACCTCGGGCGAGTCGATGCCTTCGGGGTGGGGCTGGAGCGCTCGGCAGTCGCCGGCGATCTTGCCCGGCTCGCCGCCACTGAGCCCCTCGCAGAGCCAGTCGGTCACGCCCCCGACTGCGGCATCGAGGGCGGTGTGGGGTGAATAGATCGCTACCCCGGCTCGGGCAGCGGTCAGGATGATCCGCTCTTTGGGCGTGGCGTCGGTGATGGCGTCGAGGGGGGCAAAGATCGGCGGGTGGTAGCTGATGACCGCGCTTGCCCCCATGGCGACCGCCTCGTCTATGACGGGCTCGGTCAGGTCGATCGTCAGCAGCACCGGGCCGGTGAGCTTTGCGTCCTTTGAGCCGACCTGGAGGCCGACGCGGTCCCATTCCTCGGCCAGCTCCAGGGGGGCAATCCGCTCCATCGCGTCAACAAGATCGTGAACAAGCATCGGGGAACCTCCGAAGGATGATATGGTCTGTCACGATGACGGCACTGCGACTCCAAGCATATGCGAAAGTAAACCTCGCTCTGGCGCTGGCACCCCCAGAGCCAGCGGGGTCGGCGCGAGCGGGATGGCACCGCATCTGCACCTGGATGCACGGGCTCGAGTTGGCCGATGAGGTGCTCGTTGAGCCACTGGCTCGGGGGGCAGCCTCGACCTGGAGTGCGCGATGGGCGGCTGATGCGCCCCGGGCGGGGCTGATTGATTGGCCTCTGGAGCGCGACCTGGCATGGCGGGCACTCCTGGCGGTCGAGGGGCATATCGGGCGACGGCTGCCGACCCGGTTTGTGCTGACAAAACGCATCCCGACGGGCGGGGGGCTCGGTGGTGGGTCATCCGATGCAGCGGCGGCCCTGGTTGGCATCGAACGGGCGTGGGGCTTGGAGTTGGGGCTTGAGAAGCTCCGGGAGCTTGGCGCGAGGCTGGGGAGCGATGTGCCGTTCTTTGTTGACCACCAGAACCCGCCACAGCCGGGCATCGTCAGCGGCTTTGGCGAGATGATCGAACGCACAGAACGATGGGGAGGTCGCGGTGAGGTGCTGCTGCTGGT
>JAJRZG010000308.1 GCA_024275365.1 Planctomycetota bacterium | reverse complement strand
GAGCGGTTCCTGTTTGTCATTGTGCTGAATGTTGCCTTCCTCTTCGGCATCACGGGCACGCTCATCATCTTCGGCGGCATGATGGGCGGCATCCCCTCCCTGCTTCTCGTGGTATTCGTCCTCGTGGCTGTCACGATGGCCGACAGGGGACTCGCCAGGCGACGCATCGGCCGGGCACTCGGCGCGACGATCATCGCCCACGGCATCTGTGGCAAGTGCGGCTATTCGCTGCGGGGGCTCGAAGCCGAAGACGACGGCTGCTTCGTGTGTCCCGAGTGCGCCAGCGCATGGCACCACGGGCGAATCACCCGCGCCCACTGGGAGCCGCCAAAGCGCCCGCTCGCCCCCAAGCCCACGCTGGCAATGCGCTTCAGGCTGCTTCGCCCGAGAATAATGACCGACTCGCACAACATGCTCTGCCGACAGCTGGACTCGTTCCTCGTGTCTGTCGGTCGCCAACGCCGTACTGAACTCGGTGCAGAGCGTTGCAGACAACTCCGCGCCGCAATCCGCCAACCAACACTCTGGCTTCGGCTCACAATCGGGGTGTTGCTTGCTGCTGCATTGCTGTGGCTCTTCCTGCATTGGCCCGATGCAGAGACTACCGAAGAAGCTGCGTTGATGGGGTTTCGCGTCCTGTGGTCGTGCGGCGTGGTGATCCTCCTTCTCATGCTGGCGGGGACACTCGGCGGCGAACTCGGCATCACCGCCCGTCGCGTGGCAGCGGTCTGTACCGAAGAAAACCTGTGTGCATCCTGTGCGACCGATCTCCTCGATCCCGATACCGAGGGCTATCGCATCTGCCCCTCCTGTGGCTCAAGTTGGACCAATCCACAAGCATAAACCCAAATCACCCCCTCACCCTCTCACCCCCACATCTACCATCCCCCATGCCACCCCAAAACCGTTTCCAACTCCGTGCCCCCTTCACCCCCATGGGCGATCAACCAACTGCCATCGAGGGGCTTGTGCGGGATATCCGCGCGGGGAGCCCCGCGACCTGCCTTCTGGGAGCGACCGGCACCGGCAAGACCTTCACGATGGCCAACACCATCGCCGCCCTCAACAAGCCCGCCCTCATCATCAGCCACAACAAGACCCTCGCCGCCCAGCTCTATGAAGAGTTGCGGGAGTTCTTCCCCGACAACAGTGTCAACTACTTTGTGAGTTATTACGATTACTACCAGCCCGAGGCCTACCTCCCCGCCCGCGATATCTATATTGAAAAAGATGCCAGCCGAAACGACGACCTCGATATGCTCCGCCTGGCAGCGACAAGTAACATCCTCGGCAGACGCGACACGATCGTGGTTGCATCGGTCTCGTGTATCTTCGGGCTCGGCTCGCCCATCGCCTATTCGCAGCGTGTTCTTACTATCACCAAGGGCAGTACGATCAATCGACGCGACTTCTTCCTTGCCCTCAACACGATGCAATATCAGCGCACCGATATCGAGTTCAAGCGTGGCCGATACCGTGTCCGGGGTGATGCGATCGAGGTCTGGCCCGCCTACGAACGCTTTGCCGTCCGCATCGAGCTCTTCGGTGACGAGATCGAGCGCGTAGACCTCATCAACCCCACCAGCGGCGAGTTGCTTGCCGAAGAACGCCAGTTCTTCCTCTTCCCCGCAGTTCACCATGTGATGCCCGAAGATGAACTCGAGCCGATACTCGCAAAGATGCGCACAGACCTCGACGCCCGCGTGCTCGAGCTACGCAGCCAAGGTAAACTGCTTGAGGCCCAGCGCCTCCTCGCCCGTACAAAGTATGATCTTGAGATGATCGAAGAAGTCGGCTTCTGCTCCGGCATCGAGAACTACTCCCGCTACTTCGACGGCCGATCACCCGGCGAACGGCCCTACACACTGCTCGACTATTTCGACTTTGCTCCACCAGCAGAGAGGCACCGAGGCACCGAGGCACCAAGGCACCAAGAGAAGACCGGCACCGATTCCCTCGATGCCTCGGTGCCTCGATGCCTTGATGCCTCCCCCTCATCCACCCAGTCTTCCCGCCCCAACTACCGCGATTGGCTGCTCATCATCGACGAATCGCATGTCACCGTCCCCCAGATCCGCGCCATGTATAACGGCGATTTTGCCCGCAAGTCCGTCCTCGTCGATCACGGCTTCCGTCTCCCCGCTGCCCTCGACAACCGCCCGCTTCGCTTCGAGGAGTTCGAGACGATCGTGCCGCAAACCTTATATGTCTCGGCAACCCCCGGGCCGTATGAGCTCGAGCGCGTCGGAGGCGTGGTGCATGAACAGGTCATTCGTCCCACCGGCTTGCTCGACCCCGTGATCGAGATCAAGCCCGCAACCGGCCAGGTGCAGGACCTCCTCGAACAGTGCCGCGAGCGGATCGCCCGCAACGAGCGGGTGCTCGTCACCGCCCTCACCAAGCGTCTCTGCGAAGACCTCGCCAGCTACCTCGATCAGCAGGGCCTCAGCGTGCGCTACTTGCACAGCGAGATCGAAACCTTAGAACGCATCACCATCCTCACCGACCTCCGCGCCGGGGACTTCGATGTCCTCGTCGGCGTCAACCTCCTCCGCGAGGGGCTCGACCTGCCCGAGGTCTCGTTCGTCGCCATCCTTGATGCCGACAAGGAGGGATTCTTACGATCCGCAACCAGCCTCATCCAGCAGATGGGCCGGGCCGCCCGCAACGCCGGGGCGAAGGTGATTCTGTACGCAGACAAGGTCACCCCCTCGATGCAGAAGGCGATCGACGAGACCGAACGCCGCCGTGTCAAGCAGGTTGCGTATAACACCAAACATAACATTACACCCCGCACGATCGAGAAGGATATCCGCCGGGGTATCGAGGGCGAGCTGCAAGCCCGCCGCAGCGCCCGCGAGGCCGTCGTCATCGGCGAAGACAAGATCGACGCCGCAGCCTTGCTTACTATGCTCGAAGACGAGATGCTCGCCGCCGCCGACGAGATGGCCTTCGAGAAGGCTGCCGACCTGCGCGACCAAGCCGTGAGTGTCCGCAAGCTCCTCGAAGCGCACATGCAGGAGCACACCGAGGCCGCCAGCGCCGCCGCCTTGCCCCCTCTCCCGCGTACCCCTGAGAAGGGCCCCGTGGGAGAGGGCTCTTCTTCTCCCCCTTCTCCCACCCCCCTCGGTCCGATCACTCCCGCGCTTGCTGGCAACTACCCCCCTCTCCTCCTCACCCGTACCGAGATCGAGAACACGCTCAAGGGCCGGGGCGGGTCGCGGAGCAAGAAGGCGGGCATGCCCGGCGTGCGACCGACAAAGAAGAAGCGCAAGCCCCGGCGAGATTGAGAAAACTCTTTTCACCGCAGAGGACGCTGAGTTACGCTGAGTGAAGGCAGGAGGAATGGGGAACTGGG
>JAJRZG010000037.1 GCA_024275365.1 Planctomycetota bacterium | reverse complement strand
TGGCCCGGCTCTCCGAGCCGTGTGTCTGCTGGTCAAGATTTGGGACGCCGCTCTCACACCCGGCTCGGAGAGCCGGGCCACCGGCGAGCCGCTCGACAACATTCAACACATCCTCAAGCGTCAAAGGCTCAAAGAAAAGCAGGTCGCTCGTGTCGTAATCTGTCGAAACCGTCTCGGGGTTGTTGTTGATCATCACGCTTTCGTAGCCCAGCTCGCGGGCAGCTAACGCCGCGTGAACGCAGCAGTAGTCGAACTCGATCCCTTGGCCGATGCGGTTGGGGCCACCGCCGAGGATGATGACTTTTTGGATGTCGGTGCGTGCGATTTCATCGTCAGCAGAAGGCATCGAGGGCTCGGCAGCCGTCCCATCTTGATGCCTTGATGCCTCGGTGCCTTGATGCCTCTCTTCGAGTCGATCAACGGGCATCTCGTAGGTCGAGTAGTAGTACGGCGTGATGGCCGCAAACTCGGCAGCGCAGGTATCGACCAGCTTGAAGACCGGCTCGATACCAAGCTCTTTGCGGCGGGCGCGGACCTCGAGGATCGTTTCGGATTTGATCGTGCGCAGATAGAGGTTGGCCAGCTGCGCATCGGAGTAGCCGAGCTGCTTGGCTGCAAAGAAGACCTCTCGCGGCAGCTCCTCAAGCGAGCCGTACGCACAGAGCGTCTCCTCAAACTCGACAAGCTGGGCCATCTGGTCGATGAAGAAGGGGTCGATACGGGTCAGCTCGCTCACGCGGTCGACGCTCCAGCCCATCTTGAGCGCATACCGGATGAAGTAAATCCGCCCCTGGCTGGGGACGGTGAGCTTGCGGGTGAGCTTGTCGATCGGGATCGGCCACTCGATCGGTTGGCCATCGGCGGTGCGCAGGCCTGTTTCGCTGATCGAGCCTGTGCCGGGTGTTGCGCCGGGCGAGAAGTCGAGCACAAGCTGCTGCTCTTCGACCGCCCGCATCGCAGCGAGCCACTTGTCGTTGCGGTCGAGCCCATAGCCGAAGCGTTTGACATCGAGCGAGCGGATCGCCTTCTGGAAGCTTTCCTTGAAGGTGCGCCCGATCGCCATGACCTCGCCGACGGATTTCATCTGTGTCGTCAGCGTTTCGTCTGCTTCGGGAAACTTCTCGAAGGTCCATCGGGGGATCTTGGTCACGACATAATCAATCGCCGGCTCAAAGCAGGCGCTGGTCGTGCCGGTGATGTCGTTGCGCAGCTCATCGAGCGTGTACCCGACCGCCAGCTTGGCCGCGATCTTGGCGATGGGAAAGCCGGTCGCCTTGCTCGCCAGCGCCGAGCTTCGGCTGACCCGCGGGTTCATCTCGACGACGACGAACTCGAACTTGCCGTCTTGGGGGTCGGGGTTGACGGCAAACTGAACATTGGAGCCGCCCGTCTCGACGCCGACCCCCCGCATGATCGCCAGAGCCGCATCGCGGAGGGCCTGGTATTCCTTGTCGGTCAGCGTGAGGGCGGGGGCGACGGTGATCGAATCGCCCGTATGGACGCCCATCGCGTCGATATTTTCGATCGAGCAGACGACGACGCAGTTGTCTTTTTTGTCGCGGACGACTTCGAGCTCATATTCCTTCCAGCCGATGAGGGACTTGTCGATCTGCACCTGCCCGATCATCGAGGCAGCGAGCCCCCGCCGGACCAGCTCGGCAAACTCCTCGCGGTTGTAGGCGATGCCGCCACCCCAGCCGCCGAGGGTGAAGGCCGGGCGGATGATCGAGGGCAGGCCGAACTTGTCGAGGGCCGCCTCGGCTTGTTCCATCGTGGTGGCCCGGTGGGCGGGAGGCGTCTTGAGCCCAGCCGCATCGCAGACCTTCTGAAACGCCTCGCGGTCTTCTGCCCTGTGGATCGCCTCCCGATCCGCCCCGATCATCTCGATCCCGAACTCGGCGAGCGTGCCGTTATCGACCAGCTCGCAGGCGCAGTTGAGGGCGGTCTGCCCCCCGATCGTCGGCAAGAGCGCGTCGATGGGCATGCCCAGGCTGCGCTCTTTTTCGATGATTTTGCGGACAGCCTCGGGCGTGATCGGCTCGATATAAGTCCGGTCGGCAAAGGCCGGGTCGGTCATGATCGTCGCGGGGTTGGAGTTGACCAGCACGATCCGGTAGCCCTCATCGCGGAGAGCCTTGCACGCCTGCGTGCCCGAATAGTCAAACTCGCACCCCTGCCCGATGACAATCGGCCCCGACCCGATCAGCAGGATGGTCTGGATGTCGGTTCGCTTGGGCATGGGGGCTCCGAGGGAATGCTCTGGCGGCACGGAATTCCGAGCCGCGTGTCCAGAATGTCAGCATAGACTCAAAGAGTGTATTCGCGTAGCCGTAACGAAGCCTCATGCCCGTAGACTTAGACTCAACAGAACCAAGAGTAGAGTCGGGAGCGTTCTGTTGCTCACAAAAGTCAGAGATTCCTCTTGACAGCCTCACAAAGGTCCAATAATCTGTAAGCATGGAAGTCCTCCGGAGTCGTCAGCATGTTCGGCTTATCGCACGCAGTGTGTCGCAGTGTGGCAAAGGGCATCGCTCTGGTTCTTGGTGCTGACATCCTCGGCAGTCGTGTCCGCCCAACCTTCCACTGACCTTGCCTGGTTTGAAAGCCAATGGGCCGAGGCTGCTTCTTGGAAGATACCTGACAACACCTATATTGAATATACAATTGAAATATTCTTCGATACCACGGAGGATGATGTCCAACAACTTTGGACACAGATTGAAGGACACCCGCAACACCCGCTTTGGCAGGAGTATGAACGCAAACGCGAACAGTTGGAGTGGGGCGGTGTATTGCGAACCGATATTCGTGCATGGTGGACGGATAAGGGTTGGCGGCTCACTCGTGATTCCCCGCAAGATACAGCGAATAGTTTCCGCGACACCGTGGTGACCAAGAACATCGCATGGCGGCGAACGCCAGAGTCTATGGTGCTGGCCGAGCCGTCTGGTTCCCACGAGCGGTATGACCATTGGAGAGAAGGGGTTGCACTCCGCAGGACGGTCGTCGAGTTCGTGTTGGGCGGGCTGGGCTACGAATCGACCACGCCTATACAATACAAACCTCTCACTGCGGCGAGGGAGTTCGATGGCTCTTGGGTAGCACGCATAGCCAACGATGATGCTACCCGGGTCAAGGAGCTCCACGGATATGTTGATGGCACAGATTTGCTGGTTGATCGAATCGAGTTGATCGAGTCTGGCACCATGCTGACCGTCGTCGATAAGCAGCGCCGGTTTCTTGAGTGGCAGTACGACGAGTACTTTGGGCGTTCTGTTGCGCACATAGTTGAAACCTATGATGAGAATGGAATCCTGCGGTCTCGAAAAACCTTACACGCAGCGCACACTATCGATCCACGAGTCCCATTTGAGTCCGTGGCCAAGCTGCCAGACGAGAGTCACCCCGATCCGATTCGGGATGCCGCATCGCCACTCATAGTGACCGACGCAAGGCCGGGGAGGGAAACAATAACGATCACACGAGGGGATACCATTGAAGTGCAGTCGCTCCCGGGCAGTGTGCCGGAAGATTCCAAACGAACACTCCGTTACATTGGTTGGATTGTCATAGTCGGGGCAGTTTGCGCCGTTGCGTGGTGGCGCCTGCGTGGTACGAGGTAGGAAGAAACAACATGAGGAGTATACACCAGATGACAAACACACGACGAATCACTTCTATGCTCTGTGGTCTCGTGAGTATGACGAGCCTTGCCTTGGCCGCTGAGTTCTGTTACCACTTGGATCCTGTCGGCGAGGGGTGCGGATTTTCGGAGTGCGAGTTTACTCCCGATCAATGTATCTATTCGACAGAAACAGATGTCACGGTGAATCAAGCGGTGAATTCAGAGACTCAATCCGGCAAGACAAAAACGGACTCTAGCTACCAGACGGTGTGCTCTAGGACGATCGGGAAGATCGATTCCAATGGGGAGTGTTCGATAGATACTTGGTCAGGCACCGACCAAGTGTTGGCCAACCAGGTGACACTCCTAGGCGAGAACTGCAATCCAGCTCCCGGTGGCGGAGGCGGCCCAGTCTAAATGCCGACACAACTACGAGCAAAGTTGGCTGCCACAAGTGGGGGGGGTGGTGATGATTGTGATCGGTACCGCAGCTCTGCTCAAGCTGCTGGACCTTGATGAGTTTGCCGATGCGATCAAGACTTGGTCAATACTTCCCCCTTGGTTGATTCTTCCGCTCACAGTTGGGGTTCCAGTGTTTGAGGTGATGCTGGTCGTGGCTTGGGCCGCCAAGGCTCCCCGCCGATTGGTGTACTCAGCGACCGCAGTAGCTCTTGGAGTGGTGACAACTGCGTATGCGGTTGAGTCGATAGTCAATGGTACTCCACGATGTGGATGCTTCGGTGTATTACCCAGCCGTCCTTTCCTCGAATCAGCTGGATTGGTATTCTTGAGAAATATCATGTTGATCGCGATGCTCATATTTGCGGTATTGGGTTCGCCTATATGCAATACCAATGGACTAAACCGAGTGATGGAGTAATCCCATGGGTCAAAGGAAGGCCGCTTTCTCGGTGATAGAAATCATCGTGGTGGTTGCAATCATGGGTACGCTTGTTGCTCTCGTCGCCCCAGCACTGTATCATGCACGGCAGCAAGCTAGGCGGGCGATCTCGCTGAGCAAGCTTCGCTCGCATGTGATGATCTTCAGTAGCTATGCGCAATCATACGATGAGTACTTTCCATATTTCACGAATCCTCGCAAAATCGTTGAACTAGAGTATCGCGGAACGAAGATCCCGTGTCGGTACTTCGATAGTCACTTCCGATGGCCGGTCGCTCTCGCTGCAGATTATTATAACGATCTAGCTCCACATCCATCGCAGTTGGCACCCACGACCACTCATATTTGTAGTTACTATTATTCAGCCAGTTTCTTTGCGGATACTCGATTCTCGCGTCTCGAAACCCGCACCGGGCCAGCCCAATGGCGAGCGGTTCGTCGTTCTGAAGTTGTGTTCCCGTCCGCCAAGGCACTGTTTTCCGAGGTAGTCGAGACGGTCCCGTGGGTAAGGTCGCCATTGACGAAAATTGTCGGGCTTGGCATGGTGGATGGGAGCGCTCAGCATCGGAACCCCGCACAGTGCGCCGAACCGGTGCTCAAAGGGGAAGGCCCGTGGAAAGGCGCAGTCTTCCAGATCGGAATATACGGTATGCATACTGTCGATGGTGTCGCGGGGCGCGATGTTGTGCCGTAGAAGCTTACCCATTCAGCAATGGGCGTAGATACTCTCCTGTATAGCTCCCTTTTGTCCTCGCCACCTGCTCCGGCGTGCCAGCGGCGACCAGGGAGCCGCCCGCGTCGCCGCCCTCTGGGCCCAGATCGAGCACCCAGTCGGCGCACTTGATGACATCGAGGTTGTGCTCGATCACCACCAGCGTGTTGCCCGCGTCGGCCAGACGATTCAGCACCGCGATCAGCTTGCGGATGTCCTCAAAGTGCAGCCCGGTTGTGGGTTCGTCGAGGATGTAGAGTGTGCGTTCGCCGGTGCCCGTGCCGTCGTGGCGGACACCTTTTCCCAGTTCTGTCGCCAGCTTCACCCGCTGTGCCTCGCCTCCCGAGAGCTGCGTGCTCGGCTGGCCGAGCGTGATGTAATCGAGCCCGACATCGTGCAAGCAGCGCACAAACCGCACGATCTTCGGATGGTTTTCAAAGAAGCTGCACGCTTCCTCGATCGTCATGCCCAGCACATCAGCGATGTTCTTGCCGCGATAGGTCACCTCGAGCGTCTCACGGTTGTACCGCTTGCCTTCGCAGATCTCGCACTCGACATAGACATCGGGCAGGAAGTGCATTTCGATTTTTTTGAGTCCTTGGCCCTGGCACGCCTCGCACCGCCCGCCGCCGTTTTTGGCAGGGACATTGAAACTGAACCGTCCCGGCTTGTAGCCGCGGATTTTCGACTCTTTGGTCTGGGTGAAGATTTTGCGGACATCATCGAAGAAGCCGGTATAGGTCGCCGGGTTGCTCCGTGGCGTGCGACCGATGGGGGACTGATCCACCTCGATCACGCGGTCGATACGGTGCAAGCCGTTGATTCGGGTGTGCGCACCGGGGATGACCTTGGTGCCGAGCAGGTGCTTGCGGGTCGCCTGCAGCAGGATGTCATTGACAAGCGTGCTCTTACCCGATCCCGAGACGCCGGTGACGCAGACGAACCCGCCGAGGGGGATCGTGACATCGATGCCTTTGAGGTTGTTGGCGCGCGCGCCCTTGACGACGATCGCCTCTTTTTCGCTCATCTTTCGGCGTTTTTGGGGTATTTCGATTTCGCGTCTGCCTGCGAGGTAGTCGCCGGTGATCGAGGCTTTGACCTTGCAGACCTGCGCGACGGTGCCCTGCGCGACGACCTCGCCGCCATGTACCCCCGGCCCGGGGCCGATATCGAGCACATGGTCAGCCGCTCGGATCATGTCCTCATCGTGCTCGACGACGATGACGGTGTTGCCGATGTCGGTGAGGTGGCGGAGCGTGCGGATGAGCCGATCGTTGTCGCGTTGGTGCAGCCCGATCGTCGGCTCATCGAGCACATAGCAGGCCCCGACGAGCCCGCTCCCGACCTGCGAGGCCAGGCGGATGCGCTGCGCCTCGCCGCCGGAGAGGGTTGCCGTCTTGCGGTCGAGCGAGAGGTATTCGAGCCCGACGCTGGTGAGGAACCGCAGCCGATTGCCGACTTCGCGGATGATGGGTTCAGCGATCCGTTCCTGCTCTTTGCTCAGTGCGAGCCCTTCGATGAAGGCGACCGCATCATTGATATTGAGCCTGCCAAGCTCGGCGATGTTGAGCATCGTGCCGTCGAAGCGCGGCCGTCCGATGACGGTTGCCGAGTGGGCTTTGGCGATGTCGGCCTTGTGCGTGCTCTCGATCTGCACATGCAGCGCCTCGATCCGCAGCCGATCGCCGTGGCACTCGGCACACGCCCGCTGCGACATGAAGCCGTTGAGCCATTCCTTGACCGAGGGGTTGTCCGTCGATTCCCACCAACTGGTGATATTGGGGATGACCCCCTCAAAGTGCTGCGAAGCCCGGGACCTTCGGCCGGTCGCCCGTTTGGGCTTGCTCGATCCCTCCTCGCCATAGAGCAGCACCTTGCGCTGGGCTGCGGTGAACTCCTTGACGGGTTGGCTGAACGAGGCACCGGTGTTTTTGCAGAACTTGCGGAGTTTACGGTTAAACCAGGCCCGCACCGGCCCATTCTTGGCCCACGCCCGGACCGCGCCCTCAGCCAGAGTTTTCGAGTCGTCGGGAATGACCAGCTCTTCATCAAACTCGAGCAGGTTGCCAAGGCCGTGGCAGGTCTTGCATGCGCCGAAGGGAGAGTTAAAGCTGAACAACCGGGGGGAGAGCTCTTCGAGCGAATACTCGGGGTGTTCGGGGTCAGCAAACTTTTCGCTGAAGGCGTGGTCGGTCCAGCCTCCATCAGAGCCCTGAGCGCAAGCGACAGGTTTGCTTTCATCCTGGATGCCCGAAGCGGGAACCCGTCGCTTGCGCTCAGGGCTCTGTAGCGGAGTGTCCTCCTCGACGCTCACGATGACCGAGCCGTCACCGAGCCGCAGCGCCTGCTCGATCGACTCGGCGAGGCGTTGACGGGATTCGGGATCGAGCACGAGCCGATCGACAACCGCTTCGATCGTGTGTTTTTCGTATCTGCCGAGGTTGAGCGGATTGTCGCCGCCCGTTGTGAGCGCATCGCGGAGGTCGATGATCGTGCCATTGACGCGCGCACGCGCCCAGCCGTCACGGTGGAGTTTTTCGATAATCTCTTTGTGGTGGCCTTTGATGCCGCGGATGACCGGCGCGAGGATCATCATCCTGGTGGCCCGGCTCCCAGTGGCACCGAAACCCATAACCCGGTCCACGATCTGGCTGGCAGCCGTGGCGGTAATGGGGATGCCCGACCGCGCGGTGATCGTCCCATCTTTCTTTGTCCGCTTCGGGGCCCACGAATAGGGCGTGCCACAGCGGGCATAGAGCAGCCGCAGATAGTCGTAGATTTCGGTCGTCGTCGCGACCGTCGATCGCGGATTGCTGCTCGCCGATCGTTGTTCGATGGCGATCGTCGGCGGGATGCCCTCGATCTCATCGACATCCGGTTTTTTCAGTTGGTCGAGAAACTGCCTCGCGTACGCCGAGAGCGACTCCATGTACTTCCGCTGTCCCTCAGCAAAGATCGTGTCAAACGCGAGCGAGCTCTTGCCCGAACCTGAAAGCCCCGTGATGACGATGAGCTGGTCGCGCGGAATCTCGACATCAATATCTTTGAGGTTGTGCTCGCGAGCCCCGCGCACGCGGATCGACTTTACCAATGCTCGCCCTGCACCGCTCCGCGCACGCGCACCCTTGCTCGCAGCCCCGGCTTTGGTCGGGGAGACCCTGGACGACGAGGCCTTGGACTTTGGCTTTTTTTTCTTGGGCTTTGGTTCGGTCATCTGCGAGGGCTTGTCGGGAGTCGTCCCGGTCTTTCTGGATGGGCGTGGGCGTTGTCTGGGGCTGAGGGCGGGGCCGGGTGTGGTCATGCTCGATCTCTCTCCACACGGATGCTAGCCCGAGCGATCCAGGTTAGGGATACGGTCTGTAGCGTATTTCATCCACAACCCATTCCACACATCATGCCCAATAAAAATCACTCAGGGAGCTGGTTCGTTGAGCGCGGGGACTTCGGGTGCCGTCGGCCCCGGCTGCACCATCACCCTGCGCGCACTAAACAGAATCCCGACCAGCACTAACCCGATCCCCACGCCGAGAAAGTACATCCCGAAGCGTCGGCTTGCCGGGCGGCGTTCCATGCTTGAACTGGGTCGTGCAGCCATAGACGAATGCTACACCAAGCAGCACCGGATGAAAGACCGCAGCCGAAAATCCCAAAGTTAGTATATGCTATCTCGTATGAAAGCCCGATTGCCCAACCCCGGCCGCATGCGCCCAAACCACTCACGGGGCTTGACCCGCCTGGGACTCTTGGCGTGCCGGGCTATTGCGTTGGTCTGGGCTGCCGGGTGGATCGCATTTACCGCAAGCGTGGTCTGGGACCAGAACTGGCACGAAACCCTCCTCGGGGTTGCCTCGGGGTCGATCGTGCTTGTGCCGGTCCTGCTTGCGTGGGTCTTTCCGAGGTTTGGCGGGCTCGTGCTTGTTGGGCTCGGGGTGTGCGCCAAGCTCTGGTTTGACAACCAGGCTGCGATTGTCGGGCTCGCGGTCCCGGGAGTTGGGCTTGGGGCAGCCTTTCTTCTGCTCGGGACCTCAGCATCATTTCAACGGTGGCGCACCCATCGCAAGGCCGTGAAAATCGCCCGCACACTCGACCGGGATTAGCCGTTGTTCGCGTCGTAAGTCGTTGCGTCAACACAACTTGCAAGCCCACTGTCGTCGCTGACCTTGATCTTGACAAGCCAACCCTTGCCGTAGGGATCGCTGTTGAGCAGGCTCGGGTCTTCAATGACCGCGGCATTGACCTCGACAATCTCGCCACCCACAGCCGGGTAGACATCACTGGTGGTCTTGACGCTCTCGACCTCCCCGATGGCATCCCCGGTCTCGAAGGTGTACCCAACCTCTCGCATCTCGACAAAGGTCACATCAGTAAGCTGGTCGACCGCAAACTGCGAGAGACCGATGGTGACGATCTCGCCATCGACCATGTGCCATTCGTGTGATTCTGCATAGACGCGGTCATCAGGGGTTGTCATGGAGTTGAACCTTGTGCTGTATGGACATTGGTGGGAAGCCGCCAAAAGCGAGGCCCGTCGGGATTTGAGATACTAGGCAGAAGTCACCAATCCCGGGGTGGCCCCATCGCTCATGATTCCCGGCTTGACACAGCACCCCACTCTCTGTATCTTGTCGGTGCCGGAGCAATCCGGCTTTCTCCCCTCCGGACGATCGGCGCTCGCGCCGCTCGTCTTTTTTTAGGAGAGAGGCCAGAACAGTGGGGTGGGTGTCTCACCCACCCTACTGAAACAGCAGCAGCCCACCGAGGCTGTACGATGCGGGTACAGTGTGTGCCGATCGCGGAGGGGTACCCCAACCATGCTGCTGACCATGACTCTCGCAACCCCGGCTGTCGTCAAGAGCCTCTCCCCCGGCGGGCTGCTCGAGGCCCCTCGTGCGGTCCGCGAGCAGTTCGGGCTCAACGGGCTGCATGTCTCGACCTCGCTGCTCAAGGGCGCCGACCGGACGACCCTTGGCAAGTTCCGAGATGCGGCCGACCGGGCCGGGTGTGCGTGCCTGGTGCTCATCGAGCCGCCGCTCCATCTTGCTGCCTCCCGCAAAAGGCAGCACGAGCCCGCGTTGAGCCGGGCGTTCAAGCTGATCGAGGCCGCCGCGCTGCTCGGGTGCAACTCGCTGGCGATCGGTCTGACCGGCGAAGACGACAAGGCCACCTTTGAGCGGGCGATCGATCAGCTCCAGGAGCTTGCCGAGATCGCAGAGCGGCGAGAGCTCAACATCCTCATCAGCCCGACCAAGGGGCTCACCGCAGACCCCGACCGCGTGACCGAGCTTATCAAGCGGGTCGGGGGCTTCCGCATCGGCACCTACCCCGACTTTCAGACTGCTGCCGAGACTGACGACCCGATCGCCTACCTCCGTCGATTGGCACCCTATGCCTGGGCGGTCTCGGCCTCGACGCTCGAGTTTGTCGATCTGGCTGCGGAAGCCGGGCTCACCGATGAGGGCAACGAGGACGAGGGCCTCGAGGCTCTTGCCGAGCTGCTCAGCGCCCCCGAGCACCTCCCTTGGGACCTCGACGCGATGGTCGAGGCGATCAGATCAGTCGGGTATGACGGCACGCTGGCGGTCGATTACCGGGGCACAGCGGGTACACTGGGTATCAGGCAGAGTTGCGAAGCCCTCGAAGCGGCGTTGTCCTCGCCGGACTAGGCTGGGCGGGTGCCCGTCATGGCATGAGATCAGTGGCGCGGGTGTCTCGCCCGCGCGTGCAAAGAAGAGAACCGAGGTTGCGTTATGGTCCACCGCGCCGCCACAATCCCCCATCTCGCCCCGGAGGGGCGAACTACCCTCACACCAACACACCGAGCCTTTATCGTGCCCCCCGACCGCCCCACCATCATCACCATCGACGGCCCCGCGGGCACCGGCAAGTCGTCGGTCTCTCGGGAGCTCGCCTCGCGCATCGGGCTCGACTTTCTCGATACCGGGGCGATGTACCGGGCAGCCGCCGCCATCGTGATTGATTACGGCATCGACCAGACTGACGACGAGGCCATCGTCGCCAAGGTCGCCTCTGCCGATCTGCACTTTGACTGGACGGCCGACCCGCCGACCATGCTTGCCTGGGACACCCCCATCGACCACCGCATCCGCGATGCCGATGTCACGGCGATCGTCTCTCCGCTTGCTGGCATCGGCAGGCTCCGCGAGCACATGGTCCGCAAGCAGCGGATCATCGCGAATCAACACCCGAGGCTGGTGAGCGAGGGACGGGACCAGGGGTCGATCGTCTTCCCCGATGCCGATGTGAAGTTTTATCTTGATGCCGATGCGCGTGTGCGTGCCGGTCGCCGGGCCGACCAGCTCCGCGCCGATGGCAGGCCCGCCGACGAGGCCGCCCTGCTTGCCGACATCCTCGAACGCGACCGCTCCGACTCGACGCGGACGGACGGCCCGCTGGTCTGCCCGGAGGGTGCGGTCGTGATCGACACCTCGCACCTGACCCGCGAGCAGGTCGTGCAGCGGCTCGAAGACGAGGTCCGGGTGCGCATCGCGCTCTGAGGGAAGGCAGTACGCGGAGGCCGCGGAGGAGGCGCAGAGGACGCGGAGGCAAGGCGGTGGGATGGGATGGTCCCGGGAAAGAGGCTCAAGGCGCAAGCCTGAGCGCTCGTCGGAGCGGGCGAGACGCCCGACTCTCCCCGAGAAACGCATTCTCACCACCGAGGCACAGAGAACACAGAAGGGGAGTCGAGGGCGAGGCTGTCGATCTGACCGTGCCACCTTGCCCTGATTGTTCTTGTAGTCAGCGACGCCTGCGGACGCCGTACAGCCCCGCGAACCCTAGCGCGGCGAGCGCGCCGGGTGCCGGGATTACCTGACCGTTGACCCAGTAGTTGAAGTTAGACTCGGAGTATGTGATGTTGCCGGGAGAGTTGTCCGGCATGCCATCGCTGTAGGCGTTGGACCAATAGGCGACCAGCGAGCCGCTGTCGAGCGTCGATCTGCGCGGGTTTGCGTCGCTCTCGTACAGCGCCATCATCCAGAATGTGCCGGCGTTAACTACCGGGTTGCTGGTGAAGACGATGTTGTCGTATGTCTGTTGCGCGCTGAGCAAAATCTCGGCAGTGCCAGCTACGAGTGCCTCGGGCAGCCCGTCGGAGCCGGAGCTGTAGAGCGCGAAGAGGGCATTTGAGGTGGCGGGGACTCCGAAGTCCTCGTGGCCGTACATCATGCCGAAGCTCGTGAGCAGGAAGCCATCGACGGGGATGGAGACCTGGACGCCGAGGACATAGTCGGGCGAGTGGGGCGATTGCCCCTCGAACGGACTGGTATTGCCGTAGGTGTCAGCTTGGGCCGCGCCTGCTGTCGCGAGCATCGCCGTGCATGCCGCAGCACCAATGAACTTCTGTGCAACCATGATCGATCTCTCTTTCCGTGCCGTTGGGCGCACTCTCCGGCACCCGTAGCGGCGGTTCGTACCAACAGCCAGCATCCATCACCCAAGTGTATCGCTCCCATCCTCCCTTCTGTCAAGCGGCTTTGAGGAGAGACCTCTAGGTGATCCTTACGGCGGGTGCCACCCCCACGGTCACCACCCCGCCGATCTCACAATCGGCCCCTCAGCCCCGCAAACGCCGTTTCGTCGAGATATCGGGCGTTGCACAAGGACAGAAGAGCCGCGCACAAGGACGGAAGAGCCACGCACAAGGGCAGAAGAGCCACGCACAAGGACGGAAGAGCCACGCACGACGACCGCAAAGCCCTCTGCGGTGATCGAAGAGGGCTCTTCAGCGACCGCTCGCAACCCCCCGACCAACGCCCACGACCCGGCCCAAGCCGATCAAGGCAGTTTCACCGCCGAGGACGCAGAGTGACGCTGAGGAAGGCAGAAGGCCGTTTCACCACCGAGGCCCAGAGAACACAGAGGAAAGGCAGGAGTGTCTTGGGTGTCATGGCCTCCGCTCTGCGTGACGATGATCAACACTGCTGATCGTGACCACGCAGAGCCGAGGCCACAGCACCCGGCCGACCCGCTTCGCCCATCAGAATGGGATCTCGTCAGACTTGAGCGACTTTGCAGTTACGAGGAGATTGTCTGCCACGGCCCAGTCTTCACCCGTCCACCGCTTGAGCAACGGCAAGAGTACGCCCTTTCCCTTGAATGAGAATCGATTCTGCCGGTTGGTGCGATAAGCTTCGAGTAGCGCATCAATCTGTACAGAGGTCAGGTCTTCGAAGTGGGGAAACACCCGGTCGGCGATGAGGCCAGATTCATCGAAGCTACGAGAGCCACGGTATGCTTCAAGCGCTGCCTCGAACAGGCCTGACGGCTTTGGAAGCCGCTTGTGCAGGAGTCGCAGTATTTGAAGCGCCAACTGATCTGGCTTATCGAGTGAGCAACCAGCCAACGCCTGGTGCTTCCCCATTAGGCCATACGGATCGGTGGGAATCCGGACGGAGACCATGGGAACGCCTCGCCCAATTGCGACTCCGACTTCTTGATCGGTCCAATTGCTATCATGGAAATCGCTTGTGAGCAGCGCTACCAATGCGTGCATGCTGGAAAGCGCCCGTTCGATCTCCCGCTGCCACTCTTCCGTGGGCTCTATGTCTTGGTGAGCGACGAACGCGGAAATCCCTAGCGCTCCAAGCGATTGCTTGAGGCGCGAAACCTCAACCTTGACGGTCGCCTTGTGGCTGAGAAAGACACGCCGGGTGCCATGGCCATGGCTCGGCATGGCCATGATCGGAGCACACCCCTCGTCATGGCCACCCAGGCTGTGGCCACAGCACCCTGCGATCTCCGATCCCACCACTTCACCCTCTTCCTTTGCCTTGCCTCTGTGGGCTCTTTGCCTCTGTGGTGAAACTATACTTCTGCCTTCCTCCGCGTCCCCTCCGCGGCCTCCGCGTTCTGCCTTCTCTCCCCACACACAACAAGACCCGGGGCAGCACCCCGGGCCTTGGTCATTCTTCTGCGTGTCGCGCGTGTGCCGATCAGTCGGCGAGCTTGGGAGCCTCGGGGGCTGCGCCACCACCACCGGGGGCCTGGATCACGATCTCGCCGTTGCGCTCCTCGTACTGGCGGATCACCTGCCCGAGGCTGATCGCCAGACGCTTGGCACCGGCCCAGTTCATAATCACCCGCGACCCGACGCTGAAGAGCAGCACCGGCTCGTTGTTCTGCCCCTGCGTCGGGAGGTTCATCCCGAAGTCAAGCACGACCTCGTCCTGCGTCGAGGAGGTGCGGATCGTGTTGGCGTAGGTGCTGTTCATCTTCGACTCGTCAATACGGAGCTGGATCTGTTTTGTGTCTTGCTCTGCCATGGTGCTGATGCCTTTCGTTGGGTGCCGCCGGGGTGGTGTATGCAAAGCCCGGGGGCGGGTGTGAGGTTGTTGTGGGGTCCGCCCACCGTGGCGGGGTCGGGCTGGCCCCCGCAAGGGAACGCCCGAGTCGAGAGAGGATAGGTCGCCCGGGGAGAGGGTTCGACCCTCCATTCGGCTGTGAGCGTGGATGGTTCCCCAATCCCCCTCCGCTCTGCGGAGGGGGTGGCCGAGCAAAGCGATGGTCGGGGGAGGTGCGTCTGGCAACCTACCGCACCACCACACCCGGATACGCCCCCCGCTCGATCGCCCACCCCGCCCGGGCAAAGACCTCGCGCATCAGCGGATCAGCCAGATACTCGGCCACGATCGGCTCAGGCACCGCCCAGGAGCGCGCGCTCCGTACACGCATCGGCCGATCCCCCGGCTCGGCACCCGCCTGCGACCTGGACGAGTGGTGGTAGTGGCCCGCCTTGTACGCGACCGCCCGCTCGACCCGCTCGGCGGTCGGCTCGAGGCCCCACGCCTGATAGAGCCGCGTGAAAAACCCGGCTGCGTCCTGCTGCAAGTCTTCATACACAAGCCGGTGCGGGTCGGCAAGCCACCGTTGCCCGATCGTCGAGAAGTAGCCGATCATGCTCCCGCCCCCGGTCGCTTCATCCCACCCCCGGACGAACAGACTGTTGAGCGCATAGAGCGGGTTCCGCAGCAGCACAACGCTGTGGTGGCCGGGCCAGTGGGCGGCGATGTGCTCTGGCCCGATCGAGGCGTGCGGGTGCTTGCAGAGCACGCCCGGCGCATCTGCCTGCTCTGCGATATCACCAAAGACCCCGGCTGCCAGCGTGGCGATCTCGCCGGTGAGCGTCTCGCCAGTTGCCTGAAAGGCTTCGAGCAGCCGCACATGCGAAGCGGGATAGTGGTAGGGCTCGCCCGTGCGGTCCCAGGGGCCAAAGACCTCATCAGCAACCGGCCACCCCAGCCCGGCACCCGCCGCATAGACCGTGACCGACGACCCGCTGCGGATCGGAGAAAGCAACCAGCACACCTGAGGAAGACGCGACATGGAAGGAGCCTAGGCGGGTGTCCCGGTGGCACGGCTCTCCGAGCCGTGCGGGCCGTGAACAATGCATCGACTCACGGCTCGGAGAGCCGTGCCACCGGGGTGCCCGCGAGGATCGGCCACGCACGATCGCCCATCGGCTCGCTCAAGCCTGCTCGTTCTACAAGCCGTGCGAGCCCGAGCACATCGGTCGCGGTAAACGCTCCGACCTCGAACGAATCGACATCGAGCACGCCCCAGCAGTCGCCGTCGGGATCGAGCAGTGGAACCACGACCTCGGCCATATCGCGTGGGTCGCAGGCGACATAGTGTTCGCCGAGTGTGCGCACATCATGGACGAGTACGCTCCGCCGCTCGCGCTGCGCAAGACCGCACATGCCGTGGAGACCGATCGGGGAACAGGCGGGCTTGTCTCTGCGCGGGCCGAGGGTCATTTCATCGCTGTCCGCCTTGAGATAGAACCCGACCCACGAATACCCGTGCGCAGCGAAGCGGTCCCAGAGCGCATCGACGAGCGCACACATGCGGTCTTCGCGTGGGCCACAGGTGGGGAGGGGGACCGAGTCGTAGTCGCGGGTAAGCATGGTGCAAGGATAGGGAACCCCTCCAAGAGGGAACCCTCCGAGCCCCGGACTTCAGTCCGGGGGTAAAGTGTCCGTACGCGCTGACTCAATCCGTCGAGTTCCTCGCGCATAAAAAACCCCGCACTGAAGTGCGGGGCTCGGAGGGACAAACGAGATCGTGCGTATTTCTGAAGAACCGCTCAGAGCGTCGCACTGGTGTAGGGCAGCAACCCCATGAACCGGGCCCGTTTGATCGCCTGGGCAATCATCTTCTGCTCGCGCTGATTGGTGCTCAGCCTCTTGCGGCCATGGATCTTGCCGTTGGGCGTCATCATCCGGCGGAGGTCGTCGATGTCTTTCCAATCAACATACTCGACGCCTGTGCCGGAGGTGCGGAGGATCTTGATCTTGGGTTGCGGCTGAAAGCGGTTGAATCTCGGCATGGTGGTCTCCGTCGTGGGCTGTGTGGCCCGGTTGGTCCGGGCGACGGTGGTCAGAAACCCCGCGACCGGGGCGTGTATTGCGGTGGGAAGGTTAGGAGGTGGCTGGGCCTGAGTCCAGATCGGCAGAACCGGTCCCTTCTTTACACCCGCACGAATCCCCACCAGTACCCCCATCAGTGCCCCCACCTCCGCAGCATGAGCGGATCGGTCGGGAATCCAAGGAGAGTGCCCCCGGGCCCCAAAGCATCACCGGCAGGGCGATCGCAAAGAGCAGCACATTCTGCCAGATATTGCACCATCCGATCGCTCCGGGCTCGCAGAGGAAGGAGAAATCGCCGAAGCAGCCGCACTCGACGCTCATCTTGCGCGCGAGGACCGAGAGGAT
>JAJRZG010000307.1 GCA_024275365.1 Planctomycetota bacterium | reverse complement strand
TGCAAGTCCCGGCACTCATCCGCAAAGGGCTTGAACTCGTCGTACACATTGAGCACATCAAACCCATCGATCTCGATGCTCTTGATCCCATACGACTTGCCCCGTGAGATCAGGTCTTTGGCGTTGGCGGTGTGGCGTTCGATCGCGGTCCCCATCGAGTAGCCGTTGTTCTCGATAATATAGATCACCGGCAGCCCAAAGAGCGAGGCCATATTCAACGCCTCGTGGAACGCCCCCTGGTCGATCGCCCCATCGCCCAGATAGCAGAGCGAGACCTTCTTCTTGCCCGTCCCCATGACCTCCCACTCATAGCGTGCAGCAAAGGCAAGCCCCGCCCCCAGCGGCGTCTGGGCGCTCACGATCCCATGCCCACCAAAGAGCCAGTTGGGCTTGTCGAACATGTGCATCGACCCGCCCTTGCCCTTGGCGCACCCGGCGGCTTTGCCGAACATCTCGGCCATGCACGCCTTGGGGTCCATGCCCCTCGCCAGGGCGTGCCCGTGATCGCGATAGGCGAGCACGATCGGGTCGTCATGCTCGATGCTCCCGAGGGTGCCGATCGCCGAGGCCTCCTGCCCGGAGTAGATATGACAGAATCCCCCGATCTTGGCCTGCTGATACGCTTGCATCGTCCGGGTCTCGAACTCGCGGATGAGCTGCATTTTTCGCAACCAGATGAGCAATGTCTCATCGGGCAATTAATCAGAAGGTCTGCCCGTGGCCCGCGATCTGGCCGCGTGTGCCGATGCCTGCGTCATACCAAACTCCCGGTTCTCAAACCGCCTGCAAGGCCCACACACGCGGACCCCGCCTCAATCGGCTCAGAACGCCATTCTTGTGTTATCGTCCATCCATGGGGTGGGCGCGAACAAACACCGTTGCCGATTACTCGGTTCTCAGAAAGCGTAGGAACCATCCATGGCACAGACGACGAACAGCCGCCCAAAGCATGATGAAGAGCCAGACTTCTCGGACTCTTCATTCAGATGATGCCGCGAGCGATCCATGTGCTTAGGTGCCCGAGTCGGCATTCTGCCCCACTGCCTGGGCTTGCCCGAGCCCCTCGGTCCGGCTCTTGAGCAACACGACGGCAGCCTCTAGTTGAAGGTCAATCCCTTTCAAGAGTAAGTCGTCTGGATTTGCTGTGGGCTCATCGCTCACGACGATCTCACCGTTATCATCCAGAGGCAGCACATCCGCGTCCCGGCGCAGCGTGATCGCCTCCACATTCTGTGAGGGCAGCATATCGACCGAGAGATCCGGCTCGATGCCCCACTCGGTCATACCCGGGCGACGGTGGATGAGCCGACCGCCCGGCAGGCGATAGTACTGCGTTGTGACCTTAAGCATGCTCCGCGCAGCAGTACGCAGTGGCCAGGCGTTCTGCACGCTGCCTTTGCCAAAGCTGCGCGAGCCGATGACGATCGCGTCGAGTTTGCCCCATGCGGCGTAGTCTTGCAGTGCGCCGGACACGATCTCACTTGCCGATGCCGATCCCGGGTTGACCAGGATCGCAACCGGGATGTCTGACAGTTTGCCACTCCCATGGGCTTTCAAGACCTCCGTCGGATTGCCGTCGGCATCCTCGGTCGTGACGACAACTTCTGAGATCACAAACTCCCCCACCACCTTGATCGCCTGGTCGAGCAGCCCGCCGGGGTTGAACCGCAGATCAAGCACGAGCCCGTTGAGCCCCTGATCCTGCATCGCGTTGATCGCCTTGTCCAGATCGCCCGAGGTGTTCTCTGTAAACTGCGTCAGCCGGACATACCCGATCCCGCTCTCGCGATCGACAAACCAGTCCCAGTCCTCTTAGCTCGCACCGACGCGCTTCCAGCCCTTGACGCTCCGCAGCTTGATCGACTTGCGCACGATGGTGAAGTCCACCTCGACGGTCTCCCCTTCCACCTCGCGTTCCATCGTGAGTTCGACCTTGGTGTTCTCGGGGCCAGTGATGACATCCACCGCCTGATCGAGCGTAAACCCTGCGATCGAGTCGCCATTGACCTTGGTGATGATGTCATCAGACTGGACACCCACCCGCTGTGCCGGCGTGCCTTCGAGCGGTGTCACAACCTTGATCCGCATCAGCTCATCGTGCTGAATCTGCACACCGATACCGATGAATGAGCCCCGAGTGTTCCGCTCAAACCGCCGGACCTCATCGGGCCAGATAATGACGGAGTAGTCATCGAGTGCGCTCATCGCCCCGTTGCCAAACTCGTGGAGCAGCGCCTCATCGGGGATGCTCACAGTCTGGGCTGAGAGTTTGGTGAGGTCTGACACCAACTGCCGGAGTGTGCGCTGGTTGATATTCTTTTTCGGGTTTGCCAGCTCCTCGCGCTTGGCTTCCAGGTTGGCAAGAAATGCCTGCTTGGCCATGCCACTCTCAAGCCCCGGGAAGGGCTGCGCGAGCTCTGTCGTCGTCACCATAGTCTCGATGCCATCGATCCCCGCGATCAACATCTTGCGGACAGCCTGGCCGTCCACATGCCGTGTTCCCGCGACCTCGATCGACTGGATCACCAGCCACTTGTCGATGCCCTTGAGCTTCTCCTGATAGTGATCGCCGATCGCGTTATACGGCGGCAGTTCCGATTCCCCCGCCTCGATCCGTCGATTGTTGCGGAGCTCCCAATAGTGCTCGGGTGCATACAACCGAATCATCGCGAGCCGGCGACTCAGTCGCCGGATGTCTGTTTTGTACCGCTGGTCCACATCAAAGAGCACATGCAGCCTGTAGAACAACTCGCTCGCCTTGAGCCATTGCCCGGCAGCCTCGGCAGCCCGCGCCTGGGTATCGGCCTCGGTGATGACCTTGGCAATCATCGGCTCAGCGAGCAGATCCGCAGCTGCGAGCGTCCCACCATGCAACTCGACCAGCTCCATCACCAAGACCATCGACTCGGAAAGCTTAAACCCACCGGTCTCACTCGCAACCTCCGCAAATGTCTCGGCCAGTTCACTCCGAACCTCGGCCACCCTGGTTGCACGGGTACCCTCGCGCTTTGCAACATTTGCTTCATACTGCTCGACCGCCCCCCGGAGCCCGACCGGCACCGAGACATCATCACGACTCGAGAGGTTGTGGAGTATCTCACTGAGCCGATCCGAGTCCCCGTCGCGGGCTGTCGTCCAGAGCTGCTCGCTCCATGCGCTGGCTGTACTCGCCGCTTCCACCTGAAAACCCCAGGCCGTTGCCGAAACAGATGCGACCGCGAGGAAAGCCACGAGACGACGCACGATGGTGGGTTGCTGCATATCTACTCCAAAAAAAACCGAGGAGCACCCCGCTCCTCTTACGGTCAATACCGTGCCAACAGCTGTCAGGTTCCTTCTGTTCCATCGACAGTCAGGGTTGGGTTCATCCAACCGGGCGTGCAAGGGACCAACAGCCCAACCATGTTATCGCCACCCGAGGAGGACGGTTAGAGCATGTGCGCCGGTCGCCCCACCACTCAGCCCCCCGGGGGCATCCCCGCCTCGCGCATCGATGCCCTGACCCGGAGACCCACCAAAACCCCGATCGCAGCCAAAACCACCCCCAGGATCACCAGCATAGCGATATTGAGGCTCAACCCGCCAAACGCCCCACTCCCAATTGCCCCAGCCGCGACCAGGCCCGTGACCGGTCCTCCTGCAAACCCGACTCCGATCAGTCCCTCATGTGTCCCCCCCGCCTCAACCTCCCCCTTGCCGACCTCCATGGCGTAATAGAGGGCTGCCGAGTAGATCATCCCGTTGCCCACCCCCAGCACCGCAAGCCCCGCCACCAGCATCGGCACGCCGAGCCCCTGCCCAAAGAGTGGCGAGACCAGAGCGAGCGTAATCCCCCCGACCATGCCCACCACCCCCACCACCACCGGCCACCACCGCCCGTGCCAGCCGTGCCACCGCTCCATCACAGCAAAGACTACCAGCCGCGAGAGCATCCATATGGCTGCTAGAGAGACCTGCCACCCCACCGGGATACCGAGCCGATCCATCACCGCTGGGGCATAGGGCGACCAGACGCTCACGACATAGTAACTCGTCGGTAAAAGCAGCCGAAATATCGTGAGGAGCGGCAGATAGACCCGGGGGTGCGGGTCGTGATGCTCGGGCATATGCACACCAGGCTCTGCACCCATCGGCCAGAGAAGCACTGTGCTCGCGACTTGCAGCACTCCAAAGACCAGGAGCACCCCGAGCGGGTATCGCTCAAGTGCCGGCCCCATCGCCAACAGCGAGAGCAACACCGCAGCCGCCCAGAGAATGTTGAACTGCCCCACTGCCCGCCGAAGCCGCGTCCCCGATCGCCCGCCGCCGAGATAGCTCTCGACGATCGGCCAGAACGCCCCCGAGCAGAGCGCATAGACCGCGACAGCCACCCACGCGCTCCAGTATGCCCTCTCAGGGCCTCCAGACATCCACGCCGCGAGTTGTGGCAAGAGAGCTGCACACCCCATGATGATCGATAACCCCGCCAGCACGCAGCGGGTGCTCACGCTCGATGACCCCCGTGCCAACCGCCTGAGCACCGGCCCGACACCAAATGCACCGACGATATAGGTCGCCCCGAGCAATGCCCCGAGCCCAAAGTTCTGCGTCGTGGAAGACCCAAACCCCTCTCTTGCGATAAAAAATATGCCGTTGGTCACGACCCCTGTCCCCATGCTTGCGAGGAAAACCAGCGACTGGACTGCCCAGAGAGGGCTGGCTTTGGGGCCGGTGAGGTTCATCAACTCTGCCATCACCCTCTCCTGCCATCACTCATCCCACCCCTCGATTCTGAGACATCCGGCTGCCTGTGTTGCCGGGCGCGTGGAATGATCGTACCATCCACGCACCCGGGGCTCGAACCCCCAGGCATGAGCGCCCGTAGCTCAACTGGATAGAGTGCTGCCCTCCGAAGGCAGAAGTTCCGCGTTCGAATCGCGGCGGGCGTATTTGGCACGCAGTTGGTACAGAGATCCACCCTCTTGTCGCCGGGTTCACCGCTTCGGTCAAAGACCCGCCCCCACCAAGCCGAGAAACACCACATGTATACCCCTACCAGAGCCGCGATTGCCCTTTCAGTCCTCCTGTCGGTCATCATCGCTCCTGTCTCAGTTGCCTTTGTGACCAGCTCTCCCGACGAGCAACTCGACACACAGCCCGAGGCCCCCGCGCTGCCTGATGCCGAGTCCCTCTTCGAGGCCTACATCACCGCGATCGGGGGGCAAGATGCCCTTGCCAAACACCGCAACCTCGTGATGCACGCCAGCTACCGCGTGCTCGCGTCCGATGACATCCAGATCCTCACGATCTCTCTCGAGGCACCCAACAAGCTCTATGCAGAACTGGAAGCCCCAGCCCTCGGAACGACCGTGCAGGCAACCAACGGCACGCTTGTCTGGGGCATCAACATGACCGGGTCAACCTACGAGATCACCGGCCGAGAGAAAGACGAGATGCTCGACAGCTCATTCTTCCAGGGTGAAGCCAGCTACAAGAAACACTACTCCTCGATACAGACCACCGGAACCGCCATGATCGATCACAAGCCCGCCATCCGTGTCGACTTTGTCACCTTCAGCGGGCTTGAGGGTGCGGTCTACTTTGATCCTGACACACACCTCGTGTCTGCCCGGCAGATATTCCCCGCAGACACTTCTGACACAAGCGTCCTTGTCACTGTCAGCGACTACAAAGAGTTTGAGGGCGTGCTCATCCCGACCGTGCAACACCAACGCGTCGGCGAGGCCAACGAACCTGTTGTCGAGATCGAGTTCAAGTGGATCGAGGTCAATGTTGACGACATGCCCGATTTCGATCCGCCAGCTGACAAGCCCCTGAGCTCCGGGTCGTAGTCACCGGACGATACAGACATCTCTCCTGAAACACATTACGAGAGTCGCTCGTTTTTCTACGAGCCCCGAGTGTACATCTTATCTGAATCTACTTATCCCTCAGTTCACAGCACTTCCCAAACTGCTGACAGACCGGATGCGAGTTGCACGCTGCGCCCCGAGCGGTGCACGCACGCCGACCGTGCCAGACAAACATGTGGCTCAGGTCACACCACCTTTCGCGTGGGAACAACGCCATGAGCTGCCGCTCGATCCGCTGCACTGTCATCCCCTTCTCGACAAGCCCCAGCCGAACAGCGAGCCTCGAAACATGCGTATCAACGACGAACCCGTCGTTGATCCCAAAGGCGTTGCCCAGCACGACATTTGCCGTCTTGCGGGCAACCCCTCGCAGCGTCAGCAACTCCTCCATCGTCTGAGGGACCTCGCCGCCAAAGTCCTCAACGAGCGTGGTCATCGAGGCATGAATCGCCTTGGCTTTATTCCGGAACAACCCGATCGTCTTGATGAATGGCTCGATCTCTTCGGGCGTCACCACAACGAAATCTCTCGGCGTGGGGAACCGCTCAAACAGTGCCGGGGTCGCCTTGTTGACACCAACATCGGTCGCCTGGGCTGAAAGAATCGTCGCGATCAAGAGTTCATGCGGCGAGCTATATTCCAACGCACATTGCACATCTGGATAGTGCTCTTCCAATGCGACAAGCACTTTCCCTGCCCGCCGCCTCGCTGCGGGTGTGACCTTTGGCAACGCAAAGGGCAGCTCTCTCTCCACCATCAGTCTGCTCCTTGTGTTTCACGCCCCGCCGAAGCCATCCATGCCGAGACTGTAAAGAGCGCAAGCGAAGACAATGCCAGCGCCCCGATCAGTTTCGAGGCTATCGGGTGCATGTCATCAAACTCTGACTTTGCCATGGCTGCTTCCTCGGTTTGTTGTGCGCTCGCCGCCTCCCGATATGCAGACGCCGCCTGGTCCATCCGGGGCTGGAGCCAACCCACATGCGTCAAGAACAAGCCGAGTGTCACCACCACCAACCCCAGCCGTACGATCGGCACCCCACTCACCCTTCGCAACGCCACAAGCCCGAGCACCGCAGCAAGCGAGAGGCCCAGCATCACCCCCGTGACCACAAACCCCACATGAAAGACCTTCTCGGCAATCACCCCAGCCACGAGCGACCAGTGCGGCCCGTCGTACCCGGCGTACCCCCCCAGCGTCGGGTCGAGCTCTCGCATCGCCGGAAAGACCACAGCCGCCACCAGCCCCGTCATCGCTGTCACTCCAAAGGCCACCCCCGAGCAGACCACCAACCCCGTCGATGCGATCCTTGCCATTGTGTTCATCGCCGATCGTAGAGCCCCCACGGGCTGCACCAATCCACCGCACTGGCTCTGCCCGACCTATCAATACCCACATGCTTGACCGCCCCCCCCTCAGTCTGGCCCTCGCCTCGCTCCGCCTCCAAGGCACCGTGAGTGACCCACGAGCACCGCTTGAGTGGGCTTCAGACACTGGCTTTCGCTGGGTCACGCTCGATGCCTCAGCCCCAGGCCTCCGCCCCCGAGAGCTCGCCCGCTCTGCCCGCCGAGACCTCGCAGCACTGCTCCGTCGGCTTGAACTCGGATTCCTCGGCCTCGACTTGTGGATCCCGACTTCACATTTTTCTGATCCCACCCACACCGATCGTGCTGTCACCGCTGCCACTGCTGCGATCGATCTCGCTGCCGATCTTGCAAGCCTGACTGGCGGCCATCGCATCATCAGCCTGACGCTTCCCCGCGGAGGCGACCTCTCTCTGACCATCCGCGACACTCTGCTGACCCACGCCGATGCCAGGCAGGCCACGCTTGCCGACCACACCTGGCCGCCCGCTGATGATGCGCCGCCCGGGCCTCTCGGCATCGGTCTCGACCCCGCGATGGTCTTGCTCGCCGGCGACAACCCCGCCAAGTCGGCAGCTCGTCTCGGCTCGCGGCTCATGCTCGCAAGGCTCAGCGATGCCTCAGAAATCACCCGCGTCGAGCCCGGCTCAAGCCAGGGCCGACTCAACGAACTCGCCTACACCATCGCGCTCGCGACCGCCAAGTACATCCGTCCCATTGTGCTGGATACACGCGGCCTGCCCGAACCAGCAGAAGCTGCCAGGCGTGCGTTGGCGTGGTGGGGCAACTCCTGATCCCTCACTCCACCGGCGATTCCCCCCGCACGATCCGGTTCTTTGATCCCGGCGCAACCACCCTTTCGATGTATGCCAAAAACCGCGTGCCTTCTGCCTCAAGATCATCACCAAAGTAGACCCGCCAGACTTCCGTGCCTGTCCGCCGTTGCGAAGCCGTCCGGGCTGCGCGGTCGCCAAGGCGTGTGCGCACACGGCCGATCATCCGCCCTGCTGCCGCATCTTCGAGCAGCCGATCCAGTGCCTCGCGGTGCATCGGGTCGTCACGCAGATAGTGAAGCAGAGCCCAGCACTGCGCGTAATAGGTCAGCGTCGATTCTGACGACAGTTTGATCAGTTGCTGCGGGCGTTCGGTGAGCAGTTGTTCGAGTGGCATCAACCCGCCGCGATCTGAGGCACGCCGAAGCTGATCGAACCGCTCGACATTCGCCCAAGGCAAAAACACCGCCTCGTCCGGCTGGTATGTGTCCCACCGAAACCCCTCCGCCCATACCGCAATCCCTTCATCGAGCCACGCGGGCAGGGGCTCGCGCATCGAAACCTGTTCATACTGATGCCACCCCTCGTGCGCAAGGATCGCAAAGGTGTCCTGTACCCCGATATCCCACAGCACCGACCGACCGCGTTCTGTAAACCCGCCGCGCTGGATGCCCGAATACCGGTCGAGCCCTTCCTGCCCGTACACCTCGGCGACGAACCTCACCCACTCCGGTCTCGCTTCAAGCACAAACACCTCGAGCCCTGCCCGAGGTTCGGACAATCCCGGGAACGCCTCGGCAAACCGCATGAGCGATGCCTCGGTAAACCGTGAGAATCGGTCGGTGAGGATCGCGCGATCCACCGTCGTCAGCACACGGTAGTGCTTAGATGTGTACGCCATCCCCGGGTTGCCCTGAAAGGTCCAGGGCGACGACGATACCGCGACCTCTGCCCGGGGTGCGCCCAACATGCCCGGACTGCCGGATTGCGCTCCCCCCCCGCACACGCCGCCAGCAGCGCCGCGCACAGCAACATACACACACCGAGAGCCACTCCATGCGCAGTGGGGCGGGCGTCTCCCCCGCCACAGCACCCATGGAACTCACAACAAACTCTGTCCCCTTGGCACTGCGCAGAGAGCTTTCCTATGCGAATCATATAGATTCCCTTTGCACTGCGGAGGGAGAACACGGAGCATGCGAAGGGCATGAAGATCGCCCCGGAGGGGCGAAGTACCCAGAGGCCCGAGCTTCCCGGACATTCCGCCTCACGCCAACTGCTCCAGTTGCTCGCGGAGTGACCCGACCTCATCCTTGAGTGCCTCGAGCTGTTCGCGCGTCTGCTCGACCAGATGGGCGGGGGCCTTGTCGAGATATCCCGGGTTCATCAGACGCCGCTCGAGCGCGAGCACCTGCTTCTCTCCATCCGCAATCGCCTTGCTCAGCCTCGCCCGCTCGGCGTCGCTGTCCACCGCATCCGCAAGATCGCTCAGCCGGAAGTCGATCCCCGCAAACCTCGCCGGCACCGAGGGGCCAGCCGGGTCATCGTGCGTCAAGCCCGCAAGCCCGGCAAGCGTCGTCACGATCGGCTCGGTCAACACCACCAACTCGATGATCTCCTCGGGTGCGTGCAGCGTGATCCGCCGTTTGGGGGGCACCTTGTGCTGCGAACGCACCTCCCGGATCGCGGTCACCAGCCCTTGCACCCGCTCAAACTGTGCCTCGGCCGCCTCGCTCCGCCACAAGTCATCGACGCGGGGCCAGCCCGCTGTCGCCAGCACGCCGCCGACCCGCGAGCCTTTGAGTCCGATGCCGTCGATCGCGACGGTCTCAATCTCGCGGAGGTGTTCCCAGATCGCCTCGGTGACAAACGGCATGATCGGGTGCAACAGCCGCACCACTGAATCGAGCACATGCGCAAGCACCGCCCGCTGGATCGCACTCTCGCCAACCGTCGGCTTGATCGCTTCGAGATACCAGTCGCAGAAGTCACGCCACAGGAAGTCGTACATGCTCGTGGCGTAGGTGTTGAACTGGTACCCCGCAAGAGCCTTTTCGCAATCGCTGATCGTGGTCGCTAGCCGCGAGAGAATCCACCGATCGGGCAATGACAGCATCTCACCGGGTGTCTGGTCCATGGCTGCTGCCGAGCCGCCCTCTTTGAGAATCCCCAGCGCAAACCGCGACGCATTCCACAGCTTGTTACAAAAGTTCCGAGCCTCGTCAAACTTGCTCGAAGTATTTTTCGCCATCGGGCGTTCGTCGGTCGGGGCTGTCCCCTGCGAGACGCCATAGGCCGTCACCATCGGCTTGTGGCACGCGGGGCAATCCTGTACCGGCGAAGCCACCCTGTGCCCAGCCTGCGTCGTCACCATCTTGGGCTCAAAAGTCTTTGCACAATGCGGGCAGATCAAATCCACCGGCATGCGCACATCCTGCGTTTGCGTCGTCATCTTGACAACCGTAAATCGCAGCGAGTCCGCCCCGTGGCTCTCGATGATGTCGAGCGGATCGACACCATTGCCCAGGCTCTTGGACATCTTTTGCCCCTGGCCATCCTGGATCATGGCGTGGATGAAGACATCTTTGAAGGGCAGGCGGCCGTCGGTGTGGGTATTGGCGGCTGTGTCTCTTTCACCCAGGAAATACCGATTAAACATGACCATCCGCGAAACCCACAGCGTGATGATCTCGCGGGCAGTGCAGAGGACGCTGGTTGGGTTGAAGGCTTCGAGCAGGTCGGCGGTTGAGCTTTCGATGAAGCCGTGCGAGCAGAGCCAATCGCCGAGATCGAGGTCGCCGTATTTTTGTGTTGTGACCGCCCCAGTTGTGCGCACACCGACTGCGCAGACCAGATCGGTACACCCCTGGATCGCCTCATGGCCGGCAAGAGGTGTGCTCATGTCCGAAGCGTGGAACAGTTCATACACCAAAGGCTTGGCCGGGTCGCTGTCTCGGAGCGAGAGCAGCCGTTCGATCAGTTCGCCGGAGTGGTCGTTCTCATCGCCGATGAATGACTGCCAGTTGCCGACATGCTTGACATAGATTGCCTTGAGCGAATCGGGATTGTCCGGGCAGAGCGTCTCGGCCCTTGGTGCCAGGGGGGGCCAGCCCATTGTGGACATAGGCCAGAGGGCGGAGGAGAACCAGGTGTCGAGGACATCGGGGTCTTGTGAATACCCGTGGTCCTCAAGGAAGTCGACCAGTTGATGATCCTGTCCATGCGGATCACGAACCGCGACTCCTTCGAACTGGACCTCGCGCGATACATCGACATATCCCCCCTTATACACATCAGCCGGTGATCGCGAGAATCGCCAAGCACGATGCTCCGATTCATAATGTGCGATCTCATCGAGTATCTCATCCACGGGCTCGTCGGCATCGAAGGCGATCTTCCACCACACCGGAATCCGATGCCCCCACCACAACTGCCGACTGATACACCAATCCCGCAGCCCCTCGTGCCACTGCTCGAAGGTCTTGGCATACCGCGCTGGCGCAAATCGCAACTCCCCATCCCCCTCATGCTGAGGCCGGGGCAAAAAGCTCTCGGTCGTCCGCTGCTCTGAGTCCATCGCTGCAAGTGCCGCCCCGCGCAGTTTCTCATCCGTCACCTTCACATACCACTGGTCGCTCAAATACGGCTCGATCGCCGCATGACTCCGGTAGCTGTGCCCCACGCTGTGTACATACGGCTTGATCTCTTCGAGCAGCCCGCGTGCGTGAAACTCTTTGACCACAAGCTCCCGTGCATCCTCCCGGCTCTTGCCCACAAAGACTCTGCCCCCCTCACCCCGAGCCTCCCGGTCCCAGCCGTGCTGGTCCGAGATCGAGGCGTCCGGGGCCATCACATTGATCTGTTCGAGGTCGTGCCGTTGGCCGATCGCGTAATCGTTGGGATCGTGGGCAGGCGTTACCTTCAGGAAACCCGTTGCAAATTTCGCCTTGGGGTCGCTTCCCTCCGGGTCGGGCATCACGACGAAATCATCCTCGACGATCGGGATGATCCTACCGATGATTGGCAGTTGTATGCACAGCCCCCGCAACGCCCCCGCCCGCGGGTCGCGCGGGTTCACCGCCACGCCCGAATCCCCGATATAAGTCTCCGGCCTCGTCGTCGCGACTGTTACCCACGCGACATCCTCACCGGGCAGATCCTCCGCTCCCGGATACCCCCGTGCTGCCAGTTCCGACCAGCTCACCT
>JAJRZG010000306.1 GCA_024275365.1 Planctomycetota bacterium | reverse complement strand
CCTGCGTCACAGGCACGCCGGGCTGCTGACTCTCCCCGAACGCAAACACACACGGGAAATCTCCTTGCCATCGCGTCGGGCAAGTCTCTGGTGTGAACCGGGAGCAAACCACCACCAACCCGCTGCGCCTCGCGCAGCACTCGGTCGATAGCGTGATGTCATTCTGAACTGGCACAGGCAGTGTCCAAGGCATCGTCCCCGCGTGAGGTCCGCAGCGACGCAGGTTGTCAAATCCCAAACGCCCGGCCGATCCGGGCAGTATGAGAGTTTAGACAAACAAAGCACCCCCGTGTGGAGGATTGATCGCGGGCACAGAAAAAATAGGTGTTCGTTTGGTATTCAAGCCGCCTGGGATGCGTCCTGATTCTCAAGTAGCTTGGAGACCACGCCGCAAATCTGTGAGATGACAAACTCTCGATGGGCGGGATTGAACCCGAACTCATACGACACCCCGACATGCACGCTCTGGGCACTGTCCATGTGCGTGTGGACTATTCTGCCGGTCAGGGCAATGGATACCGGCATGTCAGGTCCGAGGTCAACCCGCATCCAGAGGTACCGGGCTCTGTCGAGGCCTGATGCCTCCTGGGGTGAGACAACCAGTCCCAATCCACCACCAGAGATATTCACCATTTTGGCTTGGAATCCGGGCCCGACCTCTGGGAGCAGGTGCTGGGGAGTGCCGGCTGGATGGGAAGGATCACGCCGATTCCGGACCATATCCCGGAAGCAGGCCTCGTTGGCAATCTCGGCTGCCACGACCGATGAGGGGTCGAGCAGCGGCCAGCATTCGACATCAGGGAGTTCGACCGAAGCCGTCGATACACGGTAGTAGCTCCGTCTCGGGCACCGCTCGACCTTGTCGGGCATGACCAGGTGGAGTTTGGAATCTGTCTTGGTGCTCAGAGTCCTGGTGTTGAACATCCAGCGGTTCTGCCCGACGCTCATCGCACCGACCAAGCGAGTACCTGGTTCGAGGGGGATGGTCCGCCCGAATGCTGCCGGCTGACTGACCACGATCTCGGTCTCAGAAAGGCTGAGGATTTTGACCCGCCAGATGAGGTCATTGCCTGCGTGGTCCCCCCCTTCCTCGCGGGCAACAGAAATCTCGATGGCACCGCTGCGCTCATAGATCTGCCAGAGACAGTTTCGCCATCGTTCCGTTCGAGATCGGCTTGCGGGCATGTGTTGACCCCTCCTGCTTGGGTGACAGAAAGGTGAATCGGTCGGCGTGCGGGGTCGGCTGACGCGAGAGTCTCGAGAAACTCTCGGATCGAGAGCCAGGACCACTCTGGGCGGAATGAGCGGATGGGAACCGTCCGAGAATACATGGTCACTCCAGAACCCATTGAAGAATCATGATCTGTGTGCCACGGCCATCTTGGGCCGTGCATGTGCAAAGAATACGAAACCGCGGCTCATACGCATTGCGAGACTATCTCGTGTGTTTCTACGAGCCCCGAGCGCAAGCTCGGATGCCTTATTGCCTCTACGAGCCCCGAGCGCAAGCTCGGGATCACGAATCGTCGATATGCACAGGGAAAGCCAACCCTGTGCTTGCGCCCAGGGCTCGTAAAGACGCATACAAATTATTCGTGATCCGCGGGGGTTCTACACATCAGTGGCTCTCTGCCCGAGTTGGGCAAGGAGGCCCTCTGCCCGTGTGCGCTCCTGCGGCGTGAGGTCTCTCCCTCCGAACCGCAAAATATAGAACAGATCTGCAAGCTCAGTCACCAACCCCGCGACCTCGACCGACCGGGTCTCAAGCGACCCGCCCCACGCCCGCAGCGGCTGCCAGTCGGGCTTGTGCAGCCCGGCGCGAGCGAGCACTGTGAGCATGTCCTGATAGAGCGGTGTCGCGAGGACGCGAGAACGGATGTCCGGGTCGGTGATGCGACGGGGCATCGCCCTGGGGCGTCGGGCACGCGCTGCGAGCCACCGACGAGTGAGCACGAACAACCCATACGATCCTAGAATCACTGCCACCATCACGAGAAAGATGCGCAGCGCAAGTATTGCGATCTGCCCAACCGGTGTCGTGCGGATGCGGTCAAGCACCTTCTCGGCCTTCTCGGAGACAACACCCGTTGCCGGCTCGCTCCAGGCGAGCAGATCGGTGCGCGCAGTGCTGTCAAAGGAGACAAACGATGTGATCCATGTGTGATTGAGCGCATCAAGCACGCGCCCCATCTTCGCCAACACACCCGGCGCGGGGCCGTGCTGGGCGAGGAGGTCCGAGGGCGGTGTCGCGTCATAGGTTCGCCAGACCCCGGGCTCGGGCTGCGCTTCAACCCAGGCGTGGGCGTTGCTCTCACGGACGATGTAGTAGCCGGTCGAGTTGTTGTACTCAGCAGCAACATACCCCGTGACGACGCGGGCCTGGATGCCGACGCTCCGGCAGAGTGCTGCCAGAGCGGAGGCAAAGTGCTCGCAGTGCCCCCGCTCGGCCTGTGTGAGAAACCACTCGGTGGGCTCAACACCCGCTGGTGGCGGGGGCATGCCGAGCTGGTAGGTGTAGTTGTCCAGGATGTATTGCCGAAATGCGTTGATCGCGAGCGCATCGTCGGCAATAGACCGAGCCGCCGGGTCGGGCTCGACCACGACCTCTTTGAGAATCTCAGCCGCGACGCGGGCAACCTCTGATGAGGGCCAACTCGTCGGCGTGCGGGTGTCCTTTCGGCGGTAGGAGAACTCATAGATGGAAGACCGGACGGTGTAGCGGAGTTTGCCGCCGCCGGTGCGTGCCATGATCGTGGAGTCGGACCGGTTGACCACACAGACCGCAGCGTCCTGGAATCGGAACTCGGTGGGTCGCCAGAAGCCGAAGAGGTAGGTGAACTCTCGCGGCGTGTTGAGCAGCAGGATGTCCTGATAGACCATCGACTGCCCGCTCCCACCCCCCAGGGCGATTGCCTCATCTGGGATCAGGTGGGTCTGCTCCCCGACCGCCAGTGGCGGCCTGGAACTTCTCCATGTCCCGTTCTCATAAGTATCGAGCACCGCGCCACGGAGGTAGCGGATGCTGCCCAGCCCCCCGATATCACGCCCGGCAGAATCGCTCAGGCGGAGATGCAGCACCGGGGTGTTTGAGGTGGAGATTGCTCCACCTGTGCCGACACGGACGCGGTCGGCAAAGCTGACAACACGACCGGCTGCCGGGTTGCCCCATCGCCCGATCTGTTCGACGCCCGCGCCCCTGGGCACCACGACAAAGATCATCGATGCGAGGACGATTCCCAAAAGGAGCGCGATGAAGCTGGTGCGCGCGAGTGCGAGCCCGGTGTCTACTCCAGAAGCTGCGCGGATGTCGGGGACACGGAGCGGGTCGATCACCCTGCGTCTTGCCAGCTGCTGGGCGTTGTAGTGGCTCACACGGAGTTGCAGGTGCATCGCGGCGTGCGCGACAAACGGCAGGTAGACAAGCGTGAGGAACGCGACCACAATCCCGTTACTCAAGAGCATCGACGCGACCGCAAGAAACACCGAGAACGCCAGCAGTTGAGCGTCATCGCCCGGCTTGCGTCGATCAAACACCTTGACCACGATCATCCAGGTCACAAACTGCGCGAAGTCATGGATATCAAACCCGCCCGGGACAGCGCGGGCGAGTGTGATGAGCAGGAGGACGAGCGTTGCGAACCCGACGAGCAACCGGGGGATCGCCACTTCGACAAGATGCGAGGTGAGCAGGACACCAAGCCCCCCGACGACCAGCGCAAGCAGCGGCATCGCGGGGTCGGTCGTCGAGGCGGCGTAGGCAACGATCGCAAGAGCAGCAGCAACAAGGAGACACCGCGCTCGGACTGGATGGGGTTTCATGCCAGAGCCCCCGCACGGCCCGGGCTCACCTGGGGTTGCAGCCGATGGCTGGTGTGGCTCTGCCATGTTGCAGGAGCGTCAAGAGCGATGACCCTGCCAGCGGTGCTCGTTCCCTCAGCACGGTGCGGGCAGACGGTCACGACAAGATCACGCCGCCCGGGCGTGATATCAGCAACAGCCGGTGTGCTGATCGCTGCCTCCCCCCCGATCGTCGCCAGTTGGCCGAGCGCATTGCGCAGGCCCCGTTGCCCGATCGCCGGTCGGGCGTTGATACCCAGCTCTGGTGCGAGCAGCCCGACCGCGTAGCCCCGCTCTGTTGCGAGCTTGAGCACCCCCGCAGCCAGACTGATCGTGCCCTCGAGCTCATCATCATCGAGCGAATTCATGGGTGCGACACTGTGCAGGGCTGGGAGTTCGAGCCTCACCCACAGTCGCTTTGGTGCGGGGCGTGCGTGCTGCTTGACAACCAGTTCACCGACACGGGCAGATGCTCGCCAGACGATCGATCGCATGGGATCACCGGGGACATATTCGCGGATGCCATAGAAGTCGCCGAGTGACCCCCCGCCGCTGAGGACCGCACCGTCGCGTTCACCCCCCGCCCGGAGTGTTTCGAGCAGTGTTGCCCGGACATGTGTCGGCTGAGGATAGATCAGCGCAGTGCGCCGTTGGGTAAAGCGGAGAGACTTGCTGGCAAGCCCAAACGGGAAGGTTGACGCGATCACAAAGTCGGTAAACTCTGGCTCGCCACGCCCGGTTGCCAGCGGGAGCGCCTCGGCGATCACCGTCTGCCCGGGTCGGATACAGGCGAGAAACGCGACCGGCCTGGTCAGGCATCGCTGCCAGGGGATCATCACCCGAAGCCGCCTTGGTGGTTCGCGTTCTGAGATCGTCAGTCCAAAGGCTGGGGCGAACCAGTTGGTGTTTCGGATTCGATACCGGATGACCATCGGCCCGCTCGCTGAGGCATCGGGGATGGCTTCACGCTCAGCGCGAACGCCCATAAGCCCTGCACCAGAAATAAGCCCTGAGACGGCAATCCCCGCGACCGCGAGCCCCAGACACCAGAAGAGCAGGTTGTTCTGGCTCGTGATCGCCGCAACAGCCAAAAACCCGGTGACGCTGAGGTAGATCAACCCGGTGAGCCGAAACCGGTAGGTGCGGCGGACGGGCAGGTCCTCGCGTCGCTTCACCTTGCCTGCTCCCCCGCTTCCTCCGTACCCGGAGCACTCGTATCTTTTTGTTCCACGATCACGAGTATCCGTCGATCATCTGTCGGCAGGTAGATCGAGCCCCGGCAAGGAAGCATGGTCGGGCTCGTGGCGATGATCTCGAGCCTGCCACGAAAGAGCTGTTGATCGACCTTGAATGAGAACGAGCCATCTGCCCCCGATGTGGCCTCGACGAGCGAGGCGGGCGTCCCATCGCCACGAGTGAGCCGCACGCGGACATCACGCACGCCAGTTTTCTTGAGCCGAGGGTCGTGAGCCGCAACGAGCGTCACAACGCTTGCCCTCCCGGGGACAACAAGCCCGGTCACGGTTTGCGTGCCCGATGAACAACCAGACAGCATCGTTGCGACAGCGACACACACACCAATGAGGATGGGAGAGAGAGAATGTGGGCAGGTCATGATCGCGCTCCGGTTTCAGCGACAGGGGGGAGGTCCTTGAGTGTGGCAAGGCCGAAGGTATCGAGGAACTGGCGGGTTGTGCCATAGAGGATGGGCCTGCCAAGCTCCTCTGCCCTGCCCTGGATGGTCACAAGGCGGTGGTCCATCAGGGTCTTGAGGACTTCGCCGCACGAGACACCGCGGATACTCTCGACCTCTGCCCTTGTGACGGGCTGGCGATAGGCGACGATGGCAAGGGTCTCGACCGCCGGCTTGGAGAGGCGGTTCTGGGCTTTTTGCTTCTGGAAGGCCGCGATGCAGCGGGCGAACCTGGGCAGGGTCATCAGCCGATACCCCCCCGCGATGGTCTCGATACGGAACGATCGGCCCGATTTCTCATACACCTCATTGAGCTGGTCAATGGCTGCGGTGAGATCGGCCTTGGCCTCGGGCAGGAGGGGCTGCTCGCCCTGTGCCGCATCACTCGTCATCCCGATCGCCGCTGCGAGCTTGCCGATCGAGACCGGTCTATCAGCACAGAGCAGCACGGCCTCGATCGGGCCGGCGAGGTCATCTGAGGTCCGAGAACCTGAAGCCTCTGCGGGTGTGGGAGGTGTTTGGGGGGTGTCATCGGTCGCCTGGATCATGCCCAATGCTACCACACCACACGCAATGGGGCACGATGCTGGATATTCGGGAGCAATCTGGTGAGGACTGACCAGAAGCTCGGCCCGGCATCAAGAGGCTCTATGGCATCGCCTAAATAGCCAAGTGGCGGTCGAGGTTGATCGTCGTTTTAAAGGGAGATTTCACATGAGTCGAGGCGTAGTGCTCCTGGTCGATGATGAGCCACACATCCCGATGGTCGTGGGTCGAAAGCTCAAGGCTGCGGGGTATGAGGTCATCACAGCTTCCGATGGCGAGGAAGGCCTGGCTGTCGCGCAGGATGCAACGCCCGATATCATCATTACAGATCTGCAAATGCCGTACATGAGCGGTGCCGAACTGGCGGAGGCGCTGCGGGCAGATGAGAAGCTCAGCACCATTCCCGTGGTGCTGCTGACCGCCCGGGGGTATGTGATGCCCCAAGCGGAACAGCAGGCCTCGAACATCAAACGGTTCCTCTCCAAACCTTTCAGCGTGCATCAGATACTCGAGGTTGTCGAGGAGTTGCTTGACGGCACGGAGCACTCGGAGGCCGCCTGATGACCCGCCTTGACATTCCAAATACTGATACCCACAACATGCTCCGCGAACGGATGGTGACGCTTGGTATCCTGCCTTGGCGTCTGAGCGTCGATGGCCGGGTCATGCAATCGCCCAAGGTCAACGGTGTGCAGGCGGCGTGGCTGTGCAACCAGTTCCTTATCGAGCGGTTTGAGTCTGCCATGAAGAAGGTCATCGCATCGGGAGATGACTGCCGCATAACACTGTTCACCGGGTGTGATGTCGTACTGTTGCCCGTGCGCGCGCGCCGGCGAGTGTCTGAGTGGACCGCTGCGATGTTCCTCACGCCAGACCTCTTTGCAACAGAAGAGTTCGCCGACTCATGCCGTCGTGTGCATATTGATCCGGTGGCAGCACAGATATCGCTCACGCCTCTTGCGAGTTTTTGCGAATCAGAGATCGATCGGCTTGCCCGGCTTCTCCCACTGATGGCCGAGGACCTCACACGCCTCAACCGTGACGACTCTGCGATCGAGGGGTTTTCGAGAACACTCGCCGAGGCATATGAACATATCGAGCTGACCCATCGGCTGGCTGGTTGCGTGAAGTGCTTGAGTGGACCAGAGGAGTTTCTGCAGGATTCGGTGGACGGCATCATCGACGCAACAAACTTCGGGTTGGTTGCGCTCTATCTCAACGCCAAGCCCTGGACCGATTCGACCGACGAGCCGATGCTACTCCACGCGGGGCCGTTCCCTGCCACCATCGCCGGGGTGCAGGAGTTGAT
>JAJRZG010000305.1 GCA_024275365.1 Planctomycetota bacterium | reverse complement strand
GTCTCGGAGGAGGATGTCGCAGAGGTCGATCGTCGCGGGGGTGGCGTGGATGGAGCCGGTGTATCCCTCATCGCCGAGCATCGGCAGGCGGCCGGAGTGGTCGATGTGGGCGTGGGTGAGGACGACCGTGTCGAGGTCATGACCCCGAAAGGGTGGCACGCGCCTGTTTCTGCTCTCGGCGTTGGGCCCGCCCTGGTGCATGCCGAAGTCGACAAGCACCCGAGCGCGGGAGGTTTCGATGAGCGTACACGAGCCGGTGACCTCGCCAGCGGCACCAAAGAAGCGGAGTTTCATGGCAGGAGTGTACGGTGGCCCGGCTCTCGGTGGCACGGCTCTCCGAACCGTGCGATCGTGGGACCGGCTTCCAGCCGGTGCGGAGGAGCCCTTTCCTTCTTGCATAGTCCTGACTCTCTCTTTCACAGGCACCGCCTGGAAGGCGGTCCCACGGGGCCGCGTATCATCTTGCATGACCAGAACCTGCCGCGTCGGGGCTATAGAGATAGGTGCAGGCCAGCCGCTGGCGATCATTGCCGGGCCTTGTGTGCTTGAATCGACCGAGATGGCACTCGAGATCGGGCGGATGGTGCGTGATGCGTGTGCCGAGTTGGGGTTGCCCTTCATCTTCAAGGCCAGTTTCGACAAGGCCAACCGAACGAGCATCGGGTCACCGCGAGGGCCGGGGCTTGAGGCCGGGCTTGCAGCATTGGCCTCGGTGGGTGAAGCACTCGGCGTGCCGACGACGACCGACATCCACACCCCCGAGCAGTGCGAGGCGGCTGCGGCTGTCGTCGATCTGCTCCAGGTGCCCGCCTTTCTGTGCCGACAGACCGACCTGCTGCTGGCAGTCGGCGAGGCGGCAGCAAAGCACGAGCGGGCGGTCAACATCAAGAAAGGGCAGTTCCTGTCTCCTGCCGAGATGCGTGGCCCGGTGGACAAGCTCGCCGAGGCCGGGTGCAGCAATGTCATGCTCACCGAGCGGGGCACCTTCTTCGGCTATCACCGGCTCGTCAACGACTTCCTCGGGCTTGGCGACCTGATGGAGCTCGATGTCGAAGGCGGATCGCCACCGGTCTGCTTTGATGCGACACACTCGACGCAACTGCCCGGCGCTGGTGCCCAAACCGCAGGCAGACCTGAGCGAGCCCCGCTGCTGGCGCGGGCGGCGGTTGCAGCGGGCGTTCATGCCCTCTTCATCGAGTGCCACCCTGACCCGGCCAAGGCACTGAGTGACGGCGCGACCCAGCAGCCGCTCGAGAGTGTGCCGGGGCTGCTCGGGCAGATTGCGGGGATTCGAAATGCGATCTGAGAGGAATCGGGTACTTCGTCCTTCCGGGACAACCTGCCTTTGGGTAGTTCGTCCCTCCGGGACGACTCCTTGTCTTCCCCTTCTCCAAGGCTCGATTTGTTATGACACAAAGACAGAGCCCCGAGCGCAAGCGACGGGTTGGGATTCTCCCGCATCTGCCGACATGCGAAAACCCGTCGCTGGCGCTCGGGGCTCTGTGAGATGCCCATCCCGCTGATTGTTCAGAGGCACCAAAACAAAACCGGACCCCATTTGGCCCGGTGAATAGTTCACGATGTCAGTCTCGGTCAGTTGTTGTTCTTCGCAGCCTGCTTCGCCCGATACTCCCGAAGCCACTGCGGGCGGGGTGTCTCGACCTCGTAAGGATCTACATGCACCTTGCGGCCCTGGAAGACGACCTTGCCAAGACCGGTCGAGAAGAGCGTGTCGTCGTTACCTCGGCGGACATTGAACCCGGGGAGGAACTTGGTCCCGTGCTGACGGATAATGATCGCGCCCGGCTTGGCGGCCTCACCACCAAAGAGCTTGACACCGAGGTACTGGGGGTTGGAATCGCGGCCGTTTTTGGTCGAGCCGCCGGCTTTCTTATGTGCCATTGCAAAGAGTCTCCAAGGGGACGGCGTGCCGTCCGGCTGCATATCTATCGGGCAGGGAGCCTAGGCGGCTCTTAGCGCATGATCCAGCGTTTTTCGACGACGACAAAGGGCATGTCGCCCATCTCGGCAGTCCTGATCTCACCGGGGGTGGCAAACCGCATCATCAGGGTTTTGCGGAAGATCAGCCGTTTGAGTTCCCCGGTCCGGGGGTCGGTCAGCTCAAGCGATTCGGTCTCGCCGCTAAACCCGGCACCAAAGATACGGATCTCATCCGCGTCAAAATCGGTGATCGGCCAGATGACCAGGCCGTGCTTGGCGTTCTCCACGCCCTGCTGGATGGGTCCGAGAATATCGACCTGATCCTGCAGAAACGGGTGTTCAAGCGATCGCAGGATCGCCTTCGTCACGCTCGGGGGCACACCAACGCCTGAGGCGGTCACATCGCCGCTGTCGGTCGCCATGTCAAAGGAGGGCACAAACTCGAGGTCTTTTCCGGTGTGGTTGGCGACCGTATAGGTGAAGTAGAGGTAGGCGGCTGCCCCGTCGGTAACATCGATATACGCCACGCGCAGCTCGCCGGGTGTGACAGTGAGCTGCCAACGCTTGGGCACCGGATCGGGCTCGGGCGCAATACCCATCGCCGGTATGAGGGCAGCAGCGGCAACGACAAGAGCGGCCAGGCGGCCAAACAGGGCTCGACGGGTGGTCGGCATAATCAAAGCTCCCGCTGGGCTCTCCCAGCACGCAAGGGTTCGGCGTAGTCTAGTGGCATGTCCGCACGGGTCAACGGCCCGGTTCTCTTCAGATCAACCCCGCCCCCCACTAGCCCCCCACCTGACCCCCCACTTCAGAAGGAATACCCGTGACAGGCCCGGAACCACCAGACTCCTCAGACCAGCACCAAGACACAGCCCGGCCTGTCGGGATGGAGAGCCGTCACGAGACACTGGTTCGGCTGCTTGGAGGCGATTCTGCGGTACCCGAGGAGGCGGTCAAGCGGTTTGTACGCCAAGCTCCGGACCTGGGGATTGACCTTGAGCTCATGGCAGCGGTGATCGGCAAAGGGCCTGGGAAAACCCAGAGCGTGCGGCAGGTCTGCATGCCGATTGTCGGGGCAGGGCGGACGATCATGCTGTTTCTCTCTGCGGGAAGCCACACCAAAGACATACCGGCAGCCGAGCAACGGCGAGACCGGGCCGAGGCAATCCGTGTGGCAATCGGTCTTGCCCACACCAAGCACGGCTCGGGGGCTCACCTGGTCCAGGGGCTTCTGGAACCACGGGATGTCTGGGCGGCTGAGGCGTACGAGGCTGCGGGGCTCTCTCGGCTTGCTGAGCTTCTCTACCTCTCCAGGATCATGCGACTGGGTGAAGCCCAGGGGGACATACGCCAGCCAGGGCGGATTGCTCCACCAGAGGGGGGTGAGTGGCCGGGCGGGGTGACAGTCCGGCCGATGGTGCCTGGAGCCGATGATGAGGCCCTGCTGCACCGAGCGCTCGAGTCCAGCTACACGCAGACACTCGACTGCCCCGAGCTTGCCGGGCTGCGCACGACCGAGGACATCGTGGCTGCCCATCGTGCTGTGGGTGCGTATGACGCCGATCTCTGGTGGCTCATTGAACGCGCCGGCAAGCCCGAGGGGTGTGTGCTGCTCAACCGCTGCGCCGACCAGGGGTGTGTCGAGCTGGTCTACATCGGGCTTTCACCGGCAGTCCGTGGCCTCGGGCTTGGGCAACGCCTGATGGAGTCTGCGATAGGAGTCTCTGCGGCCCTGGAACGCGAGATGCGGTGCGCGGTGGATGTGCGCAACGAGCCCGCGCGTCGCATGTACACACGCCTCGGGTTCCGTGAGGCGGGTCGGCGCGTTGCGTTTGTCGGGCTGGTGGAAGACCTCATGGCGCGCAACCCCCCGGTGTCGTGATCACTTGCGGCTTTTTCCCGGAGTTTTCCACACAGTTGCCCATCACAACTTTGGAGGATGCACAACTTTTCTTTTCCTTCACAAACCGTTGTGCGCACGGGATATCTGGCGCATTGGGACAAAACCGTGACCTGCTGCCGTTGTCTTTGTGTTGCCGACTTGGTATCTTTGTCGTGCTCTGCCACGGATCGGCGAGTGGACAGCCTGACTGACCCACGCTGCGAAATGCAGCGCACTCGAACGGGTGAGTCGATCAGTTGTCCAGGTGGATGGAGTCGTCTCATCCAGGTTCGGGCTCATTCGGAAATCAGGTGTGATCGGCCGTGGTGCTGGGTGCCATCGGGTATCGCTGCGCCTTGACACACCGGATCGTCTGAGCCTTTCGGCATCGCGGCTGGTGTGTGTTCCGGCTGATGGGGTGTGTGGCACGGATGCTTCAGGTTCAACAGGTCATCCCGGGGAGACAGACAGGGGAAACCCAGCATCAACACACCCGCACCCTCACGCGGCCACCCCCCCCAGCTCCACGAGCGACCCAGATCAACCCGGTCGATTGTGAGCGGGTTCTCCGCGAGCGGCTGCGGGAAGAACTCGGCCCAGAACGCTTCAACCGGTACTTCGAGCAGGGGGCAAGGCTCTCGGTCTCGCAAGACTGCATCGAGGTGGTCGTCCCCTCCCCCTTTATGGCGGAGCGGTTCAGCAGGCAGCTCCTCTCGACGGTTCGGCGGGTGGCCTCGGCGGGCAGCAGCACCCCGACGGATATCCGGGTGCGTATCGACCGGACGCTCGAATCACAGTCTGGGGCTCGCAGCAGCGCACCCGTTCAACCAGCACCCCGCCCGACCCCCGAGCAGGCACGCAAGCCCAAGCTCACGCTCCGGCATCGGCTTGATGAGTTCATCGTGGGCAAGAGCAACCGCCTGGCATACACCGCGGCCTCACGCATCGCTGAGGGGGTCGATGACGCGGTCTTCAGCCCGCTCTTCATCCACGGCCCATCCGGCATCGGCAAGACCCACCTGCTTCAGGGGATCGCCCGCCGAACCCTCGAACGCCGACCGGGCTCGCGGGTGCGGTATGTGACAGCCGAGGCGTTTACCAACGAATACATCGCAGCGATCCGCTCGAACACGACCGACAGGTTCCGCCGGGGGCTGCGGGGGGTCAAGCTGCTGTGCCTCGATGATGTCCACTTCCTGGGCGGCAAAAAGTCGACCCAGAACGAGCTGCTGCACACGCTCGACGCGATCGGGCTCACGGATGCCCGGGTCGTGCTTGCCTCGGATGAGCACCCGAGACGGATCGGGGACTTTAACGAGCACCTGGTCTCGCGGTTCCTCTCGGGCGCGGTCGTGCGAATCGAGGAGCCCGACGAGGTGCTCTGTCGGCAGCTTGTGGGGGCTCTGGCGGCTCGGAGGGAACTGCCCCTGACCGAGGACGGGCTTGCCGTGCTCACGCAGAAGGCGGCAGGCTACGGCGAAGCCCGGTGCGGGCGGAGCGTGCGGGAGATCGAGGGCCTGCTCAACCAGGTCGAGGCGGTGCGGCGACTCACGCCAGACCTCTGCGGCGGGCTGGGGCCTATGGATGCCTCGGCGGTGCGGCGGGCACTCGGGCTCAGTGAGGGGGCGGCGATGCGCACGGGCAGAAGCCGCAAGCCGGTGCGGATGGAGACGATCCTGCGGGAGGCGTGCGGGCTATTGCGAGTCGAGGCAGAAGACCTCTTTGGCAAAGGACGGCACCGGCGGGTGGTGCTTGCGCGGGGGTTGATCGTGCGGGTGGCGCGCGAGCTGACGACGATGAGCTATCCGGAGATCGCGCGGGGCTTGCACCGCCCTAACCACTCGACGGTCATCACCGCCAACCAGCGGATCGGCAGGCAGATGGAGGCGGATACGCTCGCCGACTGCGGCCCTGACCTCGCCGGGCTGACGATCGCCGACCTGCTGACGCGGATACGGGATCGGGTGCTCGAGCAGGGCAGGCGGTAGGTGAGGCTGGTGTCGCCCAGTGGGGTGGGGGTTACCCATAGTGGGGCGGGCGTCTCGCCCGCCTGGCACCCCAACGGGGTACGGACACGCCTTTACGAGCCCCGAGCGCAAGCTCGGGTGTCTTTCGGGCGACTCGAAGACACCCGAGCTTGCGCTCGGGGCTCGTAGAGACAGAGGCTCGTAGAGACAGAGAGAAGACACTTCGCCACCATCATCCAGATTCTTCTCACAAAGAGAGTCATTGCCCTTGCGTTCAACCAATCCACCGGGTATCCTGCCTTTCGGACACTCATGGGGGTATTTCACATGCGCTCATCATTTCAACTCACCCGCCACACCGCTGCCCGTCTGGCTCTTGCCATTCTCATCACCTGCGGCTGGTCCGCCCCACTCCTCGCCCAGGACGACTGTGGCACGGAAATGCTCCCCGAGCATGTCGATCTCGTCCTCGCCCGCCAGGCTGCCGGCATCTACGACCCACCCGAGGGCGGGCCGAGGTCGGGGTACTCTGTCCCGCTCACCTTCCATGTCGTCCGCCGAAGCGATGGCACCGGCGGCATCAACCCGGCCCAACTCGTCGCTGCCCTCGACGATGCCAACCTCTACTTCGCCAACGCCGGCATCCGGTTCTGCTGGCCCGGCCCCGTCAACTACATCGACAGCGACGCCTTCTACTACGACATCGACACCCAGGCCGAGATCGACGCGCTCCGCCAGACCAATGTCGTTCCCGACACCATCAACATTTACTTCACCGAGAATCTGCCCTACTGCGGCATCTCGTCCTTCACATGGTCCGATGTCCAGGGCATCGTGATGAACAACGGGTGTGCGGGCACGGGCTCCAACCCCTCCACCTTCCCCCACGAGCTCGGGCACTACTTTGATCTGCTGCATACGCATTCGACCATGTTTGGTGCCGAGTGTGTCATCTGCTGCAACTGCAACATCGCTGGGGACCTGCTCTGCGATACGCCCGCCGATCCGAATCTCAGTGGAGAGGTAGACAGCAACTGCGGCTATACCGGCACGGACCTCGACCCATGCGATGGCGTGCCTTACCAGCCGGACACCTCCAACCTGATGTCCTACTCGCTCAAGGAGTGCCGGACGACCCTCACGACCCAGCAGAACTTCCGGATGCAGGCCACGCTCACCCGCCTGAGGCCGGAACTCATGGGCGATCCCTGCCCACCCGACGAAGGCGCGTGGATCATTGACGCCAAGATCACTGCTGCTGATGGCGAGATGGCCAACCTCTTCGGCGATGCCGTCGCGATCAGCGGCGAGACCGCCATCGTCGGAGCATACGGAGACAACGACAACGGGTCGGGCTCCGGCTCGGCGTACATCTTCGAGAAGGTGGGAGGGTCGTGGGTGCAGAATGCCAAACTCACACCCATTGATGGTGCGGCGAACGACTTCTTCGGCGATGCCGTTTCCATCGATGGCGATACAGCTATCATCGGAGCATACAGGGATGACGACCGGGGGTCTGGCTCCGGTTCGGCGTATGTGTTCGAGAGAGCGTTCGGAGCATGGACGCAGAAGGCAAAGTTCACCGCCAGGGATGGTACTAACAATGACCTCTTCGGCAATGCCGTCTCCATTGATGGCGACACTGCCATCGTGGGGGCATATCAGAACGATAATAACAACGGGAATGAATCGGGATCGGCGTATGTGTTCGAGAGAGCGTTCGGAGTGTGGACACAGAAGGCCAAGCTCACCGCTTCAGATGGACGTCCGGTTGACAGATTTGGGATATCCGTCTCCATCAGCGGCGACACCGCCATTGTGGGGGCATTTTATAACGACGATCTTGCGACGAATGCCGGCGCGGCGTATGTGTTCGAGAAGGTCGGTGGCGTGTGGACGGAGATCGCCAAGCTCACGGCCTCCGATGGCGTGTCGGGTGACCTGTTCGGCAACTCCGTCTCCATCGACGGCAACACCGCCATCATCGGAGCATTCGGCGATGATGGCTACATCGGCTCGGCGTACATGTTCGAGAAAGTGGATGGGGAGTGGACGGAGGTCGCCAAGCTCACCACAACATCCGGCGAGCAATTCGGCTCTTCCGTCTCCGTCAGCGGCAAGACAGCAATCGTCGGAGCATCGGGGGATGACTTCTTCGGGACAGACTCCGGCTCGGCATATGTGTTCGAGAAAATGGGGGGCGTATGGGCGCGGAGGGCATGGCTTCTCGCCCCCGACGGGGCGACGGACGACTACTTCGGCAACTCTGTCTCCCTCAGCGGCGACACCGCCATCGTCGGCGCATGGGGTGATGACGATCGCGGTGACCTCTCCGGCTCGGCGTATCTCTGGATCAACACGAGCCCGCCGGGATACTGCCCCGGCGACTTCAACGAGGACGGCATCGTGGACACGCGCGATGTCATCGCCTTCCTCAGCGCATGGTCAGACAACGACAGTTCCGCCGACTTTAACGAGGACGGCGTCATCGATACCCGCGATGTCATCGCCTTCCTGAGCGCGTGGACGGAGGATTGCTGAGCTTTCTTCAGCGGATGAACAACACAAGACAGAGTGGGCACAAGACAGAGTGGGGTGGGCGTCTCGCCCGCCCCTCTTCCGATCCCCCTCCTCCCTGAGGAGGGGGTGGCCGCGCCAGCGGCCGGGGGAGGTGCGGAGGCGCACAACAACCGGGTTCGGTCAGCAAATGCAGCAGGCAGGAAACAGAACAGAGCAGTTCATGTGGGTATTCGTTCGGCTCGCACCTCCCCCGACCATCGCTGCGCTTGGCCACCCCCTCCGCAGGGCGGAGGGGGATCGGGCGGGCGAGATGCCCACCCCACTTGCTCGCGTTCGTGTGATTGTCGGCTCCACCCCAACGGGGCGACGGGTTGCAGCCACGGGTGGAGCGCAGCCCGGAGGACGGAGCGGAATCCGTGATTCGTCGAGCATGGAGTCTCCCGCTCCGGAGGAGCGGAGGAGGTTGGCACGATTCCGTCGCCCCATCCGAGGCTCAAAGACACATCAAATACTCCTCCACGGGTTCCGCGGGCTTTGCCCGCTCCACCCGTGGCTACAAACCTGTGCCCCCTCGGGGCGGTTCAACGCTCACCACCTTGGCCCCCCCCGATGGGGCTCGCAGATATGAGGCTGCCCGCGTACCCAAGGCTGCGCCCTGGGCTTTGGCTGGGTCATGCCTTTGGCGTGAGTCGGGAGATATTCAGCCTCTCGCCCGTACCAGACAATGGGGGGGGAGAGACGCACCTCCCCCGACCATCGCTGCGCTTGGCCACCCCCTCCGCAGGGCGGAGGGGGATCGGGCGGGCGAGATGCCCACCCCACTCAAGACATTGGCGGGCGTGATGCCCGCCCCACTATGATGCACAGATGCAGCCCGGATGCAAGATGAAGCCCACCAAGGAGAGCCCCGCATGATTGACGACATCCCCCTCAGCCGCCCTGACATCACCAAGGCGGAGGAGGATTGTGTGCTCGAGGTGTTGCGGTCCGGGCGGCTGAGCCAGGGGCCGTTCCTAGAGGAGTTTGAGGAGCTGGTGGCTGCCCGGGCCTCGTGCAGCCACGGCGTTGCGGTCTCTTCGGGCACCGACGGGCTCTGCCTGGCCTTGCGGGCGCTGGGTATCGGGCCGGGGGACGAGGTGGTCACGACGCCCTTCTCGTTTGTGGCTTCTGCCAATGTCATTCTCATGGTCGGCGCGACACCCAGGTTCGTCGATATCTGCCCTTCGAGCCTGAACATGGACCCGGCCAAAGTGGAGGCGGCGATCGGGCCTCGGACCAAGGCGATCCTCGCGGTCGAGGCGTTTGGCAACCCGACACACATGGAGGCGTACGCGGCGATTGCTGCCCGGCACGAGATCCCGCTGATCGAGGATTGTTGTGAGGCGCTGGGCACGACCCACAAGGGACGGTCGTGCGGGCAGTTCGGGCGGGCGGGTGTCTTTGGGTTCTACCCCAACAAGCAGATCACGACGGGAGAGGGGGGGATGATCGTCACCGACGACGACACGCTGGCCTCGGTCTGCCGGAGTCTGCGGAACCAGGGGCGATCAAAGCAGCAGGCGGGTGAGGGCGGGCTCGGCGCATGGCTCGCCCACGAGCGGCTTGGGTACAACTGCCGGATGAGCGAACTGAACGCGGCTGTGGGTGTGGCGCAGATGCGCCGGCTCGATGAGATCATCGAGGCACGGCAGCGGGTGGCGCAGAGCTACATGAAACGCATGATGTATAACGAGCACCTCATCCTGCCGACGGTGGACCAGGAGACGGGGATGAGCTGGTTTGTCTTTGTGGTGCGGCTGGCGACCGGGTGGGGGCCGGAGGAACGGGACCGGATTATCAAGAGCCTGCATCGGCACGATGTCGGGGCGGCCAACTACTTCCCGTGCATCCACTTGCAGCCGTACTACCGCAGGCTGTTCGGCGAGATGGCGGGTGCCTTCCCGATTGCCGAGAGCGTAAGCCAACGGACGATCGCGTTGCCCTTCCACAGCCGGCTGACCGACAAGGAGGTGGGGTTTGCGGTGCAGACACTCGAGTTGATGATCGACCGGGAGGGGTTGAGCCGGTGAGGGGGTGAGGATGGTGGCACGGTTCTCCGAACCGTGTGTTCTTGGTTCGCGAGGGATCAGGCTCGTGAGATGGGCTCTGGGCGCTCTCACGGTGGTTTGTGTTCTTTATGGGCCGTCATTTCGGCATTATCGGGCGCTGCACGCGCTTTAATCTTGCCCGCATAAGGGCTGTGCGCTGCCCATCGAGGGGTGTGCGCGTCTCGATAGAGCGCGTGCGAGGCTTCATAAAGCCAGCGCATACACTGGCAATCTCCGGGAGGCCACCAATCAGTTGCCTCTTGAGATGATAAAAACAATTCTATCGATTCTTTCATCAAACGGCCAGATTCATGCCTCTTTCTCTTCAGATTCTGATACGCTCATAGCTGGAGATCCTTGAGAGAGAAGAGGCACGCCTCTCGGCACGCGCCGTGGTGCGTCTGCTCTCGCAGGGACATACAGGAGACAGATGCTATGAGAACAGCAACATTGAGCGTTGTGGCATTGGCCATGGCTGCCGGGTTGGCTTCGGCCGAAACCATCATCGATAACGGCCAGTTTGGTGCAAACATTGGTTCCATCGGTGGAGAATTCGGCTCCGACATCTACGGGCAGAGCTTCATCGCCCCCGCCGACAACATGATTGTCGAGTTCGGCATGTGGCTCGCAGGCGGCAGCAGCGACGCCCCCGCGGTCCGTATCGACCTCTGGGCTGATGACGGTTCCAACAACCCCGACGAGAACAACATCCTCATCGCGGGCACAGTCTGGCAGGGCAACCTGGATGTCCTCACCCGGATCGATACTTTTGACAGCCTCCAGCTCGTCACCGGGCAGCGGTACTGGATCGTGATCAACGGGAACATCGATCAGACCTCCAGCGGTGTGTATTCCAGCACCTGGGATAACAGTGCCAACACCATCGTCGATGGCAACATGACTTGGTCCAACGACAACGGCGGCTCTTGGTCCGGCGGCATCCCCGATGGCGACTTCGGTGTCTACGCCCGCTTCATCGTCCCGGCACCCGCCTCGACGGCCCTCCTGGGCCTCGGTGGCCTGGTTGCCCTCCGTCGCCGTCGCTGATACCGCGTCTGGTACGGGAACTGTTTGACACCTCGTGGCCGACCCGAACCCCGGGTCGGCCACTTTTTGATTGCACCCTTGCCCGACCGCCAGGGCTGCCTAGACTTCCGGCCCGACAGAGCAAAGGAACGAACCATGCCCAGAGTGTGCTATTTTACCGGCAAGAAAACGAGCTTCGGCAAGCAGCGGACCTACCGCGGGCAGAAGATCAGCAAGGGCGGGTTCGGCCTCAAGACCACCGGCATCACCCGCCGAACCTTTAAACCCAACATCCAGACTGTCAACGCGGTCATCACCAACGATGACGGGACGACGACCGTCAAGCGGGTCAAGGCATCAGCCAAGGCAATCCGGATCGGGCTGGTCGTCAAGCCGCTGAAACGCAAGTACGGGTATACGCGGCAGCAGAAGCAGGGCTGAGGCAGCCAACACCGCAGTGGATACCGCAATGGACACCACAGCGGGATGGTCATCTCGCCCGCCTGTCATTGGGCATCCCGTTCTTCCGGGACGGTCCACTGCCTTGGGTACTTCGCCCCTCCGGGGCGATGCTTCAGTAAGCCACATTCCACAAAGTTTCTGCGTACTCCTCGTCTTTCATGCCTTGCATCCCTCAGCCCGAAGAGCTGAAAGTCAATAGCCGGGGTGGAGTCCCGCGCAGCAGACGACACCCCCGGAAGCCAGCCGATGAAGGGGGTGCGCCCCATCGGGTTGCAAGAGGAAGAATCACCCCGGAGGGGCGAACTACCCAAAGACAGTTGCCCCAGCGGGATGCCCACCCCACTGATACCGACATACACTGCGTGTATCGTGAAGTGTGACAACTGTGACAACGAGGCGACGGTCCATGAGGTGAATGTCATCGACGGCAAGCCCTCCGAGCGACACCTGTGCGAGTCGTGCGCGCGGGAAGAGGGGCTGGTCGCGCACGCGCCGATCCCGGTGACGGAGATCCTGCAGAAGATCGCGGGGGCCCAGGCGGGCACGGTTGATCCGGGCACGCCGGTTGTGGCGTGCGCGGCCTGTGGCATGTCGTTCGCCGAGTTTAAGAGCACCGGGCGGCTGGGGTGCCCCGAGTGCTACAAGGCGCTCGAGGAACAACTCTGGCCGATCCTCGACCGGGCACACCAGGGGGCGGTGCATCATGTGGGCAAGGTGCCAAAGCGGATGATGCAGCTCAGCGGGGAAGACGGGGGGCTGCACGACCGCGAGGCGGCGATCGCAGCCGCCGAGGCACGGGCCGAGCAGATCCGTCGGCTTCGGGATGAGCTCGACCGAGCGGTCAAGGCCGAGGCCTACGAGCGGGCGGCCGAGCTGCGCGATCGATTGCGGCAGTTGCAGCAGGGTGTCGAGCCGGCGGAGGGTTCGGCATGAGTAACCCGACCGGGACCAACGGCGATGCGGATCGACCGGGTGCTCTGCCTGCGCCGATGTTTGAGACCGGGACCGAGTGGCTGCGGACCGATGGCAAAGACAGCGATGTCGTGCTCTCCTCTCGCGTGCGGCTGGCGCGCAATCTTGCAGGGCAGCCGTTTGTGCATAAATCCTCGGAGGCGGACCTGAGACAGGTGCTCGTCGTCTGCCGGGGGGCGATCGAGCGGGCGGCGCTGGGTGACAAGATGGTGTGGGTCAACCTGCACGAGACGCAGGCGATGGACCGCTCGCTGCTGCTCGAACGGCACCTTGTGAGCGGGCAGCTCGCCAAGGGCAAGCTGGGCAGCACACGCAAGAGCGCCACCTGGCCCAGGGCGGTGGCGTTCGGGCTGCCCGGTGAGCGGGCCGCGGTGATGGTCAACGAGGAGGACCACCTCCGGCTGCAAGTGATGCGGGGCGGGCTCGCGCTGCACGAGGCCTGGACAGAGGCCGATGCCATCGATGACCAGATCGAGTCGGGCGTGGACTTTGCCTTCAGCCCGAGGCTCGGGTATCTGACCGCCTGCCCGACCAATGTGGGGACGGGCGTGCGGTTCAGCGTCATGCTCCACCTGCCCGGGCTGCGGATGGTCGGCGAGATCGACAAGGTCAAGCGGGCGGCGGCAGACATGTCGCTGGCGGTGCGGGGGTTTTATGGCGAGGGGTCGGAGGCCTCGGGCGATTTCTATCAGCTCTCAAACCAGACCACGCTTGGCAAGTCCGAGCAGCAGTTGCTCGAGGAGCTGGGCGAACGGATCGTGCCGGAGGTCATTGAGTATGAACGGCAGAGCCGCCAGACGCTCATGACCAAACGCCGGGCACAGCTTGAGGACGCGGTGCATCGGGCGCTTGGGGTGCTCAGGCATGCGCGGCTGCTCCGCACGGAAGAATCGATGAAGCTGCTCAGTGTGCTGCGGCTTGGGGTTGCCCTTGAGCTTGTGCCACAGGTCTCGACCGATGAGGTCCATCGGCTGATGCTGCTCGTACAGCCAGCACACCTGCAACGGGTGGTCGGGCAGGACATGGCCCAGGATGAACGACGACGGGCACGGGCGAAGATCGTCCGCGATCGGCTTGGTGGGGAGTAGGCTTTGCAGCAAGCCTTGTATTCCAGTGGGGTGGGCATCTCGCCCGTCCGAGGACCCTGAGAACAAGAGGCACGGGCGAGATGCCCACGCCACTGGATTGGGGATCGTCCATGGCTGATGAGAACACCATACAGAAGCAGTTGAGCGGAAGCACGGGCGGGACACCCGCGCCACTGGAGGTCTTTACCTGGCCCCCCAAGCCGGCAGTGCTCGACCCAGCCGAGGTTGATGCTCTTGATCTTTCCGAGAGTTCACACCCTGAGAGATCGCATACTCGCACCGGCGACCGATGGGCGTGGCTCAAGGACGCTGAGGCTGCCTGGTTTGGCGTGTCGGCGGTCTCGTGGCGAGAAGCTGCCGATCGGGCGGACTGGAATCCAGATGCCCCCGACTCATACTGCCCCCGTTGTGGCACGACGGCTGGCCCATTCGAGGCCGATGCCGATGGCTGTGCCGCGTGCCGATGCCGGAGGCTGGGGTGGTCGCGGACGGTGCGGCTTGGGTCCTATCAGGGTGTGCTGCGTGAGGCGGTCCTTGCGGGGAAGTTCACCGCGTGGCGGCGGGTCTGCCAGGAACTCGGTACCGATCTGGGGCAGGCAGTCGCGCAGGCACTCGAATCGGCAGCCATTGACCCGGCGAGCATCATGGTCTGCCCAGTCGCCACAAGCACCCGCAGGCGGCTCACACGCGGCGTGGACCACACAGTGATCCTCAGCCGAGAGGTAGCGAGGGCGACTGGTGGGACGCTTATTCGGGCTCTCCGGCGGGAGTACCGCCCACCTCAGCAGCGGCTTGTGGCATCTGCCCGGAAACAGAATATCGCGGGGTCGTTTCACCCCCGGGGGACAGCCTGCCGGGGTTTGGATGGGCGATTGGTCGTGCTTGTGGATGATGTGCGGACGACCGGAGCGACGCTGAGTGCTGCTGCCAGGGCTCTGCGGGGCGGTGTGAAGGCTTCGGGGGGCAGCGGCGTGGAAATCTGGGGTGCGTTGGTGGGTGTGACCCCGAGAAGTGGTGAGAATCGGGGCAATTCTTGAAAAATGAGCCTTCATATCTTGACGGTCGGGGGGAATGGGTTACTATCACCCCTGCCGCGTCGCCTTGCGAAGTGGCACAGCCGATCGGCCGCGTGATGCGGATGCCGGCGACGATCTTTGACAAGTAAGCAGTTGGATCCATCGCGAGAATGTGGAACGATGCCGACGGTTCACGCCGGGCCTTGGGAAGGGCAGTGCATCGTTTTTATTTCCCCCATGAGGCGTTCACAGCGTCTTGTGGTTTAGACATTCTCGTGAACAATCAGCCCTCGGCTGGTATGGTCCTTTGGGACTGTGCAAGTCGAACGAACAATTGTTGAGTGTTGATTTGTGTCGATCTTGCCGATCGACAGCATGGCGTACTTTGGTGCGTCGTGTAGACCGAATCCCATCGATTCATTTAGATGGGGAAACCACGGTCAAACTTCATATTGAAGATTACCGGCTTCTTTGGTGCTTGCCCTTGGGTGTGCATTGGTGGAGTTGGTCAATGGCTTTCAATTGAAGAGTTTGATCCTGGCTCAGATTGAACGCTGGCGGCATGGCTAAAGCATGCAAGTCGAACGCGAACCAGACTTCGGTCTGGGGAGAGTGGCGAAAGGGCGAGTAACGCGATCGAATGTACCCCAAGGTAGGGGATAGCGTCGAGAAATCGGCGGTAATACCCTATGTGCTCTACGGAGAAAAGATTTATCGCCTCGGGAGCAGCGATCGTCCTATCAGGTAGTTGGTGAGGTAAAGGCTCACCAAGCCGAAGACGGGTAGCGGGTGTGAGAGCATGACCCGCCGCATCGGAACTGAGACACTGTCCGGACTCCTACGGGAGGCTGCAGCGACGAATATTCCGCAATGGGCGAAAGCCTGACGGAGCAATGCCGCGTGTGGGATGAAGCGCCTTCGGTGTGTAAACCACTGTCAGAATCTAGGAACACTGACCGGATTCAGAGGAAGGACCGGCTAACCTCGTGCCAGCAGCCGCGGTAATACGAGGGGTCCAAGCGTTAATCGGAATTACTGGGCTTAAAGGGTGCGCAGGCGGACCTACAAGCATCTCGTGAAATCCCCCGGCTCAACCGGGGAACTGCGGGGTGAACTGTAGGTCTTGAGGCATGTAGGGGCAGATGGAACTATCGGTGGAGCGGTGAAATGCTTAGATATCGATGGGAACGCCAATGGCGAAGGCAGTCTGCTGGGCATGTTCTGACGCTCAGGCACGAAAGCGTGGGGAGCAAACAGGATTAGATACCCTGGTAGTCCACGCCGTAAACGATGTGCACTAGATCGAGGTGGCTCTCACGCCTTCTCGGTCGAAGGGAAACCGTTAAGTGCACCGCCTGGGGAGTACGGTCGCAAGGCTAAAACTCAAAGGAATTGACGGGGGCTCACACAAGCGGTGGAGCATGTTGCTTAATTCGAGGCAACGCGAAGAACCTTACCTGGACTTGACATGTACGGATTAACTCTTGGAAACTTGAGCCACGCCTTCGGGTGGAACGTACACAGGTGTTGCATGGCTGTCGTCAGCTCGTGCTGTGAAGTGTCGGGTTAAGTCCCTTAACGAGCGCAACCCCTATCGTTAGTTGCCAGCGCGTCATGGCGGGGACTCTAGCGAGACTGCCGGTGTCAAACCGGAGGAAGGTGGGGATGACGTCAAGTCCTCATGGCCCTTATGTCCAGGGATGCAAACGTGCTACAATGGCATGGACAGAGCGATGCGAGGCCGCGAGGCGGAGCAAATCGCAAAAACCATGCCCCAGTTCGGATTGCAGGCTGCAACTCGCCTGCATGAAGCCGGAATCGCTAGTAATCGGAGATCAGCTACGCTCCGGTGAATACGTTCCTGAGCCTTGTACACACCGCCCGTCAAGTCATGGAAGCTGGTAGTGCCCAAAGTCACCTCGTTTCAGGGGTGCCTACGGCAAGATCGGTGACTGGGACTAAGTCGTAACAAGGTAGCCGTAGGAGAACCTGCGGCTGGATCACCTCCTTTCTAAGGGATTTCCTTAGACTCGTATAGGATCGGTTATTGCCGGTTCTCGCAGAGCGATCTGCAGCGAGCAAGTGAGCACATTCTCGTCCGTCACAATCCCTCCATAACCACATGGGTAAAACTATTCGGAAATGGACGACGGAGAGTCGCATAGCAATATGTGATGAACGATGGTACCAACTGTTTACAATACGCAACCCCCGGTCCTCTGGATCGGGGGTTGTTGTTTTTTCGTCACTCTTCAGCCGTTTGCCAAGGTTGTAACTCTTCATACGAATCCCGCTTGAAACTCGTGCGTCAACGGGGGGGGAGGAAGGGAGAGCCGTGCCTCCAGTCATCTCCGCGTTCAGCCATGCGTCAAACAGAGCCCCGAGCGCAAGCGACCGGTTTCGGTGGATCGGCATGTGCTGGCACACGCCAACCCGTCGCGTGCGCTCGGGGCTCTGTTGATCCGGCCTCCCGCTGCGACGCACGGGAATGAAACAGGATGCGTTTCACTCGTCCTCGGACTTTGGCCGCACCACCGGCACATCCTAGATCACAATCTCCCCGCCCCAGACCGGCCCAAGGTCGGGACTATCCAGGACGGCCTGTTCCGACGCGCGGAGAATGAGCGTTGCTGTCTCGCCCAACTGGAACCTCAGCTTTCCTGCTGAGCCCCATCCTCGCTGTCCACCCGCCTCGATCACCGATCTCAGCAGGAACTTCGGCTCCCCGACCGAATTGACAACCAACGCATCGAAGGCAAAGTCCATCGGGAGCGTCGCCCCCCGCACCTCAAGACTGAGACTGGTAAAGTCGTCCCCCTCGGCAAAGGCCCGAATCTCGAACCGGCCAATCCCCGCCTCCATCTGCTCCTGGAGCGACGGATCATCGACAAAATCGACAAGCGGCGTCCCCGGCGGCACCACCTCGAACGAAGTACGCAACGCATGGCGAACCGTGACCGGCTCCTGCACGATCGGTACGGCAAACCTCGTCACCTGCACTTCAAGCGTGGGGGTTGCGGTCAGCGAGTATTGCCCCGGTTCCAGCTCAATCATGGCCGGGATGGCACTGATCCCATACCCGGCCTGGCCGCCCGCAAACCCGAACCTGGCCTGCCTGCCCTTACCACTGGGGAGGAGCACATCCCCCTCCCCGGTGCGAACAGCCGGCCAGGTCAGGGTCATCGTGATCGAGATACCAGCCCCAAGACGCTCCGGAGACAAGTGCAACCGTACCATCGCGTCCTCTCCCTGCCTGACTCGCTCTGCGATGTCCAGAGTACAGACGATACCCCACTCGATATACCCCTCAAACTGCTCCCGGCTCAACCGATCAGCAACCAGCCCCGCTTCGATCAGGTCGCCCCATGTACGCACCCATGTCTGCGTCTGGTCTGCCTGAATCTCCAGCCCTCGTTCGATCAGCCGATCGGCCCGCTCGCCATCGAGCGTCCCCGCAGCCAGCCGAGCCGCCAACTCCCCCACCGCCTTGCCCTGCGTGGTCTGGTCATCGAGTCCCGCGACTGCTTCGAGCAACCAGTCCGGTGAAACCGCGTACCAGTTGTAGCTGGTTGCGCTCGACCAGACAAGGACCCCCCCGCCGCCGAGGCCGATCAGAAGCAGCAGGATCGCAACACACAGCAGCCCCTTGCGTTTACGCCGGGCTCCATGTCGTACAGCTTTGGCTCGGATGAGTTGGCTGCCACACTCCGGGCAACGCTCCTGGGCCGGGTAGATGCCGACGAGATCAAACCGGCACCGCTGACAGATCGGGTGGTCGTAGATCCGCCTGCCCCGCAGCCCCACTGCAAGCAATACCACGCCCGCCAGGGCAGCGATCACGACCCCACCGATGATGCCCACAGCAAGCATGTGGACAGTCTACAGGAACAAACTCCACGGAACAAAAACAGATGATCTGATCTGGATTCGATAGCGCCCAGAGCGGTGCCCTGGGCTTTGGTTGAGGAGCACCTATTCCAGCAGGTTTCCATCGCGGGAAAACCCTTTGATTGGTGCGAATATGAAAGTCCCGGGCACGCCAAGGCCACCCCCGACCGATGGGCATTCGAGCGCGATTGCCGCTGAGAGGCCGGATGACCAGATGTGCGAACTTCTCCTCATTGAACCAGATGCCTCGTATCGGGCGGTGCTCAAGGCACTTTTGGGAGTAGTCGGGTATGAGGCTCGGGAGTTCGCCTCGATCGAGGAGGCTCGCCCGGCCATCACACCGGGGGGGGCATTCACACCGGGGGGGGCATATCGGGGCATCCTGCTCTCGTGGGACCCGGCAGACCCCTCGGGGCTCGACTTCGTTCGGTCGTTGCGGGAAGACCCGGCCCTCAAGGACACGCCCGTGATCCTCGTATCGGGGGCAGCAACGCGAGCTGAGGTACTGGTAGCCGCCTCGGGCGGGGTGCAGGGCATCCTGCTCAAGCCCGAGTGGGAACTCTCACGGCTGCGGGTGACGCTCCGGCGGGCGATGCCCTGCCAGACCAAGCCAACCCGTGTGACCGAGGGTGTTATCCGCCCGACACCCGAGACCGAGCCTCCAAACACACGGAAAGTCCTCGCGGGAGCTGCGGAGGATGTGCTCGCCGCCAACGAACCCCGCCCGGCCAAGGTGCTGGAAGAGCCAAAACCAAACGCCCTGAGTGAACTGCGACCAATTATCCAGCGCTCAGCGATACTCGAACGGCTCGGCGAAATCGAACAGACCAAGGCCATGTCGCCGACGATCACGCAGCTCATGAGCATGACCCGCAAGCCGGACTGCTCGCTGAGTGCCGTGACCGAAGTCATCTCACACGACCAGAGCGTGGCGTTGAAGATTCTCAAGCTCGCCAACTCGGCGGTCTATTCGCGCGGCGAGCCGGTCAACTCGGTGAAGGACGCGGTGCTCCGGATCGGGCTCGAGCGGATCCGCCAGGCCGCCATGAATATCGGTGTGATCGACCAGTTCGGGACGACCGAGGTCTCCGCACGCTTCAACTTCATGCACTTCTGGGAGCACTCAATCTGCTGTGGCCTTCTGGCGGGCAAGCTCGGTGAGGTGACCGGCGCGCTCGATCGTGACCGGGCGTTTGCGCTTGGGTTGCTCCACGACCTTGGCCGCATGGTGCTCACCGAAGCGTTTGCTGAGGAATACGAGACGGTGCTCGACACCGCCCACGACCTCGATCTCCCGCTTGAACAGGTCGAATCGAGGCTGCTCCTGCTCAATCACGCGGCGGTTGTCGAGCGTCTCCTGCACATGTGGAACTTCCCCAAGGAGCTGATCGGGCCGATGGCAAACCACCACCTGTCTGCCTCAAATCTTCGAGAGCACGCGGGCAAGCAGCTCAACGAGACCGCGGTGCTTGCACTTGCCAATCGGCTCACCCACGCGATGATGATTGGTTCGAGCGGCAACGATGCGCTCTACCCGACCGAAGCATTGTGCAAGCTGCTCAAGCTCACAGAGAACGATATCGCCGAGGTGCTCGAGCGGGCAGAAGAGGAGACTCGCCAGATCAAGCTCGCCCTCTTGATGGTCTCCGATCAGCAACCTTGGCCCGCGGTGACAGAGAAGTTTCGTGACCAACTCGGTGGCTCGTTCCACCCGCTCTATATCGGCGATGATTCAGGGCTCGACGGGTTCTGTATTGCCAGCAAGCGGCTCACGGATATCACCGATGATCCGCCCAATATCGCCATCGTCCGGCTCGAAGCCCGGCGGCAGGTTGTTCGGCTTGGGACGCTGCTCTCTGAGCGCGAGGAGGCACTCGGGATCGGGCCGCTGCCGGCGGTTCTGATCTCGCCGGGGGGGGATATCTCGCTCGACCACGGCCAGATGATGAAACGCCCCACCCTGCTCTTGCCGGCACCGGTGACGATGCACCGGTTCATCCGCTCCATCTCACTTTTGCTTGCTGATGAGCTTGGTGGGCGTGAGGTTTCGGGCGATCCCGATGCGCAAGCTGCGTAGAACATGCCACATACAGAACAAGTTTCTGATACGGCTTCCACGAAGCTTCTGCGTGGGTGCCATGCTTTCGCGCCAGCGTACGCATGATGGAGAGACCCGCATGGCTACGCTGGCGCGAAGCCATGGCACCCTCGAGGGCGGACCAACGAAGGAGACCACGAAAGCGCAGAAACGAAGTGAAATCCGAATGAGTTGTTCAACACGCCATCAACCAGAGCTTGCGCTCGGGGCTCGTAGAGACATGCCATCGGCACTCACTAACTGTCTCTGAGGTTCTCTTGCCCTGTCTTTGAGGTTTTATTACCCTGTCTCTGGCTGCCCCATCTCGCGTCGATCGGTCTCGCGAGGCGCATCGGCGTGCTTTTCATGCCGAACGATTGACCCCGTCACGAGGTACACCACATCCTCGGCGATATTGGCCATCAGATCACCGACGCGCTCGAGCTCGCGGCCGAGGCGGGCGATGTGCAGCCCGTTGGCTTCGTTGTTGGGTTCTGTGCGCATAAACTCGATCGTCTCGACAAACAGGCGTTTGTGCAACGAGTCGATCGTCTCGTCTTCTTCGATGATGGCGCGGGCGGCCTTGGAGTCTTCATCAAGCACCGCACGCAGCAGCCTCTGACACATGAGCGGCACCCGCTCACCCATTTCCTGAAGGGCTGTCGTCCACTTGGGGGGCGTGTCACCCTCGATCTTGCGGGTCACCTTGGCGATCGAACACGCATGATCGGCGACGCGCTCAAGGTCGGTGTTGACACGCAGGACGAACGCGATCATGCGGAAGTCTTTGCCGACCGGTTGTTGTAGTGCCAGGAGCTTGAAGCACACCTGCTCGATCGCCACTTCCTCGTCATCGACGGTATTGTCCCGGATTTTAAACTCGGTGGCTGCAACACGGTCGAGCTCCCAGAGTGCTTCGAGTGACTGCTCGAGCATCCCGATCGCGAGGGTTGCCTGCGAGACGACCCGCCGCCGGAGCTGCACGAGGTCTCGCTCAAAGCTGGACATTGCCCGGTGGTGCTGATCGACGGTGTTCTCTTGCTCGGGGGTCTGCACGGTCTTGGTCGCCTCCGTGTGCGTGCTCGCGGGTATGGCGTTTGGTGCCCGCCGGCGTGTATTCTACCTTCACCAGGTCCGGCAGGCATGAAGGGCTGCGCGGCGCGTAGACTCATCGGGCAATCGGGAGTTGTGTATGGCTGGGTCAGGATTGAAACAGGGTGTACGGTCGGCGCTGGCAAAGCTCATGCGGCCCGGCGTCGCCCCGATCGAGCCCAAGCTCGACCGGGTGCTCGACCGCCTCGAAGCCCAGCCAGAGGAGCCGATCGGGGCGATCTGGCGGGGAGGCCGCGAGGGACACGCCATCCTGCCCGATGGCTCGCCCGCTCTTGCTGCCACCCGGCGCATGAAGCAGGAGCTCGACTACTGGATCCGCGCGAGCCAGAACCTCGACAACGAGTTCGAGTCGAGTATGGGCAAGACCTTCGGCCGATGGCAACGGATCAGGCTCTATGAGCTTGCCCGGTGCATGGGGATGGAAGCGGGGCTCGAAGTCGGCGGCCCCATGCGCGGCGAGATGGAAGCCTGGCTTGCCCAGCAGCAGGCGGTTGAGATCGGGGGTGGGCCTTGGCCCTGCCTTGCTGCGGGCCGATTCGCCAGTGCCATGGTGGTGGACCCGCTCGCGGACGGCTATCGGGCCGAGGGTCTGATCGCACCAGAAGCCAGCGGCGTGACCTACTTGGCTGCCGCTGGTGAAGCGATCCCGCTTGCGGGTGAGAGTGTTGATCTGGTCATTACCGACAACTGCCTCGACCATGTGCAGGACCCCGCCCGGGTCGCGGGCGAGATGGCGCGGGTGCTTCGGCCGGGCGGGCTGCTCTGGCTGCTGGTCGATGTCATGGATCAGGCCGATGAACTTCACCCCCACCCGATGAGCGAGGCCAAGGCGGCCGAACTGCTGACCGCTGCGGGGCTCGAGCAACGGTGGGGCGAGGTCTGGGACGGCCACAGCCACCCACGAGCCAAGGGACAGTGGCGGACGCTGTGGGAGAAGCCGGGGGAGTGAAGGGAATGCGTCGCATGTGCCACGGCCATTTTGGCCGTGAGAAGGTGCAATGACATCCGCACGGCCACAATGGCCGTGGCACACAGTAGAACGAGGTGGTGAAAAAATATTCTAAGGTTGCGTCACCCGTGGCCAGTCGTCGGTGCGGAAGGGCGACGCGGGCAACCCGGCCCCATTGATGAGGGTGGGGTTCTAGTCGTCATCCCAGCCGTAGCGGGCCGCGACCGGCTCGGGCACACCGGGAGCCGAAAGAAGCACAAAGCCCCCCTCGATGCTCGCCTCGGCCGCCTGCCAGACCCGGTCTTCGCCCGCGATCTCGAATCCCGCGAACACCCCCCCGCGCGCACTGAGCCCCTCGGCATGGTCAAAGCGAATGCGGAGCTGAAAGCCCTCGCGATCGAACCCTGCATAGAGCGGCCCGGAGTATTGGAACCCCTCCTGGCCATAAGTCTTTGCAAGTGCCCAGAGGGCGAGCCGCTCACCGACATCGCGTTTGTTGCCCGGGTGGATGTCGTTCGGGTCGCCGATATCCATCGTGACG
>JAJRZG010000304.1 GCA_024275365.1 Planctomycetota bacterium | reverse complement strand
CGGTCGTGGCGCCGCGTCCGCAACTGGATCGCCGGTAAACTGATCCTCGATGCCGCAAGAGCCGCCAACAGAAGGGAGCCATTGATGCAATAGCCTCGCAAGCTCGGGCTCGTAGAGGCAAAGACACCCGAGCTTGCGCTCGGGGCTCGTAAAGACGCGGGCGGGCGAGACACCCACCCCACTGATCCGACGCTTCGCAGACTCAGCGTCGGCATCCGTCGGAGTGTTGTGTGGGTTGGGTTGCGGCGTGCGCTAAGTGTCAGGCCACTGTCCGATCGCGTGGCGTGGTTCGAGGGCGGCACCGAGGCCGAGGACGATGCGGTTGGCGTAGGCGAAGTAGGCGGCGGCCTGGGCGACATCGAGGATCTCGCGGTCGGTGAGGGCGGCGTCGCGGAGTGTTTGTATGTCGCGCTCGGTGATGGCTGCTGGTTGGGTTGTGAGCTTTGCCGCGTAGGCTGTCATGGCGCGTTCGCGGGGGGTGAGGGCGGATTCGTCGCCGGCTTTGAGGGGGTTGACAAGGGGCTTGCGGTCTTCGGGCAGCAGCCGTTCGAGACCGGCGGCATGGTGTTGAAGGCAGTAGGCGCAGGCGTTGATGCGGCTGACGGTGATGCCGACCATCTCGCGTTCGGCGCGGGAGACGGGGCTTGGTTTGTGCATGGACTGGGTATAGAGGGTGCAGTGTGCTTCGAGTGAATCGGGGTTGAGGGAGTGTGCTTTGAGGACGCTGTCGATGGAGCCGTCGGGGTTGCCGAAGCGGCGGTAGAGGTCGGCGAGTTGGCCTTGGGCATCGGTTTCGGGGATGGTCTGGATGAATGCCATGGTGGGTTATTTATTCGTCTGAAGTGTGGATTTTTGTGGGTATTGGCGCGCCGACCGGGGTCACTCGCGGGCCGGTTGAGCCGAAGGGGATGGGGGGGAAGTCTGTCATGGATTCATCGGGGTGATACTCCACACTGGGGTCTTGCGAGATACTCGTCAGGATGCTGACCAGTATGCCCGTGCTTGCTGTGTTGATTGAGATCGTCTGGTTGTCTTCAACGCGGACGCACTCGGGGTCGTCGATATTCCCGAGTGGTGTTGCGAGCAGGGCGTTGCCTGTGAAGGCTGACCCGACGGGGCGGCCGAAGCGGTCGGTGAGGTAGGTCCCAAGCGTGGGGTAGCGGGTTGCCCAGGGTTCTTTGTCTATTGGGACGGCGGCGAGGTTTTTGTGGAGTGTGGAGGTTGCGGGGTCGGCGATGTTCTTTGCCATCCAGCCGACACCGCGTTTATCGAAGTGGATTGCGCGGTTGCAGGAGACGAAGGCGTTGTTTCGGATGGTGTTGTCGCGGCCGCCACCGACGAGCATGCCCCAGTTGCAGCGGACGAAGAGGTTGCTCTCAACGGTGATGCCGCTGGCCATGTCGTCGAGATAGACGGCGTTCTGGTAGCGGGCATCGGAGCCCTGGATGTCGTGGAAGAAGTTTTCGCGGATGAGGGTGCCGTGGGTTGTCCAGTCTCGGCCGGTGTAGATTGCGCCGGCGTCACCGGTTTCTTGTACGACATTGTGGATGCGGTTGCGTTCGATGGTGTGTTCGTTGCCGCTGAAGATGAGGGCGATGTGTGGGAGGTCGCTGATTTCGTTGTAGGCGACGCGCTGGCCGACACCGGAGAGGCGGATGGCGGGGTTGTAGGTGCGGAGGACGCGGCCACATCGGCGGAAGATGCAGTCATTGATGGTGTTGCCCGAGGGGGTGAGGGTTGCGCGGTCACCGCCGGCGAGATCGACGCCGCCGCCACCGACATCGGTGAAGAGGCATTCGCGGATGGTGGAGTTATTGCCTTTGAGTTGGATGGCCTGGGTGCCGAGGTTGGCGAAGGAGCAGCGGTTGATCTCGATGTTTTCGACATTGCTGGCGAGGATGGCTTTGCCTCGGGTGAACTCGAAGGAAAGCCCCTCGATGGTGATGTTTCGTGCTGCGTTGAGTGTCAGCATGGGATCTGCGAGGAGTGATATGGCGACCTCGGCGTGGAGGTCTTGCTTGGGGACCCAGGCGTAGACGATGCTGGCGTCGGTGTCGATCCAGTATTCGCCGGGGGTGTCGAGTTCTTGGGGGAGGTTGGTGATGTAGAACCGCGCGGAGTCGCGCAGGCCGTAGCGGTGTGGGAGGGCGAGGGTGATGGACCCTGCCTCGGGGTCGATGCTTGAGATGCGGAGTTGTTCATCGGCCCAGTCCCACCACCAGTAGCCGGAGGCCCAGGCGTTGGGGGCGTGTTGCCAGCGGGCGAGACGGTTGCGGTCGGTGATGGTGAATGTGCCTCCACGGTCGGGCTCGATGACGCGGTCGGCTTCGGGGATGTCTGCACCGGCGTTTCGCGGGGTAGAGCCGGGGTCGGTGACGGAGGTGACGGTGGCGAAACCTTCGTTGGGCCAGCGGGCGGGCGTGAGGGCACGGCCAGCGATGAAGAGTTCGGAACGGATCGCTGCGACACCGACACCCATGCCTCGGTGGACGGGGCCGGTGAGGGTGCTTTCCCAGCCTTCCAGGCTCTTTGGGGGGAGGGTGAGCAGGCGGAGATGCTCGCGTGATGCCTCGGGGAACTGGCTGAGGGCGGCTTCGTCGGTGACCGGGTTCCAGTCCGGGTCTTGGATGACCAGGCCGCCGACGAGTCTTGCGCCGGGGGAGAGGCTGTGGATTGTGAGGGGGGGGAGGTCGGGGCTGAGGACGACCCCTTGCTTGATTTCGTGGATGCCCGGCGTGAGTGCGATCTCGAATCGGTCGGCCTGGTCTTTGTGCTGAGTGACCCAGGCAACTGCGCCAGCGAGTGTGGCAACGACCGGGGTGCCGTCCTGACGGGGGGTGCTGGTGGGATCGACCACGACGCGGGCGGGGTCGGTCGTCTGGGTGATGGCTGAGAGAAGCAGGGCGCAGAGGAGGCTTGTCATGGCGTTAAGTTTACACCGGATGGGCTGGGGGGTTGGGGTGTGGGGGTTGGGGTGTGGGGGTTGGGGTGTGGGGGTTGGGGGGTGCCTGCGCCCGGGCCAGCCCCTACAGTCTTGGGCTATGCCAACCATCACCATCAATGGCGTCGAGTGCGAGTTCACCAAGGGGCAGATGATCCTGCAGGTTGCGAGGGCGAGCGGGGTTGCGATCCCCAGCTATTGCTTCCATGAGGGGCTGAGCATCGTGGCGAGCTGCCGGATTTGTCTTGGGGAGGCCCTTGCGCCCAACCCGAGGAACGGGGGCAAGCTCGAGCCCTTTATGGGCGGGAAGCTGTTCCCGACCTGTCAGACGCCGGCGGCTGAGGGGATGGTGGTGAACACCGACTCTCCCAAGGCGGTCGCCAACCAGAAGGCGGTGATGGAGTATCTGCTGATCAACCACCCGCTGGACTGTCCGGTGTGTGACCAGGCAGGGGAGTGCACGCTGCAGGATTTTTCGCAGCAGTATGGGCGGGGCGAGTCGCGGTTTGAGGAGCAGAAGGTCAAGCAGCCCAAGAAGGATGTCGGGGAGCGGATCCTGCTGTATAGCGACCGGTGCATTCTGTGTACTCAGTGTGTGCGGTTTACGCGCGAGGTGACGGGGACGGATGAGCTGTATATCAACGGGCGGGGCAACAAGGAAGAGATCGATGTGTTCCCTGGGTTGGGGCTTGACAACCCGCTGGCGAGCAATGTGATTGATCTGTGCCCGGTCGGGGCTTTGCTTGACAAGGACTTTTTGTTTACGCAGCGGGTGTGGTTTTTGAAGCGGACACCTTCGATTGATGGGATCACAGCGAGCGGGGACAATATCTGGATCGAACACAACGAGGGCGGGGTGTACCGGATCAAGCCTCGAGAGAACGCGGCGGTCAACAAGTGGTGGATCACCGATGAGGTGCGGTATGGATGGAAGCACATCCACGCGGAGAATCGGCTGCGATCGCCGATGTGTCGGGAGCATGGGGCGCTTGTTGAGAGCAGTTATTCGCGGGCGTATGGGGACGCGATCGCGGGGCTGAGGAAGGCGGCTGCGGGGGGCAAGCGGGTTGCGCTGCTCGTAAGCCCGAACCTGACATGCGAAGAGGCGTATGCGCTTGGGACATTGGCGAAGCTGATCGATCCGCAGGCGGTCTTTGGGCTTGGGCCTGTGCCGAGGGTTGGTGAGGACCGGGTGTTCCCGCCACAGCTGAGCGGGGACGATCCCAAGGCGTTCACGATGTATGCAGAGAAGGCACCGAACGCGCGGGGCGTGCAGCGGGTGCTGGGGGCGATCGGGCAGATGGTGCTGGATGCTGAGGCGTTCTTTGCAAGGATGAAGGAGCCGGATATTGGGGCGATCATCGCGACGGGGAACTATCGTGAGGATTGGGCGGCGCCTGGGGTGTTGGGGGCGATTGATCGGGAGCCACGCGAGGGCGCCGATGGGCGGTTTGTGGTGCTGATTGATACGCACGGGAGCGCGCTGATCGACCATGCGGATGTTGTGATTCCTGGGGCGACCTGGGCGGAGAAGGCGGGGACCTTTGAGAGCGCGCGGAAGATGCTCCAAGCCTTTGAGCAGGCGATCCCGGTGATCGAGCTTGCCAAGACGGAGGGGCAGATCGCGCTGGACCTGATCGCTGAGTTTCATGGTGAGGGGGGCGAGGAGGGGATGGCTGCCCACCGGGCGCAAGTGGTGATCGTGGATGAGCAGCCGGGGCAGGTGCCGATGGCGGTTGAGGTGGCGGCTCCCCGGGCTCGGCTGTTTGAGGCGGGGGAGATACGGGCGGAGATGGCGGATCGGTATCCGGGGCTGGGGGCGTTTGTGAGTGAGGTGGCCGTGCCAGAGGTTGAGGTTGGGGCAGTGGATGGGGTGGAGATGGTGGATCTCTAGGTTTTTACTTGATTTTTCTAATTAAGCACACTATACTTGTCTTATATCAAGCGATATGGTGAGTATGGATCAAATTATCTCATCCAGTGATCTTTTTGGTATCCTCCAAGAGTTCAACCCTTGGTGGTCTGGCCGAACAATTCCGGATCTTCCAAAATGGCGACGGGCGACCTTCCGCCAACTTCGTGATTGGGTTATCGATCCTCCGAGCCGGCGTGCGGTCCTGTTGAGTGGGGCAAGGCAGGTCGGAAAGACAACACTTTTACTCCAGTTGGTGGGTGAACTCCAACTCAAGGGTGTTCCGCATCATCGCATTATCTACGCGACTCTGGACCATCCCTTGCTCAAACTGGCTGGCATCGAGGGTGTTCTTCGTGTCTGGGAGGAGTTTCGACGCCAGGGGGAGGGGCCGGAGTTTATTCTGCTCGATGAGGTGCAGCATGACCCTTCCTGGGCGACCTGGCTCAAGCATCAGGTCGATTTCAGACACAGCCGACAGATCGTTGTTACCGGTTCGGTGGTGCCTCTTTCTGATGCCAACGCGGAATCCGGTGTGGGACGCTGGCACACCATCAAGTTGCCGACACTCTCGTTTTGTGAGTACTTGCAGATTCGAGAGATAGAGCAACCCGACCTGCCTGAGTTATTCTCGCTTACCAAGTTGTTTGGTTGGTCAGAGGGCGAGCGGATGCAAGCAGCCTCGCTGGCAAAGCCTCTGGTGGGCCACTTCCACGAGTACCTGCTGCGCAGCGGATTCCCGCAGGCTGCTCTGGTGGATAGTATCTCGCTCGCCCAGCGTCTGTTGCGTGCGGACATCGTAGACAAGATCCTCAAGCGAGACATGACTGCGTACTTTGGCGTCCGACATATCGCTGAACTTGAGAAGCTCTTTGTTTACATTTGCCTGCATGATGGTGGTATGTTTGATATCCGATCTGTTGCGAGCAACCTTGGAATCAGCAAACAGACTGTTGAGCGGTACATCCGGTTGTGTGAGGCGTCGCACCTGGTGTACCTTCTTCGCCCGTTCGGCTATGGCAAAGAGGTGCTTCGTGGTCGCCCGAAACTGTACTTGGCAGATGCGGCGATTGCTGGCAGCGTGCTGCTCAAGGGTCGCTCTCTCTTGGAGGATGATACAGCGTTGGGTCTGACAGTGGAAACGGCGTTCTTCAAGCATGTCTTTGCCCACTACTACGGCGTGAGTATGGGCTTATCGTATTGGCGCCGGCCGAAGGCGGAAGTGGATATCATCGCAGAAGTTTCAGATCAGGTCGTGCCATTCGAAGTGAAGTACCGCAACAGGATTCGGTCCGAAGACATTGCCGGGCTTCGTGTGTTCTGTGAAGAGCGAGGTGTGTCGAGGGGCTATCTGATAAGCCGAGAGTTACGGGACTTTCGCGTCATGGGGGGTGAGGGTGGCTCACCGATGATTCTGATCATTCCTGCGTGTCTTGCCTGTTACTGGCTTTCCAGACTCGAACTGCAACACTCAACCCTAGAAGGATGACGCCATGATTCCCGCGATTATTTGGGGAGTGGTTACTCTTATTGGTGGGTCGGCGTTTGTGCTTGTCTGGTGGCGGCTTGCTGACAACTGGGCAGATGACGAGCACAAGAGGTTCAAGAAGGTCCGGGACGAGGGACCGGAGCCGACTGTTGTGAAGCGGAGTGATGTTGAGGGGGATGGGGACGGGGATTGATGACGCTTTGGTTGTGTGGGGGGTTCTACAAGGCACCGTCAGCCCGGCCCTTTCCCAGGGAGAGAGGGAGGAAAGGCACCCTCCCCCCAACCCCCTCCCGCGGGGCGCGGGAGGGGGAGCCGGAGTTGGAGTTGGAGCATGGCGGGTGAGACGCCCGCCCCACTGGTGGAATCGCCCACTTGTGGAGTCGAAAGAGTGTGTAAAAAGAGTGTGTAAAAGGACACACCCGCCGGTGTGGGCCGACGGGCGTGTGGTTTCTCTTGTTCGAGGGATTCTGGATGTGACATACGCGCACTGGGTTAATGCGCTGGGGGTGCTGCGTCAACCGTCGCCGAGGGCATCTTCGAGGGCGGCTTGGACGGCGTGATGGGCTCGTTGTCTGCTCTGGCCGATGGCTTCGCGGGACTGGGCTCGGGCTTGCACGACAATACGGAAGAAGCGGCGGTCGTCTGTGATCTCTCGCAAGATCGCGATGGTACGGGCGGCGATCATGTTGACGCGACGCGCACCGTGCATGGCCTGGCGGTCGATTGCGCGGAAGGTGTGGCGGGCGGCTGCGATGAGTTCTTCATCGGAAGCACCATTTTGGTCGAGTTCCTGGATGAGATGGATGCCGCGGGTCGCGGTGGACCTGATCTCGCCGACGGTGGCTTGGGTCACGCGCTGCATTGCCTGGACGGCGTGACGAGTGACCTGGCCGGGGTCGGCGTCCTGGGCTGTGGCGGTCGGGGTCGAGACGGCGAGAGCTGCGATGAGGACGGCGAGCAGTTGCGTAAACCTGAGGACCATGGTGATCTCCTTTTTTTCCGCGTGTGAAGTGTGGGTGTGTGAATCGTGCCCCGGAACGCCCGGGGCTCGGAGGCTCCACGAGGCACATGCTCGTGGGCTCTCTCTGGGTGTAAAACCTCTCCGGCTTGCACGGGCCTGGCCCCCTCGCCTGGCCCGCCCGGTCGTGAGCAGAACGATGTGGGAGGTGTTGGATTGCGTGGTGGGGAGAGTTTTTTGAGAATAGTGCCGACTAGGCTTTGGGCGGTATGCCGACATACAAGCTGACAATCGCCTATGACGGGACGGACTTTGCGGGGTGGCAGAAGCAGGAGCCGCCGGACCCTGCGTTGCTGGGGGCGGCTGCACCTCGGGCGCAGCGGGTGGCGATCCAGAAGCTTGAGCCTGGGCTTGAGCCGGGGAAGCCGGGGCGGATTGCGCTGCGGACGGTGCAGGCTGTGGTCGAGCGGGCGGTGCGGGAGGTGGTGCGGGAGCCGATTGTGCTTTTGGGGGCGAGCCGGACTGATTCGGGGGTTCATGCGAGGCAACAGGTGGCGGTGTTTAGTTGCTCGGGTGATGAGAAAGACGAAACGCCTGAGACGAGGAGTCGGAATCTGGGGTTTCACGCAGAGGCGCGGAGGCGCGGAGAGGGGGAGACACACGGCTCGGAGAGCCGTGCCACCGGGAGCCGAGTGATCGGGGGGTGGCCGGAGTCGCGGGGGGTGGAGCGGCTGCTTCGGGCGGTGAACTCGCGGCTTGGGGAGGATGTGCTGATCGTTGGGGCCGAGGTGGTGGATGCGGGGTTCAACCCGATCCGGGACTGCATCGCCAAAGGGTACAGCTATACCTATTGGGTAGGCAAGCACCGGCCTCTGTGGGAGCGGCGGCGAGCGTGGCACACTTGGGTCGATCTTGACATCGAGGCAATGCAGCGGGCGGCTGGGTACTTTGTGGGCGAGCACGACTTCGCAGCGTTTGTGGCTGCAAGACACGGGAAGTTAACCACGGTGCGGGAGGTGTATGAGTGCGCGATCCGGGAGGTTGCGCTGGAGGCGCATACCAGCTTTGTGCCGCCGTCGCGGGTGCTTCGGCTGGAGATTTCGGGGAACGGTTTTTTGTACAACATGGTTCGGATCATCGCGGGGACGCTGCACGATGTTGGTCGTGGGCGGGTTTCGGCGGACGATGTGCCGGGGATTATTGCGGGGCTTGATCGGGTGCGGGCTGGGCCGACGCTGCCGCCGGAGGGGTTGTGTTTGGAGTGGATCAAGTACGCATAGAGTGTTTTTCGAGCATCTTGTATCAAGGTCTAGCGGACACTTTCGTGTGCCACGGCCATTATGGCCGTGCTTGCAGCCCCGCATGGCCAAGATGGCCATGGCACACACGATGCGGCCACAATGGCCGTGACACATACGACGCATGCTGTTGGGGTGCTCTAATCGTGTTCGCCGATGACTCGTGCGGGGTTGCCGACGGCTGTTGTGTTGTCGGGGAGGTTGGCGAGGACGACTGCGCCTGCGCCGATGGTGCAGTGAGCGCCGATGCGGACGCCGGGGAGGATGATTGCGCCGAGGCCGATGAGGGTGTGTGAGCCGATGGTGACATTGCCTGCAAGGGTGGCG
>JAJRZG010000036.1 GCA_024275365.1 Planctomycetota bacterium | reverse complement strand
CATTCAGCTCACGCCCGACATGCTCCCTGCCGACCTGCTCGGCGTCTCGATCTACGACCGCGACTCAGGCTCATTTACCTTTAAACGGGGGCCGATCTTTGCCAATATCGTCCTGGCTGACTAGATCAACCGCACCACCCCCCGCACGCAGACCGCCCTGCTCGAAGCGATGAACGAGGCCAATGTCTCGATCGATGGCACGGTCCACAAGCTCGACCAGCCCTTCATGGTCATCGCGACGCAAAACCCCTACGACTTTGAGGGCACCTACGCCCTCCCTGAAAACCAACTCGACCGGTTCCTCATGCGGCTGAGTCTGGGGTACCCAAACGCAGCCAACGAGCGCACAATCCTCAAGACCCGCCCAGCAGCCACCATCCTCGATACGCTCGAAGCCGTCATCTCCAAAGAGCAGCTCGTTGAACTCCAGTCCAAGACCGACCAGATCGAGATTGATACCGCCATCCTTGACTACATCGTGCGTTTCGCCCACGCCACCCGTGACGACGACCGTCTTCGGCTGGGGCTCTCTCCCAGAGGTTCGCTTGCAATAGCCCAGGCTGCGCGCGCGACCGCGCTCTTTCATGGCCGGGACTATGTCATCCCCTAAGATGTGCTCAGCAACATCAACGCGGTCTGCTCGCATCGTGTCGTCCCGCGCTCGACCCCCGAGGGTGTCGAACTCACCGGCACAGAACACATCCTCACCAGCATCGTCCAGTCCATGGAGAGCCCGGTGTAGAATTGGTTCTTCGAGTTAAGTCCTGAGTCCTGAAATCTCAAATCTCAAATCTGGTATGGAAGATTGTGCCCTCTCACGAGCAAGGGTCAGTCATGAACAAGGAACTGCCACGAACAAATATCTGGCCCCCCTTGATCACAAAACTGTTGTATGCTTGGCAAGTCTGGAGACCGCTGTGGACCATTTCTCTCATGCCAACATCGCCCGCCTCCGCTCGGCCACAACCCGCTCGATCTCCGCAGAAAACCCGACCGGCACCAAAGGTCAGGGCGCACAGGCACGCCCCGGCGACGACCCCTGGTGTACCGAGGCTGCGAGCGAACTCGGGCGATGCTGGAAGGTCCGGCCCTGCCTGCGAAACCTCGAACCCGGGCAGACCGTCGTGCTCGCCGATATCGAGGGGCCGGGCATCGTCCAGCACATCTGGTGTACGGTGCTCGCCAAGGCCCATCGCAGCATCGCGTGGGAAGTCACCTACGACGATGCCGACGAACCGAGCATCCGCGTGCCAGTGGGTGATTTCTTCGCCAACGGCATAGACGGCCGGTCACTCGTCAACAGCCAGCCCATCGCGGTCAACCCCATGGGTGGGATGAACAGCTACTGGCCGATGCCCTTCCGAACACGGTTTCGACTCACTATCCGAAACGACGGGCACGAGACGATCCCCGAGTTTTTCTATCAACTCTCGTACAGCCTCGAAGAGGTCGGCGATGACGCTGCCTATCTGCACACCTCGTGGGCGCGAACTCTGACCACACGAAACACCCCCGAGCATGTCATCCTCGACCGTGTACACGGACGGGGTCACTACGCCGGGACATACCTTGTCTGGAATCAACTCTCCACCGGCTGGTGGGGCGAGGGAGAGGTCAAGTTCTTCCTCGATGGTGATGCCGACGACGCGCCCACGATCTGTGGCACGGGCACCGAAGACTACTTCGGCGGGGCGTGGGGGTTTGTGATGGACTACGAGCGCAACCAGAGACCGACGACTTTCTCCACGCCCTACCTCGGCTATCCACAGGCACTCTTCGACACCACAGACCAGGACGCCCCCCGTATCCCCAGCCACGGGCTTTACCGCTGGCATATCCCCGATCCGATTCGCTTCGAGCGGGACTGCCGTGTCACCGTGCAGGCACTCGGCTGGTGGCCCAACGGCAAGTATCAGCCGCTAACCGATGACATCGCGTCCACCGCGTTCTACTACCTTCAAAGGCCAACGCCCGTGCGCCCCCTGCCCCCTGTAGAATCGCGGTATTCACGATAGAAACAGTTTTTTCAAGCACAATACGGTACTCTCACCCATCAATGCCCATCCGCCGTTCCAACACAGCCTACCTCTTCTTGCTCTTCCCGCTGGGAATCCTGCTTGTCTTCACGCTCATCCCCACGCTACTCGGGATCGGGCTGAGCCTGTTCGCCTGGGATGGTGGCCCCGATCCCAGCTGGGTCGGGCTCAACAACTTTACCGACCTTGCAAGCGATGCCAAGTTCGGCCCGGCCCTTCGCAACACGATCGTCTATGTGCTCGGCTCGGTGCCACCGATGGTCATCATCGGGTTCCTGCTCGCCGCAGCAGTCCAGGCATCTTGGTTCAAGGGGCGGGTGCTGGTGCGGACGATGTTCTTCCTGCCGACGATCCTCTCGATCGTCGCGATTGGCTATGTCTGGCGCTGGCTGCTCGAGCCCGAGGCCGGGCTTGTCAACTGGGCGCTCCGGCTGGTCGGGGTTGTCAACCCGCCCGACTGGCTCAACGACGAGCAGTGGGCACTCCGCTCGATCATCGTCGTCACTGTCTGGCGGGGCATCGGGTTCTGCATGGTCATCTACCTGGCTTCACTTGCCACCATCAACCGCTCGCTCTATGAGGCCGCCGAGGTGGATGGTGCGACGCCCGGACAGGTGCTCCGACACATCACCTGGCCACAGGTCGCGCCGACGACCGCCTTCCTTTTTATCACCGGAGTCATTGGCTCGCTCCAGGTCTTTGATGTCGTCTTCGTCATGACAGGCCAGGCCGAGAACGACGCGACCAATGTGCTCAATCTCTATATTTACCGTCTCTTTACCTATGGCCAGCTTGGATACGCCGCGGCGGTGGGTGTGGTGATCTTCACCATCACGCTGCTGGCGACTGCCGCGCAGCTTACCTGGACGATGCGCTCACGCCGGGCAGAACAGGGGGCCGCATGAGCACCCTCCGCAGTCCGCCTCTCCCGATCCGTCTTGCTGTCCACGCCGTTGTGTATCTCGGTGCGTTCACGATGCTCTTGCCGATGGCATGGATGGTGCTGACTTCGCTCAAGACCGATCTTGAAGCAGCTCAAGCCCCGACTTGGGCGACGCTCCTGCCGAGTGTGCCGCAGTGGGGCCACTATCATGAGGCGATCCGTGCAGCCGACCTCGACAGGTTCTACTGGAACAGCGCACTGGCAGCGATACTCACCACTGTGCTTGGTGTCGCCCACAACGCCCTGGCGGGGTTTGCCTTTGCCAAGCTGCGTTTTGCGGGCAAGCGCGTGCTCTTTGGCCTTGCGCTTACGACGATGATGGTCCCGATCCAGGTCTACTTCATCTTCGCCTACATCATCTGCTCAAAGCTCGGGTTTGTGGACAACATCCAGGCGCTCATCGTGCCCTTCCTTGCCTCGGGCTTTGGTATTTTTTACATCCGCCAAGTGATGAACGCGGTGCCCGACTCGCTGATCGAAGCCGGCCGCCTCGACGGCATGAACGAGTTTGATATCTTCTGGTATGTCGCCCGCCCGATCATCTGGCCGGCGATCGCGTCGCTCGGGGTGTTCACCTTCGTCTTCAGTTGGAACAACCTGTTCTGGCCGTTGATCGTGGTGGATTCGGAGCGGTCCAAGACCCTGCCGCTGGCGATTGCCGATCTGTCAGCCGGCCAGTATGTCGATTCGTGGCCGGTCCAGATGGCCGCGGGGACGATCCTGATTGTGCCGCTAGTGGTCGTCTTCTTCCTGCTCCAGCGGGCGTTTGTGCAGGGGGTTGCCGTCACGGGGATCAAGGAGTAAGTATGGTTCTTTTTTTCACCACAGAGGGCACAGAGTCTCACAGAGGAAAGGTAGGGAAGAGAAAGATACACGGTGGCACGGCTCTCCGAGCCGTGCGTCAAATACATGTATGATATTTCGCTCGGCTCGGAGAGCTGTGCCACTACATGCCTTTATCTGTGTCAATCTGTGTTCATCTGTGGCAAAAAATACTGCCTTCCTGCCTTTCCTCTGTGAGACTCTGTGCCCTCTGTGGTCAAAATGCCTTTTGAGAAACCCATGCGCACCTCACTCATCGCCATCCTCCTGCTCGCGCTCGTCAGCCTACTGGTCCTGACCCCTCGCTCGCTGCGCGAACTCGTCACCGGCAAGGAGCGAGTCCTCTTCACCGTCTGGGGCATGCCCTTCGAGGATCGGCTCTTTGAGGATGTCTACGCCCGGGGCTTTGAGCAACTCGAACCCGGCATCCGGGTCGACTACCGCCGATACTCCGAGGTCCAGCCCAAATACACCGCCTGGCACGCCCGGGGTGTCGGCGCAGAAGTCATGCGGATCGGCATCACCGACTATCACCGCATGGTCGAACGGGGCATGCTGCTGCCTCTGGATGACTACATCAACGACTCAGAATCCGGACTGTCCCAAGAAATCCTCGACGCGATCCCCCAGCAGCTCCGCGACGCGCTCGAAGTCGATGGCACGCTCTACGCCCTGCCTCAGGACATGGCCCAGTACGGCCTCTTTTTCAACCGCGCCCTCTTCGATGCCTACAACGCCGAGCACCCCAACGACCCCATCCCCTACCCCGACGACTCGTGGGACTGGGAGATGCTCCGCGAGGCAGCACGCAAGCTCACGGTGCGTGAGACCGACACCGACGGGTCCGAACGCATCCTCACCTACGGCCTCGACCTCGAGATCTGGCAGTGGCCCTACATGAACTTCTTTGCCCAGGCAGGGGGCAAGCTCTGGACCGACGACGGGCTGACAACCCTCATCAACTCACAAGCTGGCATCGAGGCAGTCGAGTTTTTCCGCACGCTCACATTCGAGGACCGTTCGTTCATCCCCTCCTTTGGCGAGCAGAAGGGCGCAGGCCCCAACGCGCGATTCGCCACCGGGCGCACCGCGATGCTCTACGCCGGGTCGTGGATGGTCCCCTACTTCCAGCTCAATGCGCAAGGGCTCGACTTTGCTGTCGCCCCCGTGCCGAGGGGCAAGGTCGCCGCCGTCTGCTCGGGCTCGTGTGTGTGGGGCATCTCGACTTATGCGCCCAACAAAGCATCCGCATGGAAGATGATCCGCTGGCTTGTCGATCCTGACCAGGCGATCGAATACTGGGACACCCTCCGTGTCGCGCCGCCTGCCAATTCCGATGTCATCGCCTCCGACAGCTTCCGCGAGACCCGAGGCATCCCCGACCCCAACAAGCCCGGCGAGTATCAGGTCGCACCGATGGGCGAAGACCTTTACGACGAGTACGCCCAGTGGCTCTCGTTTGGCACGACACCCCAGGCAGCGGGTGATACGGCCCCCGCCTTCCTCCCCGCCTCGCTCTATCAGCGCGAACTCGAGCAAGAGATCAACGCGATGCTCAACCAGATCTTGCGCGACGCGAACGAGCCATCCGCCCAGAATGCACTCGACCGTGTGGCCGATGCCGTCCATGGCTTTATCGACCGCGACCGGTCGGCGAAGGGACTGCCGCCGGTTGATCGGGCTCGGGTTCACAAGTAAGCCAAACCCCGCCGTGTGGCATGCCCATCGCTTTGGATGGGCATGAAGAGCACAAGATACCTGCCAGTCTCCATGGCCATGCAAAGCTGTCAGGCTGTCCGACTATTCTACAGTCCATCAAGAATCCATTGGATTTCTCCGTCAGCGGTCGCAAACCGCGGTTGTAGAGCACGAGGATCTGGTAGGCATAGATCGCCGCAAGGATCTGCGTGGCGTTGTTGTGCAGGCCACGGTGCCAGACATGATCGTGGAGATCGAAGAGGTTTTTGAACCACTCGCTGAACGGCTCGACGGTCTTCCGACGACGATGACCAAAGGGACTACGGAAGAACTGTTTCCGTGCGTGCCGACGCGTACGAGAGACTCGGCGGTCGCGGTGACGCTCCTTGAGGTACGCATCATCATCCAACGGCGGATCATTAGGACGCCGGATCGAAGGACACACAAATCGGCGGCCGGTGCGGCGCGTGTCGTTATATTCAATCTGCTCGCCGTAGCGGTTG
>JAJRZG010000035.1 GCA_024275365.1 Planctomycetota bacterium | reverse complement strand
GATCGTCGCGAAGATGAGCAAGAGTCTGAAGAATGTGGTGAACCCCGATGATGTGATTGCCGAGTATGGAGCGGACACCTTTCGGCTCTATGAGATGTATATGGGGCCGCTCGAACAGACCAAGCCTTGGAACACGACCGATACGATCGGGCTCTACCGTTTCTTGCAGCGGGCGTGGCGGCTGGTGATTGATGTGGAAACGGGCGAGCTTGTGCTGCGCGAGGAGGCGGACGAAGCGGTCGAGAAGCAACTCCATCGGACGATCGCCAAGGTCGAGAGCGATATTGAGAAGCTGGCGTTCAATACGGCAATCGCGGCGATGATCCAGTTTGTCAACACAGCGACGAGCTCGGGTGGTCTGACACGCGACCAGCTCGACCGGTTTTGCCGTATTCTCTCGGCGTTTGCCCCGCATATGGGTGAGGAGCTGTGGCACCGGTTGGGGCAGGCGGGGTCGATCGCGGACGCGGCGTGGCCGGGGTATGACGAGGCGATGTTGCGGGACGACGAAGTAGAGATCGTGGTGCAACTGATGGGGAAGGTGAAGGCGAAGCTGATGGTGCCTGCGGATGCAGATGCTGAGGCACTTGAGGCGCTGGCGATGGCTGATGAGAAAGTACAGGGGATGCTTGAGGGGAAGACGGTGCGGAAGGTGATCGCAGTGCCGGGGCGGCTTGTAAATATCGTGGCGAACTGATACGCATCCCGAAAAAACTCGTGCGTTTCTATGAGCCCCGAGTGCAGTCTCGGGATCAAGAAGGACCTATTTTCATAGGTAAACCAACCCTGTACTTGTGCACAGGGCTCGTCAAGGGGCACCGGCTGGAAGCCGGTCCCACGGGATCACTCCGTCGGCAGGACGATTGTTTTGTCGCCCGCGGTGAGGAGGATGATGCCATCCAATACAGTGATGCGTCGCGGTCGGTCGCTGAGTTGGAGTGTGGCGGTCGAGTGGGTTCGGCCTGAGGCGGTGTCGAGGATGTGGAGCCGATAGAGCCCGGTCTGCCCCGGGACCGGTTCGCGTTCGACCATGACCAGGTTTTCGGTGGCGAGGGCGGGCTGGACCATGCCACCGGTGAGTGGGTCGATCGCGTCGGCGGCGAGCAACGAGCCGGTGGCTGCGTCGAGGGTGGCATACCAGGCTGGGCTGAGCAGGGTGAGCGAGCCATTGATGTAGGCTGCGTCGATGGGCTCACCGAGTTCGAGGCACCCTGCGGTTTCGAGGCGGGGTTTGAGCAACTCGCCTGTTGCAGCATCAATGAGCGAGAGTTCTCGCATCGCAGACTGCACGAAGAGGTGTGACCCGGCTGCCCATGCGCCGGTTGTCTCTTCGACAGCGGGGTCGGCGAGAGTCCAGAGGGGCTGGGCGTTGGGGAGCACGAGCCCGACAAGCCCGCTGGAGAGGCCAACGACGGGGCGACCTGTGCCCGGTGCGAGGTTGACCCACCGCACCCTGCCGGCTGCTGTGCCGGTCGTGGGGGTAAAGCTGCTGATCTCTTCGCCGCTGGCAAGGTCAAGCATGATGACGATTGGTTCGCCGGCGATGTCATCGGTGGCGGGTGCTGAGGTGCCCCCGAGCACGAGCACGCCATCGCCCGCGGCTGCGTCGTTGACCCGTTGGCAGGTGGTGCGTCGGGACCAGACGGTCTTGCCGCTTGTCAGGTCGATGCCGACTGCTCTGCCCGATCTAGAGACCACGGCGATGGTGGTTTCATCGAGTGCGAGGAGGATATCGCTGGCGGCTACCTCGCCATCGAGCGGGGCATCGAAGCGTTCCTGACCTGTTGCTCCGGTTGCGCCCTGGGCTCTTGAGAGGGTTTCTCCGAGTCGGTCGGAGCGCCAGAGTGTGTGGCCGTAGTCGGGGTCGAGCGCGATGAGAGAGCCGCCGTGCTCGTCGGGCTCGAGCAACAGAACACGATCGGTATCGAACCGTACGAGCACGGGGTTGTTGTCATAGGGCACAGACCATGCGGGTGCAAGCTCGGCAGCATCTTGATCGAATCGCCAGAGACCGATTCTACCTGCTGAGAGGAGCATGACACCCGGGCGCAGGGATTGGAAGTGGCGGCGATCGAGGGCGCGCATGAGGACCCAGCCGGGGAGTTCGGTTGCGTTGCCGGAGAGACGGGGGCCGAGCGTTGCGCGGAGGCTTTGGGTGTTGATTCGTTCGCGGAGTGTGTCATGCAGGGCTGGGCGATCGAGGGTTTTGCCCGAGGCGGTCAGCGTTACGCCCGGCCAATCGGAGAGGCTCGAAGTGAGCAGGGCGGCTGCGGTGTCGAGTCGGTTGGCGGCGATGAGTGCTGTGAGGCGCTGGCCGAGGAGTTCACCGATGAGCGATGGGTCGAGCGTGAGGCCGGTTGCGCGGGTTGAGGCTGCGCTCTGGAGGCCTCGGGTGAGGGCGCGATCGAGCGCGAGTGTTGCGCTTTGCTTTGCGTGTTGCTCTGCTGCGGTGAGCCAGGCGGCGGGAGCTGCGGCAGACCTGGGGTAGGCGCGGGCGAGTGATTCGTACGCTGATGCGTTGGCACTTTGAGCGAGTAGTGCTGTAAGTTGCTCTGCTGCTGCGGCCTCGAAGGGCTCGTAGGCGGCGCGGCCATGGGTTGTGAGCAGGCGGTCGAGCCTTGCGATGGCGTCGATCTCGGCCCGGACACTGGATGGGCCTCGGCTCCAGGACGCGCCGGCAAGGACTGGATCGGCGAGGATTTCCTGGCAGTCTGCAACGGCTTGTGCGATGCGGTTGGTCGTCTCGCGGAGCTGGGCTCGCATGAGCAGGTGTGTGGCGCGTTCATCTGGTGTGATCGCAACCATCGCCATCCGTATGGAGACCGCATCGAGTATTTCTGGTGAGAGGCGGTTGTTTTGACCATCGGGGTCGATGTTCTTGGTTTCGGATTCCCGCAGCATCTCGAGCAACAGCGCGAACAACCGTTGTTGGCTTGGGCGGATCGCCGGGCTCAGTGGGTTGGCTGCCATCGCGGTCAGCGCATGATCGACCGGCGAGAGGACGGCTTCCGGGTGGCCCGCGCGGAAGGCAAGCTCGGCGAAAGTGACCGCGGGGTCGGGGTTGGTCGGGTCGTCGTCGATTCGAGCCTTGAGCACCGCGGCGGCGTCTTTCCAGACGAGGTAGCTGTGGAGGCGTTCGTTATCGACTGTGAGGAGCTGTTGCCCGAGGGGGATGAGGTTGCCCGGCGCGCTGAGCACAAGGCTTTGCTCGGCTTTGAGCGTGTGGAGGTTGATGACACCCATGCCTCGGGCCAGGGGGAGGAGGAGGGAATCGCCGGCTGCGACGACCCGCCCGACGATGCCCGGGTTCTCGACGAGCATTGAGACTTTGATCGGTGCGGTCTCGGCGTTTGCGATGGGGACGGTTGCGACACGGGCAGGGGCGACTGCGATCAGTTGATTGTTGTGGGCGAAGATGTACCCGGGGCGACCCAAGAGCTGTGCATCGCGTCGTCCGAGGATTGTGCCGGTGGCAAGGTCGAGGCGGAGCAGCTCGCGTCGGTCTGGGGAGAGGGCGAGGAGTGTGTTGCCATCGATGATGGGTGTCGAGGCGGCCCAGGGCAGGCGGGGGCTTGGCATGCGGCTCTCGACACCGGGGAGGCGGCGGACCCATCGGTAGCGGCCAGTGCCGGCTTCGATTGCGCAGATGACACCGAGCTCATCGGCGCGGTAGACGACACCCTGGTGGATGGTTGGCCAGTCGGTCCATTGCCCGCGTCCGCCATAGGAAAGCCAGCCCGCGCTGCCGGCGAGGCGGATCCATTTGGCCGATCCATCGGCGAGATCAAGGCCGACGAGGAAGGCGCTGGCAAAGCGTTTGGACTGTGAGATTTTGCGGACCACGACAACCGCGAGGTCTCCCTCAAAGACCGCGGGGCCTCGGGTCGAGCTCTCTTCGAGTTGGGGGTCGAGCTCGTCGATATAGGTGGACCAGAGGACACGGCCGGTGCGTGCGTCGAGGGCGTGGAGCCGCGGGTCGCCTGCGCGATTGCCGTTGGTGACCAGGCCGGTGGCGGTGATGAGTATGCGGCCGTGGAGGGCGAGGGAGGTGGCTTCTTCGATATCGCGGCTTCGGCTGCTTCGGAAGGCGGCTGCGGCGTATTGCCCTTCGAGCTTCTCGCGTTCGTTGTCGGCACCTCGGGGTTTGGTCCGCCAGCGTTGGGTGAGTGTGAAGCGGTCCCAGGCGTTGATCCAGAGGCCGTCGGTGGAGTAGACGGTGTCATCGACGACGAGTGGGAAGATGTAGGGGAACTCGATCGCCTGGCGTGGGCGACGGGTGTTGGTGAGGGGCTCAGTGGTCACAACATCGGTGCGCGGGCGGAGGTCTGCTGTGCAGAGGGGTTGGTCGATGAGCTCGGCAAGGTCGGGGGCGGCACCTGTGGACATCGGGGAGATCACTGGAGTGAGGAGGGCTTGGGGCCACACGACCGTGGGGAGTGGGTTGGAGTCGAGGTTGGCGAGTTCTGCCCAACGCTGGGCGGCGGCGTGGGTGCCTGGTCTGTTGAGATAGGCGGCGAGCTGCGTCCAGAGGGCGGCTGCTCGGGTGGCGAGAGCCGGGTTGCGTCGATCCGGGTGGGTGTCGAGTTGGAGGAGTGTGAGCTGTGCCGATTCGAAGCGTGCTGCGGCCAGGTGTTCCGCGGCGACGCGGATCGCGGCTTCAAAGCCGGGCTCGGTCAGCAGGCGGGAGCGTTCGACCTTGTCGGCTTGACCGGCTTTGAGGAGTTGCTCGGCGGTGACGGTCTCGATGTTGCGGTAGCGGGTGAGGAGGGCTGGGTCTTGGAGCAGGACGCGGTGGACGCGGGCGCGGACCGATTCGAACAGGTGGGGATAGGCAGCCGACGCGATGAGCCGATCGCTCTCGTTTTCGAGGAGGAGTTGGAGCAGGCGGATTGCTTCACTTGGGTTGTCTGAGGCAAGCAACCCGGGCAGCCCCGCGAGGACATCGGCAGCGAGTGTCGAATCATCGAGGAAGACGGGGTTGGTCTGGGCGCGGGCGAGAGGGGTACACACGAAGAGTGCCAACACTACCACCCCCACCACCCCCACCACCCCCGCCATCCGCGTCATCCGCGTCCCTAACACGCGAGCCGGTCTCTGTGAGACCGGAGGGTGTGGACGCGCGTGGGTGTGAGCATGGGATCGGGATAACTCTGCAATAACCGGTCCGACACGGACCGGCTCGCGCGCGGGGGTGCCGCGGTCTGTCTGGGTTCTCGGCTCTTGCTGCATGGTCCAAGCCCTCCATACATCCCAAACACCCCGCCGACCCGGGTGATTCCGGCTTGAGTGGGTGCCCATCGTCGGCCCGAGGTTCATCGGCCAGCCCGGTCGGTCGATGGACGGGTGATGGTTCGACCCGGGATGAGACCCGCGATGGGTGTTGCCTCTTGCTGCCTTCCTGCGGGGTTGGTGCGCAGGATACCCGGGAGGGCGCGCCGTGTGGTGGTGATGCTGGGGGTGATTTTGGTCCTGAGCATTGCTGACCTGGTGCTGACGCTGACCTATGTCATGGAGATCGGACTGATCGAGGACAATCCGATCGCCCGGCTTGTGCTGCAAACGGGCGGCCCCGTGCTGCTGGTGGTAGCCAAGTTGTCGAGCGTCGGTTTCACGATTGGTGTGCTTTTTTGGGCCAGGAAACGGGGGATTGCCGAGGTGGCGGCTGTCATTGGGGCGGTGGTGATGATCTGGGTGACGGGTCGATGGGTTGGGTATATCGAGGCATCGGTCCATCTGACTGCCACGATCGAAGAGATGGAGCATCACAGCCAAGGGGCGTGGATGATGCTTGCTGAGGTTGAGACGGATTGAGGTGGTGGTGGGGGGGTTGAGTGGGATCGGGGAAGTCTTTGCGCAAGCCGGTCCCTGTGGGACCGGTTGTTGTGACCGGACTCACAGAGGCCGGCTCGCTTGAGGTGTGCTACGCTGTGCGCGTGAAGACTGCGCATGGAAACTGGGGCAGCACGGTTGTCGGGTTGGTGTTCGTGGGGGTGCTTGCTGGGGTGTCGCTGCTTGGCGGTTGCTCTGGGACGGCTTCGCCCGGGGCGGTCGTGGTCGATGCCCAACTCCGCGAGAAGACGGCCGAGGCTGCGGTCGTCGAGTTTGTGATCGAGATGGCCAACCCCAACGAGATCGAGCTGCCGATGCGGGATGTGGTCTATTCGCTGAGCGTGGACGGGCATCGGGTCTTCACCGGCCGTCGTGATGCCCAGGCAACCATTCCCCGGGGCGGGACGCAGCGGATCACGATTCCCGCGGTGGTGCCGATGGGCGAAGGGGGAGTGGTGCCGGGGGTGTATCGGTACTCGTTCAAGGGGCGGGTGTTTTATTCGCTGCCGAGCCAGTTGGCGGATGTGCTGTTTGATGCGAAGCTCTCGAGGCCGAGTGTGTCGATCAGTGATGAGGGAGAGATTGATCTGCGGTGAAGGGGTTGTCGGAATGAGGGCGCTGATGGCACCCTTCCCCCGGGGGTCAGCTCACCGGCCGCAGGTTTTTTGCCACACTCGTGCGGTAGGCCGCCACCGCCGGCACCAGCCCCGCGATCGCCGCCAGCAGCACCGCGATCGCCACGACCAGCAGCACCCAGACCGGCGGGAAGGTCGGTGTCACGAGGATGCCGAGTTTGGCTTTGAGGGTGGTGGCGACGATCTGGCCGCCGAGCAGGGCGAGCACGACGCCCGCGGCCGCCCCGAGCAGGCCGAGCACCGCCGACTCGGTGACGATGAGGCCGAAGATGCGCCCCCGGCTCGCACCCAACACCCGAAGCACCGCGATCTGGCGTCGACGCTGCTCCATCGAGTTGTAGAGGGCGACCATGATCGAGACGGCACTTGAGAGCATCACGACGGCTGCCATCGAGACGAAGATCGTGTTGATGTTGCCGACAATGGTGAAGAGCTTGTCGATCTCCTTGGTCGGCTCGGCGATCATGTAGCCTTCTTTACGGAGTTGATAGGCGAGCGGCGCAAGGGCAGCACTGGAACTTGAGCCTCGACGCGAGGCAGCACGGACATAGACACCCGTGACGAGCCGATCGGTCTCGGCGATGTCGTCGGGTGTGGTGGTTGCGTCGTGGTCCTCGCGCATGCGGCGGTCGTGGGCGTGGATCGTCCAGGCACTGGTCAGATCGGTAAAGACCGCCTGATCGTGCGCAGAGCCGGTGGGGGCGAGGATGCCGACGATGGTGTAGTCAAAGTCGCTGTGTTCGTGTGTACCGACATCACTTCGGCCGTGGGCGAGGTGGATCGTCTCGCTCAACGCAAGTCCAGTCATTTCGGCAGCCTTGGCCCCGAGCACGACCTCGAACGGTGCAGCAAACGCCCGCCCCTGCGTAAATCGCCACGGCTCGCCGGGGGTGGGGGCAAAGTCGGTAAAGAAGGCGGTCGTCGTCGCCATCACCGGCAGCCCTTTGTAGCCGTCGCCCTGTTGCGTCGGGATGGCCATCGCTACGCGCGGGTCGGTCTGGATGCGCGCAAGTTCCGCGCTGGTCAGCGGGGCAGCGGGGGCGTTGGCGTAGAAGATGCCGTTGAGCACGCTGACCAGGGCGCTGGGCTCTTTGGTGACGAGCAGGTGCATATCCCCCGAGCCTCGGCGGAAGGCCTGCTTGCCAGCATCCATCATTGCGAGCAGGACGAGCAACATGCCGACGGCGATCGCCACGGTGAGGGCGGTGGTGATCGTCGAGAAGAGCCGGGTGCGGAGGCTGCGGCGGATGATGGTGAAGTCGGTGATGGCCATGGGGGGTTCCGGGAAGTGAGAACGCAGAGGCGCAGAGGGGGACGCGGAGGGAGCGGAGAGAGAGCAGTGGAGCAATAGAGAAGAGGGAAATCTGAGGAATACCAAGCAGTTTCGCTCTTCGCTGTTCCAGGCCGTACCAAGGCGGGCTGGAAAGCCCGCCCCCCTGATTGTTCAGAGGCTCCAATATTGATGGTGGGTGAAGTCTGAATCTCTGATTCTTATATTGAGTATTTCTCCGTGTCTCCGCGCTCATCTCTGCGCCTCCGCGCTCGTCTTTTCATGGAGTTCATCCAGGCTCGCCCGCCGCTCAAACCGCTCGGCCATCGTCGGATCATGGCTCACGCACAGCAGGGCCGCCCCGCTCTCGCGGCAGGTGGTCTGGATGAGGTCCATTGCGCCGGCTGCATTCTCAGGATCAAGGCTTGCGGTGGGTTCGTCCGCAAGCACGAGGTCGGGTTTGCACGCGACAGCCCGGGCAACCGCGACGCGCTGCTGTTGGCCGATCGAGAGTTGCTCGGGCGGGGCGTCGGGGCGATCGACGCCGAGGTGTTCGAGGAGTTCGCAGGCGCGCGGCCGGTGCTCGCGGCGGGGGATATTGCTGAACATCATCGCCAGCATGACATTTTCGGCGGCCGAGAAGCCGTGCAGGAGGTTGAATGTCTGGAAGATCATCCCGATGCGTTGCCCTCTGAACTCATCGCGTTTGTGGCCTTGGAGGGCGTGGATGTCTTGGGCGTGGATGGTGATCGAGCCGTGGCTTGGCTCTATGAGTACGGCGATGAGGTAGAGCAGTGTGCTCTTGCCGCGGCCTGAGCTGCCGGTGAGGAGGAGTTGTTGGCCGGGATCGAGCGTGAGTGATGCAATATCCACAACCCACGGTCCGGTTGGGGTGTAGCGGTAGCGAAGGGTGTCGATGTGCAAGGCGGGGGCGTCTGGCATGGGGTTCCTCGATCGGGGATGGTAGGAAGGGGCGTCCGGAGCGACACGGCCGGCTCTGGACGCCGACGCTGAGGCTCGGCGAAGCGTCGGATCGGAGGGGGTGCTTGCGATATTGATCCGGCACTTCGCCGAGCCTCAGTACCGGCGTCCGGAGGACCGCACAAACCGACTACTCCAGCACAAACTTCAGGTCGTTCCAAAGGGTGTCGATCCGCGAGCGGAAGCTCGGGGCATGCGCGCCAGCCGGGTCGGTCAGTTCGGTTGCACAGGCGAGCAGCAGATCGACCAGCCCGTGATAATCGGCAACCGCGATGTATTCACGCCCCGGGGTGGGTTTGTCGGTGTTCGTCCCGGCCTGGACAGCGGTGAGGTCGGCCATGTTGTGATAGTTGCCAAGAGGCAGGCAGATACAGGTTGCCGCGTGCCCGAAGGCGCAGAAGACGCTCGCCTCGCAGGCACCCCCAGCCATCAGCTTGCGTTGCCAGCGCCATGTCGGCATCTCGCTCTGCTTCTGGCTTGCGGTCGGTTGGGCGGGGCCGCCGGCGATTTTTTCAGCAACCCCCGCAACCGCAGCGGTCAGCTCGGGGGTAAAGATCGTGATTCGGTCGCCGACGCGGACGATGGGGCCACCGCCGAGGGGGGAGTCGGGAAAGCTGCGAGAGTTTTCGAGTGCCAGCAGCCGGGCTCCCGGTTCGATCGTTGCGTGTCGGCAGGCCCCGATCGCACCGAGAAAGCCGACTTCTTCTGCGCGGGTGAAAAGCAGTCGGACATCCCCGGTGGCCTTACCCGCAGCCCGGAGCCTTCGCAACTCGTCCATCGCCGCAAGCGCGGCGGCGGCAGCGGCCAGATCATCGCAGGCGTGCGTGCAACAGCACTCGATGCCTTCGACCTCAGCGATGTCGGGTTCGGGGAAGTCCCACCGGCCGATATCGCCTGGGCGCAGGCTGTCGCAGTCGTGCTCAAGCTCGCAGAGGAAGGTTTTGAACTTGGGGTTGGCCCCATCGACGCGCTCGGCAATCGTCCCTCGCCACCGGTGATCGTCCGTATCAAAGAGGCAGATCCGTGCTCCCTCGAAGTAGTCGTCCATCACACCACCCCGGAAGGCGACCTCGATGATGCTCGGGCTGACCGACCGCTCGACGACGAAGGCGGGGTGATCGAGGTGGGCGGTGAAGTAGAGCGGGCTGGCGGTGGCGGGCTC
>JAJRZG010000303.1 GCA_024275365.1 Planctomycetota bacterium | reverse complement strand
TCGTCGATGATGGCTGCGGCATCGGACAGGAGGATCTGCCTCTGGCGGTGGCCCCACATGCAACCAGCAAGATCGAAGAGGCAGCCGACCTTGATCGGATCGCCTCGTTTGGGTTTCGGGGCGAGGCGTTGGCCTCGATTGCCTCGGTTTCGCGGGTGCTGATTCGGTCGCGCACGGCTGAAGAACCCGGGGCGTGGGAGATCGAAGTCGAGGGGGATGTGGTGAGTCCGGTGCGGCCGGCCTCGGGGGCGGTGGGGACGAGCGTGAGCGTGCGGAACCTCTTTTTCAACACGCCCGCGAGGCGGAAGTTTTTACGCACGCCGGGGACGGAGCGGACGCGGTGCATGGATGCTGTGCGGGCGTGCGCGATGTCGCACGCGGGCGTTGCGTTTGAGGCGGTTGTGGATGGGAAGGTTGTGCTCGATGTGCCCGGGGGGCAGGGGGCGAGGGATCGTGCGCTTGCGATCATGGGCAAGGAGCTTGCAGATGAGGTGATGGAGGTCTCGGCGGATCGGTTTGATGATGCGCGGGGGTTGAGCCTGTGGGGGCTGGTGGGCAAGCCCTCGATCGCGCGGGCGACCGCGCGGGCGCAGCACTTCTTTATCAACGGGCGGGTAATAAAGGACCGGACGATTCAGCACGCACTTGGGGAGGCGTTCCGGGGGTTGAGCGAGCCGGGACGGTATCCGACTGCGGTGCTGATGCTTGAGCTTTCGCCGGAGGGGGTGGATGTGAATGTGCATCCGCAGAAGACGGAGGTTCGGTTTCGGGACCAGTCGATGGTGCATTCGGTGGTGCTGGGGGCGGTGCGGGAGGCTCTGGCGCGGGAAGATCTGACGCCGAGCTTTGTGCCCGGGCGCAGCAGGTTTGGTGGCGGGGGGAGTGGGGGGAGTGGAGGGGGGACAGGCGGATTGGTGGACTTTCTTCGCCAGGAAATCCCGGCGCAGACGCAGCATCGGCTGAGCTATGAGGCGGTGCGGGAAGCGATTGCGAGGGTGGAGGGTGCGGGGGTTGAAGACACGGGGCCTGGAAAGGCCCCGCCCCTGGGTGGAGAGGTCCCGCCCCAGGGGGGAGATGGGCCAGAGCAGGAGGGGATGCTGCCTCAGGCGGTGCCGGTGCAGCGGGTGTTGCAGGTGCATAACAGCTATCTGGTGACGCAGGATGAGCACGGGGTTTTGATCGTCGATCAGCACGCGCTGCACGAGCGGGTGATGTTTGAGCTCTTGCTTGAGCGGGTCTCGGGTGGGGAAGGGGGGGGAACGCTTGAGAGCCAGCAGTTGCTCACGCCAGCAGTGATCGAGACCACTGCCGAGCGGGTTGATCGGCTTGGGGAGTTGGGGCCTTTGCTTGCAAAGATCGGGATCGCTGCTGCACCGATGGGGCCGAGGACGGTCGGGGTGCAGGCGTTTGCGACCTTCCTTTTCGAGCGGCGGGTGGACCCGATCGAGTTTGTGACCGAGCTCTTTGAGAAGGCCGACCGGGAAAACTTTTCGCCCGACAGCGATGAGGCACTCCGCGAGGTGCTCGACATGATGGCGTGCAAGGCGGCTGTCAAGGCGGGGGACCACATGAGCGAGGAGGAGTTGCGGGCGTTGATGGATCTGCGCGATGAGGTGGAACGGAGCAGCAACTGCCCGCATGGCAGGCCGACGACGCTTCGACTGACTATCGAGGAGCTCGAGAAGCTGTTTGGTCGGCGGTAATCGGGGGGTTGGGGCACGCACTCTCGGTCGTTGTGATGGCGAGGGAGACCAGTGCGAACCATGCAGGGAGCAGGCACCAAGTCGCGCCGCCGACGGACCTCCACCACATGAGCGCGGGGCGGAAGGTGTCGTTGCCGGGGGGGAGGGTCATGGCCATGACGAACAGGGCAATTGCGATGAGGAGTATTCGTTTGGCACGGCGGACCTTTGGGGATGCGTTTGGCTTGATGAGCAGCCCGGCGCAGACCATATAAAACGGCAGGAGCAGGACGAGGTGTCGGCCCTGGGTTTGTGGGCTAAAGACGAGAATCGCCACGACGAGGCCGACCCATTCGACGGGTGCGAGGATGGAGTCACGGGCGGTGTCGTTTATTTTTGATCTTGCGAGCAGGGGGATTCCGGCTCGGGCGTAAAGCCGCCAGGTGATGCCCAAGACACCCAGCGCAATGAGGCCAGAGACTGCAAGGGCAGCGGCCTTACCCGGTTCTGGTGAGAGCAGGCGGGTCATGGCACTCGTGACTGAGATGCTGAGAAAGTGGGTGGAGTCGCGGATGCTCTCGGTAAAGAGGTCTCCACCAGAATACCCAAAGAGGCGACC
>JAJRZG010000302.1 GCA_024275365.1 Planctomycetota bacterium | reverse complement strand
CCTTTGCACCGCCGACCACGACGACAAAGGGCTTGGCGGGATTGGTGACGGCATCCTTGAGGAATCGGATTTCTTTCTCGACGAGGAACCCGACGACGCGGGGCTTGCCACTCATTGCCCTGGGGAGGGCGACCATGGAGGCGTCGTGTCGGTGGCATGTGCCGAAGGCATCGTTAACATAGATATCGGCAAAAGAGGCGAGGCGTTTGGCAAAGTCCATGTCGCCGGTTTTTTCGCCCATATGGAATCGGAGGTTTTCGAGGAGGACCACGCCGCCATCTTGCATAGTGTCGATGGCGGCTTTGGCCGCGTCGTCGGTGCAGTCGTTGGAGGGGAAGGCGACCTTCATACCGAGCAGCTCGCTGAGGCGCTTGGCGATGGGTCGGAGGCTGAGCGGTTCTTCGAGCCCATTGCCCTCGGGCCTGCCGAGGTGGGCGATGAGGACAGCCTTGCCACCGCGGTCGGTGATGCTGCGGATGGTGGGGAGTGCGCCTCTGATTCGGCGATCAAAGGTGATTGCCCCGCCGTCGATGGGGACATTGAAATCGACCCGGACGAGCACGCGCTTGCCAGCGACATCGACGGTCTCGATGGTTTGCTTTGCCATTGGCGGGTCCGACCTTTCGTGCCGCCGGTGTGTTGTGGTGTGCAAGCGTGGCCCGGTGTGGCGGCGTGGTGCCCGGGCAGATTGAGCCGAGTATTCTAGTCGCCTGCATGGTCGAGTATCTGCTGTGCCCGGGCGCGAAGTTCTGCTCCGCCTGTCGTGTGGAGTCGGTCTCGCATTCGGCGGAGACGGGATGCGAGCGAGGCATCGACCAGCTGGTCACCGATGCGGAACTTGATCCCCCCGAGGATGGATTCATCGGTGTAGGGGTGGACGACCACATCTTTTCCGAGGATTTCTGAAAGGCGCGCCTTGATGGAGTTGATCTCGGCGATATCCACCGGGCCTGCGGTGATGATATCGACCTCGATTCGGCCGAAACGCTCTTGGACGAGGGCATCAAAGGCAGCGACGATGGCGACGATGTGCCCCAGTCGGCCCTTCTGGTTGAGGACGAGCAGGAACCGGAGGACCAGGTCATCGCAACGGCCTGTGAAGATCTGACGGAGTGACTTGTCGCGGTTGGCTGAAGAGAGCACTTTCGAGGCGAGGAACTCTCCGAATCGGCGGTCGGATCGGGCCATGTCGAGGATGTCTTCGAGCTGCCCGAGGATGGACTCGATGGTGTCGCTGCCACCAGCATCATCGGCGAGTTCGAGCAGGCTCCGGGCGTAGACATTGGCGAGCGCGTCGGGTTGTGATTCGATGAGAGGCATGGTGCGGCTCCGCGTTCGCGTGTCGGGGCGTAGGGGGTTGTACGAAAGTCAGTTCGAGGCGGTCTGGAGTTCGGTGAGCGACTCATCGACGAGCCTCTGGTGGTCGGAGGCGGAGACCTCACGGGCGAGGATTTTGCCAGCCATGAGTGTTGCGATATCGGCGGTGCTGGCGTAGATTTCGTTAAGGGCGGCTCGTTTGGCGGTCTCGATATCGCGGCGGGCCTTGTCTCGCATCTCGGTGAGTTCGATGTCGGCCTTTGCCTTGAGATCGGCGGCGAGCTTCTGCTGTTGGGTGCGGGTGTCTTCGAGCATTTTCTGGGCTTCAGCGCGGGCTTGTGCAAGGTTCTGCTGATAGCTTTCGAGGGCGGCGGCGGCCTGCTTGCGGGCGGCGGCTGCGGATTCGATCTCGTCCTTGATCTTGTTGGCCCGTTCGTCAAGCCCCTTGGTGATGTTGGGCCAGACCTTGGCATAGAGCACCGCAAGGACCAGGAAGAAGACAAGCACCGCGGTGATGCCCGTTGCCAAGCCCTGGGTGACGGTAGGGATTGCACCGACCTCTTCCTTGGCGTGGGTGCCCTCGGCGGCGTGGGTTTGGTCACCCGGGCCTTCGGCAGCAAAGACAAGGTGGGCCGGGGCGGTCAGGGCGACACCGGCAGAGAGTTTTAAGAAGAGATCGTCACGGCTCATACGGGTGTCTCCGAAGCAAACAGGTGTTGCGGCTCGGGGTGCATCAAAGGACAGAAGCCGGCCCGCGCCGGTCAGGGCGCGGGGCGAGCGAATGGATTACTTGGCGAGGAAGCCGACGGCGACGGCAAAGAGGGTCGCACCTTCGATGAGGGCGGCTGCCAGGATCATGTTGATCTGGATCTGGCCGGCGGCTTCGGGCTGACGGGCGATTGACTCGACGGCACCCTTGCCGACCAGGCCGATGCCGAGCCCACCACCGACGACAGCAAGCCCGCCACCGAGGACGGCAAGGCCCTTGCCGAGGCTTGCACCGGTTGCGGCTACTGCGGCACCGCCATCCTGGGCGAGGGCGGTCGCGGGGCCGAGGAGGGCCATCGTCGCGGTAGCGAGGAGGACCGATGTGGTGAGGTTCTTCATGTTAATACTGCTGCTTTCCTTTCGAGGGAACGGTGGTGCACGAGGTGTCAAACGCTGCCCCTCTGGCGGGGGCGGACCCGTTATTCACGCCGCTGCGGGGGCGAGCTCGTGGTCCTGTGCATGGTCGTGCTCGTGCTCGTGACCATGGTCGTCGTGATGATCCATAAGAGAGATGAATACGGCGGTGAGGAACATGAAGATGAACGCCTGGAGGAAGGCGATAAAGACTTCGAGAATCATGATCGCAAAGGCCCAGAGGACGGCGATGATCGTGACCGGACCTTTGATGGCAAAGTTCATAAACCACACCTCGCCGACAAAGCCCAAGAGGGTCGCGAGCAGGATGTGCCCTGCGGTCATGTTGGCAAAGAGACGCACAGCCAAGGCGATCGGTTTGATGATAATCTGCCCGAGTAACTCGAGGAGAAAGATCATCCAGGCGACATACCAGGGGGCTCCGCCGGTCATGTGCATGAAGTAGCCCTTGATGCCCAGGCGGGAGATCGCGGCGGCGTTGAAGACCACGGCGGCGATGACCGCGAGAATGCCGGTGACCCAGATATTCTGGGTTGGTGTCCCCCCGATGGGCACGCGGTGTTGTTCTTTCCACGAGGGCACGAGCAGGTGGAGGACATCCATGATGGGCACGAGCCCGAGGAGGTTGTTGATGAGGATAAAGAAGAAGAGCGTCCAGAGCAGCGGCATGAGTTTTTCTGTGCGATTGCCGAGGAGGGGCCTTGCGACCTCTTCGCGGAGATAGACGCAGATGAACTCGATCATGTGGGCGACACGGTTGTTGGTGACATAGGCACCAGCACCCTCGGTGCTCTCATCACCCGTCTTGACATGCTTTGCGACCCACATCATCCCGAAGATGAGGATGAGGCCACTGAGGACGAGGTTGCCCTGGTTGCCCGACCACAGCCAGTAGCCGCTCTCGGATTTCCAGAAGACATGGTTCCACACATGGGAAGCGGGGTCGGAGGCGGCGAGCATGTACGAGAAGGTGTTCAGCATGTCGTGCTCGGCTCCGAGTGTGTGGGCAGGGCTGTGGTGGTTGTTGTCTTTTTCCGTTCCATCGAGGACAGGACCGCAATCGCGATGGTCGTCTCAGCGATGAGCCCGAACCCTGCCCCGGCGATTACACCGAACCAGACCGGGCGGCTTTCAATGCCGACGACCTCTGTCAGGATGACGGCTGCAAACATGGCGAGCAGCCAGCGGGCCATCGAGGCCCCGAGGACCGCGAGCCCGAACCGCTGGGCGGAGTTGACGAGGACCGGGAGCAGGCCGATCAACGAGACGGCGGCGATGAGGGCGGTGGTCTGGAGCACTGCGGGGCCTTGGCTGGCAACTGAGCGGGCAGCGGCAAAGGCGAGCGCTGTGGATATGGCAGCGACGATGAGCATGGCAGTGGCATAGAGCACCCTTGGCGGCGAGGGTGCCATGGCCAGCGCGGGGCGGGCAGAGGCTTGAGATTGGGGGGCTATGACCGCCGACATGCTCTCGCGTGGGCTCCGAAAGGGGACGATATCTGGACTCTTCGACTGATGAAACAGCCCCCACAGAGGGGGGGCGAAGGATAGTCCGCCGGGTGGTTGGCGGCAAGCGGGGTTGTAATAGCACCCGCCCTACTGGTGTCGCTGCTTGTGGGCCTCTTCGCGTTGGGCTTTGGCTCTGGCTTCGGCTCTGAGCGAGGCGCGGATGAGCCGGATAAAGGCCGTGACAAACCCGAGCCCCAGGCCGATGATGGCACCCCAGGGGGTGGTGCCTCGCCACCAGTCAAAGGCGAACCCGAGAATGAGCCCGCCGATGGTGGTCAGGACCAGATCGAGGGCCATCCCCCAGGCTTTGGCAGCGGCTTGGAAGTCTGTTGTGGCGTGGTCAGGGGTGTGGGGGTCTTGGCTGGAGCCCCGGGATTTGTCTCCGGGTTGGAGGCGGAGGACGGCGGGGATACGGAGCCTCGGGTCTTCATCGGGTGATGGGGGTGGGTCTTCCACGGTCGGGGTTCTCCAGGATGGAGTGTATGACTGGGATTCGCAGATGATTTTGGGTGAGGGGGTGAGGGGGTGAGGGAGGTGGCACGGTTCTCCGATCCGTGTCTCTACGAGCCCTGTGCGCAAGCACAGGTTCTTCGCACCACACGAACGCCCGCGAGTACACCCGAGCTTGCGCTCGGGGCTCGTAAAGACACTGCCGTTCGGGGCTCGCAATACTCCACACGGTTCGTATCAAACACTCACGACGAACGCACAAACCCTCCTACTCACACCCGGGCTTTGACACCCATTCGTTGAGAAAGCCGAGCAGGTCGCGGGTGTTGATGGAGCCGTCGTAGTCCCAGTCGGCGAAGATGCTGCGGTTGAGCCACGCGGTGATGTAGGCTGCAACATCCTCGGCATCGACCTCGCCGTTGTCGTCAAAGTCGGCCCGACACCCGGGGCCGAGGTAGGCGACAAAGCCCTCGATCGTGCCCTCGGGGTTGCGTCCCCAGCCGACGATGGTCCGCCCGTCTGCCGAGATAGCCAGCGCGTT
>JAJRZG010000034.1 GCA_024275365.1 Planctomycetota bacterium | reverse complement strand
CAGCCGCAGGTGTCGTCGGTACAACACCACTCGTCGATCGCGTCAGCAAGGTCGCGGAGGCGGCGGGAAAGGTCGGGGCAACAGGGGGCGTACCAGACGGTCCGGCCCTGTTTTTCGGCGGTGAGGAGGCCCTCGCGGGCGAGGTGGGCGAGGTGGCGGGCGACGACAGAGAAATCGACGCTGCAACACTCGGCGACCTCGGTGACCGAGCAGGGGCGGCCGCACTTGATGAGGCAGGCGAGAAGTGAAAGACGGGTGGGATCGGCGAGGGCCTTGAAGAGATCAGGATCGAGACAGCGATCGACCGCAGCCTTTTTGCGGGCGGCATGTCGGGGCGAGGGGGGAGGGGTGAAGGGGGTCCGGATATTTTTGGATACTTGTGCCATCATGCAAGTATTGTATCCTCGGTACGGATTGTCAAGAAAAGGAGCCTCGGGGTTTGCGGTGCGGGTGTCCGGCTATGCTTGGCAGAGCGCCGGGTGGCGCATGGTGCGGTGGCCGAGCGGCTGAAGGCACACGACTTGAAATCGTGCAGACCTGAAAGGGTCTCGTGGGTTCGAATCCCACCCGCACCGTTTGGCAGGCCCGGGTTCGCTCAACCCGGGCAACACACAAGATTCGCCCAAAAACGGAGCCCCGAGCGCACGCGATGGGTTGGGTCACCTGATACACACCCCACCCGCAACCTCAGCAATCTGCACCGCATTCAGGGCAGCCCCCTTCCGCAACTGGTCGCCACACGCAAGCAGACACCACCGACGGCTCCTCCCACATCGGTCAAGAGGCTGCCCAGGGTCAGGCCTGATACGCCCAACAAACACCGCGTCCCGGCCACTTGCCTTCAAGGGCGTGGGGAACGCATTGCCTGCCCGGTCATCGACAATCTCGATCCCCGCCCCAGAAGCAAGAGCCTCCCGCACCTGCTGCTCTGTCGCAGCAGCAGCCAAGGTCACGACAATCGCCTCGGTATGGGCGCGAACGACCGGCACACGGAGGCAGGTAGGGGTCACCCTGACAGCCGGGTCTTGCCATATCTTGCGAACCTCGTCGATGATCTTGCGCTCCTCGCCATTGACACCAGAACCAGGATCAACAGCCGAGTCGTGGCTAAAGACATTAAAAGCACACGGCTCAGCAAAGACACCCCCAGAAGTAACCGCCTCACCATCCAGCACCGCACCGCTCTGGTCAAGCAACTCGCAAATCCCCGAAGCCCCCGCTCCGGAAACCGCCTGAGAAGTCGCAACATCAATCGCCTCAACCCCGAACCCCCGCCGGAGGGGCTCGATCGCTGTGAGAAGGAGAATCGTCGTGCAGTTGGGGTTAGCGATCAGCCGGTGAGCCTTGCCCCCAACAAGATCGGCGTTAATGGCATCGCTGTTGACCTCCGGGATAACGAGCGGCACACCAGTATCCAGACGAAACGCAGACGAGTTGTCGATCACCAAAGCCCCAGCATCAATCGCAGCAGGCACAAATGCACAAGAAACCTCCGCACTGGCAGCAAAGATCACCAGCGAGCTCCCAAGAAAGGAGCCCGCCCCAAGCTCTTGGACAACAACTGACGAGTCCCCACATGACAACGCCACGCCGGCGGACCGGGCAGAGGCAAGAGCACGCACCCGGCACTGAGCGATGCCGCGCGCGCAAAGGAGACCGAGAAGCTCTCTGCCAACTGCACCAGTCGCACCGACGATGGCGATGTCATGCGGCATAGATCGATTCCGAATCGGTCGAAAACGAGGGCTCAAGATCACCAACCCGCGTGACACCAGACCCACCAAGGCACCCAACCTCAAAGCCAAGCCGATGCTCGCGTGCCATACGCACAGCCTTGTGCTGCACAATCGTGCCATCAAGCGAAAGCGCCCCCCCCCACGAGAGCGTCGCAAATCGCCTGGGTCTCGCGCCAGCCGCAGCAGGGTCCCACTCGTAGAGCCCGTCCACATCTTTCACAAGCCGACACGCCCCGCCGAGGTGCAACGCAAAGAACAACGCGGTCAGGTCCGACCCGCCCCGCCCGAGAACCGTCGTCCGCCCGTGCTCGTCCCTGCCCACAAACCCCGGGACAACAACAACCCGAGCCCTCGAAAGCGCAGCAGAAACCGCCTCAGTATCAAGCGATGTCGGTGACGCATCGAGCGGGTCACCCGTCGTCCCAAGCCCGACAGCCGCCGCATCAAGAGTCTCAACACGCACCCCCAGCGCATCGAGTGCAAGCCCAAGCAGCGCAGCACTGGTCAGCTCACCCGTTGCAAGCAGGAGGGCTGTAGCAAAGTCGTGAGGCTTGGACGCATACGCTCGGGCCTTCTCGAGCAACACATCGGTCGTCCCGTCAAGAGCAGAAACCACCGCGACAACACGACTCCCCCTCTCCACAACACGAAAAACCTCTTCCGCAGCTGCCCGGATATGCAGTTCATCACGCAGCACAGACCCGCCAAACTTCAGTATGGTCGTCCTCATCGAAGCACCCCTTCCGCCGCCCGGGCACCCGCCCCGCCCGTCCGTGTCGCGCTCTCAGCATGAGCAATGCTGATCGCCTGCTCAAGGTCCGCGATGATGTCCGCGACATCTTCAAGCCCGACGCTGACGCGGATGAGCCCGTCGGGAATACCCACCACCAGACGATGCTCGCGGGGGACATCAGCGTGCGTCATCGTCACCGGGTGGGTCAGCAGCGTCTCGATGCCCCCGAGGTGCTCAACAAGCAAGCAGAGTCTGGTCGAGTTGAGCACCTTCACCGCAGCATCAGTCCCACCAACAACCTCAAAAGAAAGCACGCCGCCGTGAATCCCGCCCAAGTGCTGTCGTTGCGCGAGCTCATGCTGCGGGTGGTCCTCAAGCCCGGGGTAGTTGACACTCGCCACATGCGGATTCGCGTGCAGGGCTTTCGCCAGATCGAGGGCGTTTGCAGAGTGCTGTTTGAGCCGAAGCGGGAGGGTTTTCACGCCGTTGGTCGTCAGCCACGCCCCAAAGGCAGCCTGAATCCCCCCGGTACACTTGCGGAGAAAGCGGACTCGGTCGAGCAGTGCTTCATCACGCGAGACAACCGAGCCACCGATCGCTGTCGAGTGCCCCTCGATGTGCTTGGTGGTGGAATAGACACAGACATCAACGCCCAGGTCCAGTGGCCGCTGGATGACCGGCGTCAGGAAGGTGTTATCGACCGCAACTCGTACACCCGCCGCGCGCCCGATGTCAGCAACCGCCTTGATATCTGTCAGTTTGAGCGTCGGATTCGCGGGACTCTCGATGAAGATCAGCCTGGTCTCAGGTCGAAGAGCACCACGCACATTTTCAGCAACCGAGGCATCGACAAAGGTCGAAGTGATTCCCAACTCGCTGAGAACCTGCCCAACAAGCCGCACGGTGCCGCCATAAATCACATCACCGAGCACCACATGGTCCCCAGCCTTAAGCAGCGCAAGAAAGACCGCCGTTTCCGCAGCAAGGCCCGTCACAAAGCAGACCGCAGGCAGAGCCCCCTCAAGCGCACCAAGCTGAGCCTCAAGCACAGAGACTGTCGGGTTGGAAACTCGCGAATACGCATGACCCCGGCTCTTGCCGACCGCTTCTTGCACAAAGGTCGTCGATTGCACCATCGGCATCACGAGAGCGCCGGTCAATGGGTCGGGCTCAAGGCCGCCATGGATCGCGGTGGTGCTCGTGCCCGCACCAGCCTGGGAACCGGGAATATGTGACGATGGTGAATCGAAGCAGCAGGACATGCCGTGAACCTCCTCACGGCATCAATCGCTGGCCAGTCTGCGTGGGTCGGTGACGAACAGCGTCACCATTTTTGCCAAGTTCGGAGGCCCGGATTCTCCGGGAAAGCCGACTTCGCCGCATCGTTCCCCACGCAGGGGCTGGCCTCGGCACCGCGGCAAACTGGGATGTTTGCTCGGTTGCCGCCCGGACATTAGGCGTGCCCGGGACTCTTGATGCTACATCGAGCATAGCGGATAACCCCGCCCAGTCAAGGTTTTTTTTCAAGTGAAAGAAGTCGAGATCAAGCAACACCGAACTCAAACCGAAGATCGATCCGGATCTCTGCCGTATTGTTCTTGCATCTGCCGACCAACTCCGATCTACTTGAGTACAGCTCACACCATGGAGACACAAAGGATGCACAGCATCGCTCGGCACATCTGGTTGATCGGCCTGACAGTCGCCATGACAGCGATGCCCGCGTTCGCCCAGAGGCAATGGGTTCGCTTTGATGGCAGCGTCGAGACCAGCCCGGGGCTGACATTCTCATTTGCCCGAGCGGCATCCGTGTACGATCCAGCAGGACAACTCCTCCCGCCAGATGTCCCAAGATGGGCACCCCCAACCCTCTTCTGTGGCCTCCCAAGAAACGAGAGACTGGCTGTTTCTCTCGCTACAAACGCCATCGCTGCCGGCGTAGATACCGACGGCAACACACCGGTTTATGTCATCAACACCTCAACAAACGAACGCCTGAGTGTCCACTTCGGCAAAGGTGCAGTCGAAAAGGCATTCCGCGACAGAAACTGGAGCGGAACCTACATGCTCTTCCACGGCGACACGAGCAAGGGTGGAAGGTCAAACATCCTCTGGCGACAGTTCGGAAACAACGGCGGCACCCCGGATATCCCGACCATGGCGTTTAGCACGACCGATGGCGCAACAGTCCACAACGGGCTGATCGTCCTCGGGTGCGATGTCCTTGAACAAGTCGATGGAGAGTGGACAAGCCGCCGCGCCGGACTCGCCTTCACAACAACAGATCGGCTCACCCAGAAAGACCCGTTGATCATCGCCGCCGTCGGTCTCCAGACAGATGCAGCCGACACCATGCGCGGGAGCCCATGGGCTTTCTCTGCATTCCCGATCAGCGACGATGAACTGATCGTTGTCATGACAGACTACCGACGCCCAGTCAAGACCGGAGGCATCTGCTATGCAACACGCTTCCTGAAAGTCGCGGGTGAGTGGACACATGAAACCATCCGCATCGCACGCTCCGAAACCCCGACCATGACACAACACTGGCACTGTGGCGGGCTCATCCGCCACCCCGATGGGCGAGAGACAATTCTCATATCAATCGGAGACGGAATCAGTGACAACTCCCTCATCGCAAGCACCCTGGCAGCCGGTGGAGCCTGGTCAAACGGTGTGCCCATCGAGGGCACAGGCATCGACGACCGCTCCCGGGTGTATTCCCCTTCTGCCGACTGGACGATGCCTGAAACAGTCTGGGGCGGTGTCGGTGACAGCCCGCCTCAGCGACACAATCAGGTGATCTCAATGGTCGCTGCCGATGCCGGCTTCTCCGAACTGCTCTGCGGCGCAGATGAGACAAACGCACCAATACTCAAACTGGGCTACAACCCCGACACAAAGATGCCCGAGTGGACAACCCTCTCTCTCCCATCAGTGACCAGCGCCCCCGGGGATGGCGTGCTCAACTTCAGCATGAGAGGCCTCCCCGGCGGGCCATACTTGGGACGCATCGATGCCGCAGCAGTCACCCCATGGCAGGCAAACGAACGAGAAACACGCATCCTCTATTCACCAGATGGCACCCACTGGGGGCAATGCTTTGTCGCGAGCACCTCGGGCCACCGACAGGCAGTTCCGAGTGACGGGGTCGCCTATATCGGATCAAAGGCCCTCGAAGGTGCCGGACTGCGCAGGCTTGAGATGCCCTTCTCCACACTCATCAGGCCTCTCATCATCGGCTCTTCCCAAACCAACCTCATGCGACCCGACATGCAAATACCACAGAACAGAGTCGATTTCGGTGTCATAATCACCGCAATCAATGGCATAGAAAACCTCCCCACAGGTGTCCCACCACCACCCTGTGATCCCTCAAATATGTTCCGTATCGAAAACTACTCAAATGCCGGAAGGCTCGGCCTCTGGCACCCCGCTTCAGACCTCCAAGACACCCCCGCGCCGGATCAATCAGTCCTCATGCGCGCCTGGGTCTATGCGCTCAGACCAGACGAACCCGGCCAACCACAAACCACCGCACAACTCGCAGCAAGACTCAGCGACTCAACCCTCGAACACCTGAACTACTGGACAGATCGTGCAGATTTCGAGTCTGGCAAGTGGATGCCCTTTGCGATCTGGGCAAAGTGGTCCAAAACAATTGATGATACAGCCGACCCACTCGCCCCGGAAGAACCGTGGCTCCCCGAGGTCTTCTTGCGCACAGAACGACAATCAAACCGAACAGCCTTCAGCCGCTTTCTCATCGCCTGGGAAGGCCTCTATCTCGACACACCAACCATCCAGAGCAACGGCCTGCCTGCACGCACAGATGCCGCAACAGAAGATGTTGTGCTCGAAGGACTCGACCTCAACAGCGACTGGTCCATGCTCCTCGTCGGCATGGTCCCCGATGACCAATGGGACAACCGTGTCGGTGGCTCAGGCAAGAAGGGCTCCAAAACCAACTCCGACCACCTGCCCACGCTCTTCACGCTCGAAGATTCACGCTCCGGCGATCGGTTCCTGTTCCAGGCCAACCCCCCCCGCGAAGGCGTGTTTGCCACCCTGTTCAATGGCTCAATGGTCAAGCCAAAGTTTCACGATTATGCCGTCTATTGGCTCAGACAAAGCCCGGTCACGGTGCTCATCCGGGCTGCAGATGCACAGATCGCCGTCAACTATTCCGTGGGCGGGTCAATCCCAAAGACATTCAGCGTCAACGGAACCCTCAACCCAGACCGTCTCCGCCTCGGACCCGACCCGCTCTGGTGGCGATCGGTCGAGGCGATCCCCTACGCCTTGAAAGATCATGAAGTCACCGAAGTCTTCCAGATGCTCACCCTCCCCTGCCCCGCAGACTTCAACTCCGATGGCGTTGTAGACAGCCGCGATATCATCGCCTTTCTCGCAGCCTGGACCGGGGGCGCAATCGGAGGCGACTTCAACGGCGACGGCGAGGTCAACAGCCTCGATGTCATCGCCTTCCTCAGCGCCTACGCCGACGGGTGCTAATCACTGGAACCTCTGAATAATCAGTGGGGCGGGCATCTCGCCCGCCCGGAAAGCACCAAGAACACTGGGGCATTATGAGATATATGGCGTGTTCAGATGTTCCCACTGTCTTGTATCAGTCACCGGAACGATCTGGACCGCCTGTTTCTTCTGGCTCTTCGGTTGGAACCACAGAAGTCCACCCCGGATCACTGACCGAACGACCATAAGTGTATTGCGGGTCGGGCCTGTCAATCTCGACACGGGCAGCCCCCAACAGCGTGCCCGTCGCAAAGGCAAGATCGATCTGTGCAATCTGATACTCCACCACCGCATTGATCTCGGCAAGGAGAGCCTGCCCAAGACGGCTTGTCGCGTCGAGCACATCCGTCGAGGTCGTCTCCCCCACATCAAACTGACGCTGCTCAGCCTGCAGCGTACGAGTATTGAGAATAACGCTCTGCCGAGCTGCGAGGATACGCTGCCAGTTTGATTCAATCTGGTCAACCGCATCGAGCACCTCCCGCTCGATAGACTGCTCCCGCGATTCCTTGCTCGCAAGCCGCTGGAGACGCACGAGCAGTGACCGCCGCACCGCCGCCTCCCGCTGCTCATTGCCCATCGGAATCTCACCTTGCAGGCCCACAGACCAGTCCTCAAACTGATTGTCCCCAAGCGTCGTGAGGCTGCTGTTGAGCCCGCTGCCCAAACCATTGACCCGATAGGTATAGTCAAGAGCCAACAGCGGCAGCGCCTGGTTCCGCGTCCAGTCGGCCGTGACAAGATCAGACGCCAGACGCAGCTCAAGCTCAAGAATCTCCATCCGGTTGGCAATCGCAGCCTGCATCAGAGCATCAGTCTCAAACGCATACCGCACCGGGTCCGGTGGCGTCGCAGTCAGCACCTGGGTCGTTGTCGCAACATCCAACCCCGGCTGATTGATGATCCGTTTCAGCTCCCGCTGCTGCGTCAGCAGCGAGTTCTGCGCGGTGATAATGCCATCGAGCTGCTCAGCAACCCCAGCCTGCGCACGAAGAACCTCGATCTCAGAAACATCCCCCGCCTTGTATCGTCGCTCTGCCCGATCCAGCTGGGATTGGGCAAGCTCGAGCGTCTGGATGCGGACATTGAGCACCTCACGAGACCCATAGAGCCGCCAATAGGCGCGATCGACCGCTGCAAGCTGCCGAATAACCTCTGCCTTCGTTTGCACCTCTGATATCTGGCGGTCATAGGAGGCGATTTTCAGAGAATAAGTCGAAGCACGCCGCCCCGCCCCACGCATCAGAGGCTGGCTGAGCGAGAACACAAGATCGCTGGTGTACGCCGGGTTGAGCGTGCTAAACGAGTTGTTGGTTTCGATACGATCGACCGGAAGAGCGATCGTCGCCGTGCCGCCCGTGCGGAGCGGGACACGCACGCCCGGCTCGATGCGCTGAAACTTCGACTGGGCGCTGTCGAGCGTCGAGGCCGTGGGCGTGTCGGTCTCGGCCCACTGGGCACTCAGCGTAAAGACCGACTCGAATCGCCCACCCTCTTCCGCCACCCGTTCCGCTGCAAGAGCCGGGTTGAGCAGGGTGACCTGCAAGTCGAGGTTGTGCTCAAGAGCCAAGGCCCGGTACTCTTCAATCGAGAGAGTCACCTCACCCGTGTTGGCAAAGCGGTTTCGTGTCGCGCCCGCATCCGGTGCAACAACCTCCCTGTCCTTAACCTGATACTCCTCAAGCGGGGCTGCCTCTATCCGACGAATCCGGTCAGCCGACAGAGCCGGAGCGTAGTCAGATTCATGGGGAAAGAGTGGATTGATCGTACAGCCAGCAAGTGAAAGGACGCATCCGGTTGCTGCGATGTATTTCACCACCGAGGGCACAGAGGTCCACAGAGAAAGGCATGAAGGAAATGGGTTCTGGTTCATCACTTGACTCTGTATCCCTCTGTGTCCCTCTGTGTCCTCTTGTGGTGAAACGCCTTGATTAGTCATGTCTGAGTGCTTCGATAGGGTCAAGCCTCGCCGCCTTGATCGCGGGGAACATGCCGAAGATGACACCGGTGCTTGCGCTGAAGCCGACTGCCAACAGCACCGCCCACGCAGGGACAGCCGCGTCCTTGAGCGGGCTGTCGGGGATGGTACGGATGATGCTGATGAGCCCCTGCCCGGCTGCCAGCCCGATCGCGCCGCCCGCCAGGCAGAGCGTGACCGACTCGACAAGAAACTGAACAAGGATGATGCCCGGCCTCGCGCCGAGGGCTTTGCGCAGGCCGATCTCACGCGTCCGCTCACTCACACTTACCAGCATGATGTTCATAATCCCGATGCCCCCAACCAGGAGACTGATCCCCACAATCCCGCCCGCCCCAGCCGTGATCCCCTTGGCCATCGTGTTGAAGTTGTCGATGAACTGCTGGATGACCTCGATCTGGAAGGTGTCCTCGTCTTCTGCGGTCAGCTCGCGCATCTTGCGGAGGACAAAGGCGATCTCGGCCTTGGCATCGTCCACCTTGTCGGGGCTTGCCAGCGACCCCCAGGCGTTGCTGATCCAGGCGTTGGGGCTGAGCACCCGGGCGGTGCCGAAGGGGATGAAGATTTCGGCGCTGGAGTCCCCGCCGCCGAAGATGTTGAGCTGGATGGTCTCGACGACGCCGACGATGAGGAACCGCTTGCCGCTGAGGCGGAGGTATTCGCCGACGGGTTCGCGGGGCAGGTCGAGCTCTTCGATGGCTTTGTCGTTGATGAGGCAGACGAATCGCCGCTCGTTTTCGTCGATGGGGATAAAGGGGCGGCCCTGGATGACTTGTCTGCCAACGATATCGTGCCAAGTGGGCCAAATGCCCAGTGCGGGGACGCTGTCGATCTTTCGTTCACCATATTCAGTGGAAAAACTTCGCCATATCTCGGGGGTGATGCTGGTGATCGAGTCGCATCGGTCGCGGATGGCCTCGATCTCAGGGAGTTTGAGCTGAACATCGCGCCATTTGCCGGTCGCCCACATCGAGCGGGGCAGGCGACCGTCGATATAAACACGGTTGGTCCCGATCTTCTCAAACTCATCGAGTACCGTCGTCTTGAGCCCCTGCAACGCCGCGATCACTGCGACAACACTCGCAACCCCAATAATCACACCGAGCGTCGTGAGCAGCGAGCGCACCTTGTTCGCCCATATCTGCCCAAGTGCAAGCCCGAAGGTCTGCAACAGCACCCGAAAGAGAATCATGCCGACGCCCCTTCCACAACGCCCCTGTCGCGCTTCGCACCCGCCGCCTCACTGGCCGCCGCAGCAGCCCCAGCAAGCCATCGACGGTGGATCGGATCTTCGCCCGTAGGATGATCGCTCTCCACCAGCCCATCGCGGAGCCTCACGATCCGCTGGGCATGAGTCGCAACCTCTTCTTCATGCGTCACAATAACAATCGTCTGCCCCTAAGTGTGCAGTTGCTTGAAGAGTTCAATGATCTCATGGCTGGTGGTGCTGTCAAGGTTCCCCGTCGGCTCATCAGCAAGCAGGATCGAGGGCTCATTGACCAGGGCCCGCGCGATCGCCACGCGCTGCCGTTGCCCGCCAGAAAGCTGGTTGGGCTTGTGGCTCATGCGATCGGCGAGACTGACCCGCCCAAGGGCGTGCTTGGCGCGCTTCCGCGCAGCAAGCCAGTGCTTCCGCGAATAGATCATCGGCAGCATGACATTCTTCAGCGCGCTCGCCCGGTTGAGCAACTCAAAGCTCTGAAAGATAAACCCGATCTCTTCATTACGAATCTTGGCAAGCCTGCCAGGCCCCATCTTGTGCATCGGCTTGCCGTTGAGTTCATAAGTACCGCTCGTGGGCCGATCAAGGCAGCCGAGGATGTGCATAAGCGTGCTCTTCCCCGAGCCCGAGGCCCCCATGATCGCGACAAACTCATTCTTCGCAATATCAAGGTCCACACCCGCAAGCGCATGAATGCGCTCCACGCCCAGCTTGTAGGTCTTGGTGAGTTGGCGGATGCGGATAGTCATGGTGGGGTTCAAGAAAGGCAGTTT
>JAJRZG010000301.1 GCA_024275365.1 Planctomycetota bacterium | reverse complement strand
TCGCACGCTCGCCGAGGTGCGCACCAAGGGCGAGCTGACCAAGGGGTCGGTCGCGATGTACCTGGGCGACTGCCGGGAGAGGCTGCCGAAGATCCCCGAGGTTGCCCAGAAGCGCGTGCGGCTGGTCTTTGCCGACCCGCCCTTTAACTGGTGCCGCGACTATGACCGCCAGAAGACGGGGCACGCCTGGGACGATGCGATGGACCCCGATGAGTATCTCGCCTTCACCTACGAGTGGCTTGACCTGTGCGTCGGGGCGTTGACGGACGACGGGGCGATCTGGGTGAATATCCCTGACACCTGGGCTGCTGAGATCGTGATGCACCTCAAGGGCCGCGGGCTGGAGATGGTCAACTGGTGTGTCTGGCACTATCGGTTCGGGCAGAACACGACGGGCCGATTCATCAGCAGCAAGGTGCACGCGCTCTACTTTTGCCGCGACCAGTTGGATCGGGTGTGGAACTCGGAGGAGATTCTCGAGGTCTCCGACCGGCGAGCGATCTATGGCGACCCCCGCACCGAGAACAAACGCGACGGGATGCCCGCCGGCATGCGATTGCCGATGGATGTGTGGTATGGGCAATACTGGGGTCGTATCCAGGGCAACAACAAGGAACGCCGCCATGGGCACGATAATCAGTTGCCCGAGGTGTATCTTGAACGGGTGATCCTCGCGTGCAGCGATGCTGGGGATGTCGTGCTCGACCCGTTCATCGGCAGCGGCACCACGGCTGTCGTCGCCCGCGAGCACGGCCGCCACTTCGTCGGGACCGAGTTCAGCAAGGAGAACCTCGACGGGGCATTTGAGCGGTGCGAGAAGATCGGGATGATCCGCAAGGGGGCAAATGCGGGCGCGAGCACGGCTCTCTATCCGAACAAGCGGAAGTCGCCGCCGAAGGGGAAAAAAACGAGAAGTGAGCAGGGGAGTCTGGCATTTGACGAGTGACAACTGGTGTCATGCTCTCGCGCATGATCGGGCGTGAAGCGCTCTGATACACGGGCTGGACGCCGACGCTGAGGCTTTGCGAAGCGTCGGATTCTTTCGGACATACAAGTTTTTCCCGATCCGACGCTTCGCAGACTCAGCGTCGGCGTCCAGGATGGCTCTTGGTACTCGCGCACAGAACCTCGACTCCGATTCCCCCGATCCACTTCCCCAGCCGTCCCGATCCCGTACACTTCCCGCATGGCGACAGAGAGGCTCATTGCAGCGACCCCCCAGCCGACCGATCAGGAATGGTCGGGGTCGTCGCTTCGGCCTGATTCGATCGAGGAGTATGTCGGACAGGTCGATCTGCTCGAAAAACTCTCGATCGCGGTCGAGGCAGCCAAGGTCCGGGCCAAGGCCCCCGCGCCGGACGACATGCCCCGGACCCATGAGCCAATGGAGCATGTGCTGCTGCACGGTCCGCCGGGGCTCGGCAAGACAACGCTTGCCCATGTTATTGCCCGCGAGATGGGGACGAAGCTCTACACCACCAGCGGCCCTGCCCTGGCACGAGGCAACGATCTGGTGGCTGCCCTGACGCGGCTCCAGACCGGGGATGTGCTCTTTATTGATGAGATTCACCGCATGCCGATCGCGGTCGAGGAGTTTATCTATCCGGCGATGGAGGATTTTAAGATCGATGTGACGGTGGACTCGGGGATGCACGCCCGGACGGTGCAGATCCGGTGCAAGCCGTTCACGCTGATCGGGGCGACAACGCGGGCGGGGTTGCTCAGCGCGCCGCTGCGGTCGCGGTTTGGGATCACGCATCACTTGAAGTATTATGCGGAGAGCGAGATTCACATCATCCTCGAACGGTCGAGCCGGGTGCTGGGGCTGGGGGCGGTGGATGATGCGTGCCTGGGGACGATTGCGTCGCGGTCACGGGGGACACCTCGGATCGCCAATCGGCTCTTGCGGCGGGTGCGGGATTACGCACAGGTGCGAGCAAACGGGGTCGTCTCACGCAGCCTCGTCGAGATGGCACTGGGGCTCGAAGGCGTGGACGAACTCGGACTCGATGAGCTTGACCGAAGCTACCTCCGCATTATTTCGACGGTCTACGATGGCGGGCCGGTGGGGCTGGAGACGGTGGCTGCGACGATGAATGAGGATGCCGGGACGCTCGAGGATGTGGTCGAGCCGTACCTGTTGCAGATCGGGTTTCTGGCACGGACGCGGCGCGGGCGGATGCTGACGCGGGCGGCTGCCGAGCACCTGGGGGTGGCGTGGAACCCGGATCGTGAGGTAGCCGAGGAGCTCTTCGACGGTTGATACAGCTCTCGGGCGTGACAAGGGCAGTGAAGGCCGTACCATGCCTCCCCCGGGAGCAACCAATGACAGAAGACCGACCCCGTAACTTCATCCAGCAGATCATCGACCGGGACAACAGCACCGGCAAGTGGGGGGGCAGGGTGCATACCCGCTTCCCGCCCGAGCCCAACGGCTATCTCCATATTGGACACGCGGCGAGCATCTGTCTCAACTTCGGGCTCGCCCGTGAGTTCGGGGGCAAGTTCAACCTGCGATTCGACGACACCAACCCGGCCAAGGAAGAAGCCGAGTTTGTCGAGAGCATCGAGCGGGATGTCAAGTGGCTGGGGGCCGACTGGGAGGGGGAGTTCGGCGGCGGGCTCTACTTTGCCAGCGACTACTTCGAGCAGATGTATGCGTATGCGGTCGAGCTCATCAAGAAGGGCAAGGCGTATGTCTGCGAGCTGACGGCTGAGCAGACGCGGGAGTGCCGGGGCACGCTGACGGAGCCGGGCAAGCCGAGCCCGTGGCGGGAGAGGCCGATCGAGGAGAGCCTGGACCTCTTTGCGCGCATGAAGGCGGGTGAGTTTCCCGATGGCTCCAAGACGCTGCGGGCGAAGATCGACATGGCCTCGCCCAACATGAACCTGCGGGATCCGGTCATGTACCGCGTCCAGCACGCGACACACCATCGCACGGGCGATGCGTGGTCGATTTATCCGATGTACGACTGGGCACATGGGCTCGAGGATTCGATCGAGGGGATCACGCACTCGATCTGCACGCTCGAGTTTGAGGACCACCGGCCGCTGTATGACTGGTATCTCGATGCGATCAACGAGGGCAGGGGTGGCACAGCTCTCGGTGGCCCGGCTCTCCGAGCCGGGTGTGAAGAAGAACCAGAGACACACGGCTCGGAGAGCCGTGCCACCGTGTGGGGGCCGACCATCCACCACCCCCAGCAGATCGAGTTTGCCAAGTTCCTGCTCAACTTCGTCGTGCTGAGCAAGCGGAACCTTATTCGGCTGGTGCAGGAGGGGCATGTCGATGGCTGGGACGATCCTCGCATGGTCACCATCAGCGGGCTGCGGCGGCGGGGGGTCACGCCCGAGGCGATCCGAACCCTCTGCGAAGAGGTCGGGGTCACCAAGTTCAATAGTGTGCGCGATATGGTACTGCTCGAGAATGCGATCCGTGCCCATCTCAACAAGGTCTGTCCGCGCCGCATGGCGGTGTTGCGCCCGATCAGGGTGGTGATCGAGAACTATCCCGAGGGACAGGTCGAGGAGTTTGAGATTCCGAACAACCCGGAGGATGAATCGGCGGGGAGGCGGAAGGTGTCATTTTCGCGCGAGCTGTATATCGAGCGGGATGATTTTATGGAAGACCCGCCGAAGAAGTTCTTTCGGCTCGGACCCGGCCGTGAGGTGCGGCTGCGGGGGGCGTACTGGATCCGCTGTGAGAGTTTTTCTACAAATGAGGCGGGCGAGGTGGTCGAGGTGCGGTGTTCGTATGACCCGGAGACCCGTGGCGGGAGCAACCCGCCGCCGGATGGTGAGGGCAAGGTGCGGAAGGTCAAGGGCACGCTGCACTGGGTGAGCGCAGCCCATGCGATCAAGGCCGAGGTGCGGCTGTTTGATCGGCTCTTTACGACCGAATCGCCCGGCAAGACGACGGGGGATTTTGTCGATGACCTCAACCCCGATTCAGTCGAGGTGCTTGGGGAGTGTAAGCTTGAGGCTGCTTTGGCGGATCGCACGCTCGACGAACCCGAATGGGTCGATGGCATTCGGCGGTTCCAGTTTGAGCGGTTGGGGTATTTTTGTGTGGACGACGATTCGACCGAAGCCAAGCCGATCTTCAACCGCACCGTAACGCTCAAGGACAGTTGGGCCAAGCAGGCGGGGAAGTAGTTTTTCGTTGCGTTGGGGACACACGGCTCGGAGAGCCGTGCCACCGAGAGTCAGGCTGCGAGCCGGTGGCCGGGGATGCACTCGTCGAGCATCTCGACGATCGAGTCGATCGCGGTAACATCCTCGGCCGTGCTGCCATGGATGGTGAGGCGGTCGCTGTCGGTGAACATAAGGACGAGGATCGGCTCGCCGCTGTCGGCATCAAAGGAGCGCGTGACGCGGGTGACATGATCGAGGTTGATCCACCGGACATCGCCGTTGGTCGTGGTAAGTTTCAGATATTGCATCGCGGCACTCCTCGGGCTCTCTTCTTGTAGATCGGCAGGGGGAGCCGGGGCCAGCGGTGCGAGGGGAGGAAAGGGCGAGGAGCGATGGCTGCGCAACCCGCACAGTCGGTCCAGATTGGCGGGGCAGGCGTATATCGGCGGCCGAGCAACTGGGGGCGTGATTTCTCGGACCAGCCCGCCTGAGCTTTCTACACTCAGCCCATGAACCTCACAGTCACAGGCACAATCGGGATCGACACGGTCGTCACACCCAACGGCGAGCACCGCGAAAACATCCTCGGCGGATCGGGGGTCTACTTTGCAGCCGCTGCCGGGCTCTATACCCCCGTAGGTATGGTGGCGGCGGTCGGCGATGACTTCCCGCCCGAGTTTGCCGAGCAAATCGCCGGGCTGACGGGGGTGGACACGACGGGGCTCGAAACACGGGTGGGGTCGAAGACCTTTCGGTGGGGGGGGAAGTATCTCGACGACATGGACCACCGGGAGACGCTCTTTACCGAGTTGAATATTCTCATCGAAGACCCGCCACCGGTGCCGGGGGCGTATGTCGATTGCCCGGTTGTCTTCCTTGCCAACGGGCACCCCGGCGTGCAGCACGGCTTTGCCTCGAAGTTTCTCAAGAGTCGGCTTGTGGTTGCTGACACGATGGACCTCTGGATCGAGACGGCCCGGGCTGAGCTCGAGGTGTTGCTCGGCGATGTGCAGGGGTTGGTGCTCAACTACGACGAAGCCGAGCAGTTCACCGGGCAGCGCAACAGTGTGACCGCGGGCAGGAAGCTGCTCGAGTATGGACCTCGGTTTGTCGTGGTGAAGAAGGGCGAGCACGGGGCGATCCTCGTTCACCGCGACGGCATCGCCGCGCTGCCAGCCTATCCCGCCGAGATCGTGGTCGATCCAACCGGTGCGGGTGATAGTTTCGCGGGTGGCATGATGGGGTCGATCGCGGCCGAGATGGCCCGGGGCGGGGCGGCTGCCGATGACCCGGCCGGGTTCGAGACGGTCCGCCGGGCGATGGCGCACGGTACCGTCGTCGCGAGCTTCACCATCGAGCAGTTCAGCCTCGGTCGGCTCGGATCGCTCTCGCGCGAAGAGCTCGACGCGAGATATCACGAATACATGCACATGCTCCGGTTGGAGTAGGGTGTGTGCCATGGCCTCGCGTCAGCGTAGCCATGCGGGTATATCTATCATGCTTACGCTGGCGCGAAAGCATGGCACCCACGCAGAAACGAAGTGGAACCCGTATGACGCTCGCACAAAACCTCGGCACCCGCGCGGGCGAGACACCCACGCCACTGGGGTCATTGCGGTCTATGCTGGCGAGGGCATGAGACCCGGTGTCGCGTCCGGCCCTTCGTCTTCTTCGGTTTCGGTTGTGGGTGGTGGTGGCGTGCGGCGTTGGCTTGCGAGGATATCAGCGAGCGAGGAACGCCCGATCGACTCGCCCCGCATCACCTTATGGATTTCATCACCCGAGAGCGTCTCAAACTTGAGCAACGCCTCAGCGACAGCCTCGACCTTTGCCCACTCCTCATCGAGTATCCGCTCAGCGTCTCGATAGGCCTCGTCCACCAACCGGCGGACCTCTTCATCGATGATCTTCGCGGTTTCGTCGGAATAGGCCTTCTCCGGGACATACGCGTCGCGTCTATCCTCTCCGGTGTAGCGGACAAACCCGAGCCGTTCGCTCATGCCCCATTCCTCGACCATGAGGCGGGCGAGTTGCGTCACCTGCGAGATATCCTGCGATGCTCCGGAAGAGATATCCCCGACTGCCCGCTGCTCAGCGAGCCGACCGCCACATAGCACTCGCATTGTGGCGTTGAGCCACCGCTGGGCAAACCCGGTGCGGTCTTTCTCGGGTAGGCTGAAGGTCGCGCCGAGTGACTGCCCGCGCGGGATGATCGTCACCTTGTGCAGGGGGTCTGCATCCTTGAGTAACGCCTGGATCACCGCGTGCCCAGCCTCGTGATAGGCTGTGATCTTGTTCTCATCAGCCTCGCGGACACGGCTTTTGCGGGCTCGCCCATACTTGACCTTGTCGCGAGCCTCTTCGAGGTCTTCGTGCTCGATAAAGTCCTTGTTGGCAAGGGTTGCGCTGATGGCACTCTCATTGACAATGGCAGCAAGATCGGCACCGCTGAACATCGGGGTCATCCGCGCGACGCGTTCAAGGTTGACATCCGGCCCAAGCTTGACCTTCTGGGCGTGGACCTTGATGATTTCGAGCCGACCCTTGACATCGGGCAGAGGTACGACGACCTGGCGATCAAACCGCCCGGGTCTGATGAGTGCCGGGTCGAGCACATCGGAGCGGTTGGTGGCTGCGATCACGATCACGCCATCGGTCGAGGTGAACCCGTCCATCTCGACGAGGATCGCGTTGAGCGTCTGCTCGCGTTCATCGTGCCCGCCGCTGGAGAACCCAGACCCTCGGCGACGCCCGACCGCGTCGATATCATCGAGGAAGATAATGCAGGGCGAGGATTCTTTGGCGCTCTTGAAGAGGTCGCGGACGCGGGATGCACCGACACCTACAAACATCTCGACAAAGTCTGAGCCCGAGATTGAGAAGAAGGGCACATCCGCTTCGCCAGCAATCGCCTTGGCAAGCAGCGTCTTACCACACCCCGGCTCACCGATCAGCAGCACACCGCGAGGGATGCGTCCGCCGAGTTTGGCGAACTTTTTGGGGTTCCTGAGGAACTCGATGATCTCGCCGACTTCGTCCTTGGCTTCTTCGATGCCAGCGACATCGGTAAAGGTCACGCCGGTCATTTCTTTGCTCAGGACGCGGTGCTTGCTCTTGCCGAAGCTCCCCAACATGCCCCCAGGGCCACCGCCAGCGTTTCGCGCGACACGCGAGATCACAAACCAGATCACCAACAACAACAGGATAAACGGCCCAAAGGTCAGGACAAAGGGGAGCAGGCTCGAGGGCTGTTTGCTGGTCGCGGTGTTGCCTGTGATCTCCATCACCTCTTTGGTGATGCTCTCCTCAAACGCAGGGCGGAAGGCAACCGTGACCTGCGTCGGCTTTTCGGAGACAGGATCAGCCTTTCGGCGTGCGGTCACGGCGTTGTCGGTGATGACAACCGAGCCCTCTTCAATCTGACCGTTCTCATAGAGCGTCTTGAACTCGGCAAGGTCGATCCGGTTGCCGCCACCGCCGTTGTTGAAGACCATCAGCAGCATGAAAATGATGACGGTAAAGGCGACCAGCCACCAGACATTTCGGTTCGCAGGGGGGGCGGTGCCTGCCTGGCTCCCTGCCTTGTCAGCCCCGGGTGGCGTCTTGCCCGCGTCGGACTTGGGCGAGCCCTCATTCCAATGCCCCTTCGGATCACGGGGGTTGGGCTTGGCATCTTTGCGGGGCGTACGCGGGTTCTTGTTGGGGTTCTTGGTCATCGTCTGGTGCTATTTCGGTTCTTCGCCGGGGTGCATTTCATCCCGGTCAGTATTCGGCTGCCAAAGGCTAGGCTGGAGGGGGTGCATCCGTCCGAGAGATCAACGCATTCCGACCGGGGTTTGTTCACCAATCGGCACGAAGCTCGGCGACAATATCCCGCGCAAGCTCACGCACGACAGAGGACTCAGCGGTCTCGATCGGATCGCCGACCCCCCGGTGAGGGATAAACGAGGAGATCGCGACGAAGTTGGTTCGGCTCACCGCCGTCTTCCCCGTCCGGTTGTCGATCCAATCAAAGCTGATCCCGACCCGTAACGCCTGCTCCTGGACGAGGCCGGTTTTCCGCTGGCTTGTGAGGCGTGTCATGTTGATGGTGTCTATCGAGCCGGTCAGTGTCGTCGCAGCATTGGTCGAATCTACCACGCGCCACGGCGTCGATCTCTGGATCTCCTTGATGATCGCCTCGGTGAGCCGGACCTCAAACCCGCTGGAATAGGTGTCGTTGGCGAAAATCGGGACGGAGATCGTCCGCACGGTCGAGTCATAGGCCGAGTTGAAGGAATAGCCCCGGGTTGGATCAGCAGAACACCCTGCGAGTGCTGCAAGAAGCAGGGCAGCAAGCCCCGCAGCACCGAGCACCAGCACCCCGATATGGTGGTTGTGGCATCTCACGACTCGGAGCTCTCTTCGGTTGGTTCAGTTGGTGCTTCAGGAACCAACGCCGGTTCTTCTTCAGGTATGATTTCACCAAGAGCCTCGGGCAAAGTTTGAGCGTTGGTTGTTGGGAGAGCCCACCCGCGATCTTCGAGGATCTCCCGGCCTCGAGCAGCAGCCACGGTGCCATCATGGCGAATCACGAGCCGACGGAGCGTGAATCTCGCAGAAACCCGGTCCTTGCGACGGATATACCACTCCGCGGTTGCGAGCATCTGGGCGGCTGCGGATTCATCAAGCCTTGCCACCAGCGCGTCGGTGATGCCAAGCCGTTCTGCCTGCTCGGGGTATTCACTCCCAAACTGGTAGATCAACGCACGGGCCTCGACCAGGCTTGAAGCGTCATACTTTGGCCCCTTGAATCGCGCGACATTGGCATAAATCTGCCGAAGCATCGCGTGCGATCGGAGGTCACTCCGCGGGTAGTTGACCAAGAAGATCGAGTACATTTCGGCGGCCAGTTCAAGGTTGCGGACACGGTAGAAATAGTCGGCAAGCTCAATCGCAGCCCTCTCGGCGAGCTGGCTGCCCGGGGCACGCTCCTGGATCCGCATGAGCAGCTCGATCCCGATCGGTGAGGCATCCTCAAAGCGAAACCACAGGAACTTCCGCTTGAGCCCGTTGAGGTACATCCGGCCCACTCGCAGCTCTCGCTCAAGCGTTGGCAAAAAGACCTCGGACCCCGTGAAGTCCTTGGCGATTGTTTCATAGTCATACAGGGCTTTGTATTCTCGGCCACGGGCGACGCGGGCATCACCCCGTAGCATGTACGCCTCGGCAAGCCAGGGGGAATCCGTCCGCTCATTGATCTGGAGCCAGTCGCTGAGAATCTTGTCTGCCTTGCTGGCATCATCGGCGGCAAGAGCCCGGCGGGCTTGGGCGATTGTCCAGGCATCCGTGCCCGGCTCTGGGGCATCTGCCTCGACCCACACGCCCGCATCAGCGTCGAGCTCGAAGGTCGTCTGCTGGGCATGAGCCGCGAACAGGACCAGTGCGACAACACCCCATGAAACCGCAACGAGGGATCTGAAGGGTAAGATCATGCCCCCAGCGTAGCGACTTGGGGGCGGGTCTGTCTTTGAATCGGGCTCTGGTATGTCCAAAACGAACACGGACCCGCTGCAACTCGCCGCGGGCCCGTGAGGGTGTCTGGGTGTGTCAGTCAGGGCCTTATCGCCGCCGACGGAAGCCGATCAGCCCCGCTCCGAGCAACAGGGCTGCCGAGGCAGGAGCCGGGACGACGCTGATTTTGTAGCTCGCCTGGATCCAGTTCACGCCGTCACCTGGGAAGGCAAGGCCGAGGTGGAGGTCGTCGATGCCATCGATCCAGTTGCCCCCATTGATCGGATCATCGATGGTGGGATCGGAGAAGACGGTCTGCCCGCCGTCGAAGCTGTAGGAGATGGTGAGTTCTTCCCAGGTGACATCGGTGACCCAGTTGCGGAAGTCGATCCCATTGCCATCGCCGCCCATCTCGTAGGAATACGCCTGGATGGGATCGCCGTCCTTGGTCGAACCGAAGGGGACGAAATCGTTCCCATTCTGGGTGCGCAACACAAACTTGATGAAGATGCCTTCTGGGACTTGGAGGTCCCACCATGCCGCTTCAACGGTGTCGGTCTGGCCGCCACCATCGACTGCGATCTCACCAACATCAACAAACATGGGGTCGTCAAAGGAACTGTGAGGGACGATCGCGCCCGCATCGGTGTTGAGTGTGCGCCACTCACCACCCGCAAAGCCGACGATCGAGGCGCTCACCGCAGCGTTATCGCGCAGGAAGTCTACCTCGCGGTCGCCGTAGTCTTGGGCAGCGGCGAACGGGGCAAGAAGCCCGACAGCGAAGACACAAGAAACCGATTTCTCAAAACGCATAGCGACACTCCTCTGGCTCTCAACACATCTGATGACTGCATGTCCGCAACGACAGCGCAAGACATAGCGACCGGCTATGTCTCTCTTGCACCGCTCTGCGTGCGTGCTTTTAGAGACAACCTGTTAGAGTCGAAGGTACACGCGCCCGTGCTTCTGACCAGCAATCCGAGGAGGGAATCTGCTGATTGTGCCAGAGAAGAGGCTCAAAAGGAGCATAAAGAAGCCCCACGCGGTGGACACGGGGGGTTTCATATCTCCGGCAACAGAATATCGGAATCACGACTTAAGGGATGTATTTGGGCTGTGAAGGACCCCCCGGATTCAGCCGTCCGCGTCGCTCTTGGGTTGTTCGTCGAGTGCCGCGTGCCAGGCAGCCAGCACTTCCACTTCTCTCTCAGGCTTGATGCCCGCGACCCTCCGAAACCGTGCATCCTCGGCGAGCCCGTTGTACCAGTCCAGTGTGTCTTTGGTGGTGCGGGCTATCGGGCTGAATGTCAGCCCCGCTGCGATCGACTTTGAGACATTCCGCTGATGGAACCCCGCACTCTCACCCCTCGGTGAAATCCAGAGCGGCATGTGCCCAAACGGGCTGACCCCCTGCGCTTCAAGGAACGCATCGTTGCACCAGGTGAATGTTGCATCGCTTCCGGAGGTCTCCTGGCACGCCTTGAGCATGCTGCCCATGGTCAGCTCCGGTGCCTGAGGCCCGACCGCGTCATAGATTCCCATGACCCGTTGTTCGAGGCAGTGGACGATCCAGGCAGCAAGGTCTCGGACATCGATGAGTTGGATCGGGTCGCTGGGCATCCCGGGAGAAAGCACCTCACCGCCCCTTGCCACACGCACTGGCCAATAGGTAAATCGCCCGGTTGAATCACCTGGCCCAACGATCAGCCCCGGCCTGTGGACTGTGACTCGCCCCGGCATCGCGGCCTCGGCCGCCTGCTCGCAGAGGGCTTTCCCTGGGCCGTAGTTCTGGAACTGCGCACCGAAATTCTCGACCGTTTCGTCCTCCATCGTCGCCAGCTCGGCGGTGGTATCCGCCCCCGGCTCAGCGTTGCTGGCATAGACCGAGACCGTCGAGATAAAGAGGTACTGCCCGACCCTTGGCCCCAGCAGCGTGGCCGAGGCCCTGACCACCCGAGGCCAATATCCCGAGGTATCGACCACTGCATCCCACTCACCCTGCTCAAGTGTGCTGAGCCCCTTGGGGTTGTCAGGACCGGCGGGTTGGTCGTCGAGGCTGAGTTTTTCCGGGTCGCGGTTGCCATAGCGCCGCTCGATCCGGTCCTCGCCGGCAAAGTCGTGCCCGGTGATTTTCTCGGTTCGGCCCCGGTTGAAGAGTGTGAGCGAGTGCCCCCGCGCCAAGCACACCTCGACACAGTGAGGGCCGAGGAACCCCGTGCCACCGAGGATGAGGATGCGCAAAGGCTTGGTAGTCCGCTCCATCGAGGTATAGGCGGCGTAGGGAGAAACACCCAACGCCACAGTCCCGGCAGCGGTAGTCATCAGAAAGTTGCGTCGGGTCTGGTTCATGCTCTGGATCTTCTGTGCTGCGGTCGGTCACTCTCCCCACCGGATTGACCCGTCTGGGTCTGGTTGGTTCCAAGTCTCCTCTGCATCGCGGGCGGCTGCAACCCAGGCAGGGTGAACGGGTAGGCTCTGGCCTGGGAGTTCAGCGTGCGGAGAGGCCGCGTGCAAGAGCCGGATACTCCAAGACAAGGCGAGTCTCGACAGGCGAGGGAGCGAGCGGTCATGGTGGAATGGGCAGCCCGCGTGCTGAACCTCAAAAGGGGCGAACTCCCGCTTGCTGTGCTGGCAGCATCGTTCTACTTCTGTGTCCTCTGTGGCTACTTTTTTCTGCGCCCCGTACGAGAAGCCATGGGGGTCTCCCGAGGCATGGGAGAGCTCCGCTGGCTTTTCCTTGTGACTTCGATCCTCTCGCTCATGCTAGTGCTGGCGTTCGGTGGCGTGGTCAGTCGGCTCGATCGCCGACGGTTCATTCCCATCGCCTACCTCTTTGTTATCGTCTGCCTCTTTGGGTTCTCGGCTCTCCTCATCGCCAACGCCCGGGCCGGGGGCGGGCTGATTGGGAGCGATGCCGAGACGGGGCTCTCCCACTTCGTCGGCTACTCCTTCTACGCCTGGCTCAGCTCGGTCAACCTCTTCGTCAACAGCCTCTTCTGGGCCTTCATGGTCGATATCTTTCGTGTCGATCAGGGAAAGCGGATGTTTGCCTTCATCGGCATCGGTGGCACCCTCGGCGCGATCGTCGGTGGCTGGGCAACCAACATCATCAGTAACATGACCGAATCTTCTTACCTCCCGGCCGGCTTGATGCTCACGGGTGCAGCGCTGTTTGGTGTCGCCATTGTCCTCATGCTGACACTCGATCGGGTGGCGTTGAAGTCCGCCCACTCTCAACTCTCACAGTGCGGCGGTCATTTTCAAGCCACGGCTGGGGAGCGAGTCGGAGGCAACTTCTGGGACGGTCTCACCGCGGTCGCCCGCTCGCCTTATCTGCTCGGTATCGCCGGGTTTATTCTCTTTCTGGCAATCTCCAACACCCTGATCTACTTCACCCAGGCGCACATCGTCCTCGCGAGCACGGATTCCTTCAGCCAGCGTGTCGCCGGGTTTGCCCAGTTTGACGCGCTCGCCCAGGGCGCGACACTCATCACGCAGGTTTTCATCACGACACGGGTCATCAGGCGTGTCGGCGTGGGGTGGACGCTGTCGATCCTGCCTGTGGTCACCGTCGCGGGCTTTGCGGTGCTCGCCATCTGGCCGATCTTTGGTGTCATGGCGATCTTTCAGGCCCTCCACCGCGCGACCCGCTACGCGATCGCGCGCCCCGCCAGAGAGACGCTCTTTAGCGTGGTCCCCCCGGCCGAGAAATACAAGGCCAAGCCGGTGATTGATGTGTTCCTCTATCGCGGCGGCGATCTGGCAGGCGCGGGGATCGAGGGAGCGCTGAGCGCACTGGGCACCATCACGCTCATGGCTGGTGCCACGGTGCCGTTTGCAGTGGTGTGGTGCGTCCTCTCGATCGCGCTCGGGCGTGCGCAGAAACTCAAGAACCCGGATGCCGACACTGAGGCTGCGCACGAAGCCGAAGTGTCGGATTGAGTGTTCTTGGGAAGACTCCAAAGACAATCCGATGCTTGGCAAGCTCAGCGTCGGCATCCGAAACACACGGATGCAAGATGCTCTACTCGTTTGGTAGAGCACATTCCTCAAGGCAATGCCCGATTCGCACGATTGCTCCATCTTTGCCCACGAGCGCCAGCGTCTCGCCCAGCCCCGGGCTGACATTGCTGCCGGTAATAGCCACCCGCAACGGCCCGGCGAGCTTGCCCATGCCGATCTCGCGGGCTTCGCAGAACGCCTTGACGGCCGCCTCGATCGGCTCGGGCTCGAAGGGTTCGATCGTCGCCAGCGTCTTACGGAAATCGGTGAGGACCGACAGGCCGTTGGGGTCGCCTTTGTGTAGGGCTTTTTTGACAGCCTTGGGGTCGAACTCGATCGCCTCAGCGGGCGTGAGCACAAACCCGATCGGCTCGCGGCACTGGCCGAGTGTCTTCACCCGGGGCTGGATCGCCCGGGCCGCAAGGTCGAACCGGTTGCCGAGCGTGTCGAGCAGCGCCGGGTCGTACCGCTTGCACCACGCCCGAAGCTCGCGGGGAAAGTCGTCTGGTTCCATCGCGGCCAACGACGCCTGGCTGAAGGCGGCCAGCTTGTCGCGGTCAAACTTGGCGTTGCTCTTGCCGATGCGTTCGAGCGAGAAGTGCTCGCAGAGGAAGGCCATATCGAACCGTTCGAGGTCGGTGCCGTCCTCGTTCTTGAGTCCCGGGTTCCAGCCGAGCAGGGCGAGGTAGTTGCAGAGCACCTCGGGCAGATAGCCGCTCCGGCGGAAGTCCTCGACATCGATCTCGGGGAGGTCGATCGAGAGGTCACGGGCGATTGTCATGAGAGCATCGGTCGGGAGTTGGCGGGATTTGTCACGGAACCAATCAACAAGCTGCCTTGTTCCCTCCGCCAACCGTACTCGCATCTCCGGACGCTGTGTCACTTGGTTTGCAAGGCAGTCTGGTTGCAGAGCCTTCAACTCCACATGCGTACCGTCCATGAAATGGTCATCAATGTACCACTTCAGTTTGCCATTTTCTTCATCAGTCAACTTCCCTTCGGTGATTCTGGTTGCGAGCCACCAGTAAGTGATTCTTGGCCACGCACGCAATCCGGAGCAGTTGCTACGCACGAGCTTGTCCTTGTCCCGTTTGCTCATCTTCGAGCAGTCGGTGTTGAAGATCAGCGGCATGTGCGCATAGACGGGCATACGGAAGGGGGCACCATCGTCGCGGGTCAATACCTGTTGCAACGCCACATGCTTGGGTGTGTTGTTGAGGTGCTCCTGGCCTCGGAGGACATGCGTCACGCCCATGAGTTCATCGTCGATGACGACGGCGAAGTGGTAGGTCGGATAGCCGTCGGCCTTGCGGATGACGAAGTCGTCGGTGTGCTGTTCGTCGAAGTCGATCTCACCGAGCACACTGTCCACAACCCGGATCGGTTTGGTGGGCGTCCGGAACCGCACGACGAACGGCTCGCCCGCCTCCTCGCGGCGGCGCATCTCGGCGTGCGCATGCTGCCGGTCGTAGTCGGTCCGCTGGCGATAGCAGAACGACTCCTTGCGAGCCTGGGCCTCGGCCCGCATGGCTGCCAGTTCCTCGCTCGTCTCGAAGGCGGGGTAGGCAAGGTAGGCTTCGAGCAGGCGGTTGAGATATTTTTTGTACATGTCGAGTCGCTGGGATTGGTAAAAAGGCCCCACGCCCCGGGCATCCCCGCCATAGGTGGCCCGGCTCTCCGAGCCGGGGCTTTCTGGTTGCTCTGAAGACTTGATTTGATCCGGCTCGGAGAGCCGGGCCACCACCCCATCCGGCCCGGAGAGCCGGGCCACCTCGAACCCCGGCCCGTCGTCCCAGCCGATCCCCAGCCACGCCAGATCCTCCAGAATCCCCCGTGCCGCGTCCTCGCTGGAGCGTTTCTGGTCGGTGTCCTCGATCCGCAGCACAAACCGCCCTCCGTGCCTCCGGGCATAGGCCCAGCAGAAGAGTGCTGTCCGGACCCCCCCGATATGGAGGTGGCCGGTGGGGGAGGGGGCGAAACGGGTGATGACGGGGGTGTCAGGCATAGTCGGGTACGGTAGTCGGGAATGGGGCCAAACACCCGCCAAGTCGCTGATTGAACGCTAGACTCTTTGGTTGAGGAAGGCTCGGCAGCCCCGGTCCGGGAGGGCCAGCGGGGCTTGGCACGAGACTGATTTGTCCCCAAGGCGTCGGTGGGCACAAGCCCGATCGCCGGCGCGGTCACACACAAGTTCCCGCAGCGGTGCCTGTCGCCGCTGGGGGGTTGGAGGTCTTCGCCCATGACTGTCCGAAATCCTGCTGAAATCCGCAATGTCGCCCTGGCTGGAATCTCCGGTGGCGGAAAGACAACCCTCGCAGAGCGGCTGCTTTTCACCACCGGCACAATCAATCGCATGGGCACCGTCGAAGATGGGAACACTGTCAGCGACTGGACCCAGGAAGAGAAAGACCACCACCATTCGCTCCGCCCGAGCGTTATCCACTTTGAGCACGAAGGGCACCTTGTCAATATCGTGGACACTCCAGGGCTTTCTGACTTCATCGGGCACGCCATCGCCTCGTTTCCTGCTGTCGAAACCGTTGCCATTGTCATTGATGCCGGGCGTGGCATTGAGACCACCACCCGTCGGCTCTTTCAGGTTGCGGGCGAGCGGAACCTCCCTAGGCTAGTCATCATTAATAAGATCGATGAGGCGCAGGTTGACCTCGAAGAGCTCACAGAGAGCATCCGCGACCGGCTCGGCTCTGTGTGTGTCCCTATCAATATCCCGGCCCAAGGGCGTGAGAGCGTCATCAATGTCTTTGACAGCCACGGCGGCGCAGAGGCGACCGAGTTCTCAAGTGTTGATGATGCCCACACCGCGATCGTCGAGCAGGTTGTCGAGGTTGATGAGGCACTCATGGAAGAGTACCTCGACAAGGGTGACACAGACGCACTCGACAAGGGCAAGGTCCACGCGGCCTTTGAGCAATCACTCCGCGAGGGGCACCTCGTCCCGATCTGCTATGTCAGCGCAAAATCCGGCGCAGGCATCGATCAGTTGCTGCATGTCTTTGCATCGCTTTTGCCCAGCCCACTCGAGGGCAACCCGAGGACCTTCATCACCGAAGAAGGCTCAGAGATGCAAGCCGAGCCCGACGCCGACAAGCCCACGATCGCCCATGTTTTCAGTATTGCCAGCGATCCCTTAGTCGGCAAGCTCGGGTATTTCAAGATCCATCAGGGCACACTCAAGAGCAAGAGCGAGATTCATATTGGCGATCAGAAAAAGGCGATCCGCATTTCGCATGTGCTCCGGCCACAGGGCAAGGAGAACGCCGAGACCGACGCGATGGGACCCGGCGAGATCGGCGTCATCGCCAAGGTCGATGAGGTCGGCTTTGATTGTTTGCTTCACCAGGGGCACGAGCTCGACGGGCTCCACCTCAAGCCGCTGCCGCTGCCCACACCCATGTACGGCCTGGCGGTCGAGCTGACCAACCACAAGGATGAATCCAAGTTCGGCCCCGCCATAGCCAAGCTCGAAGCCGAGGACCCCTGCTTTAAGATTGAACGGGTCGTGGCAACCAAGCAGACCGTGCTCCGCGGGCTCGGCGAGCTGCACCTCCGTGTCATGCTCGAAAAGCTCCATCACGGCTTCGGGATCAAGGTCGAGACGACAACACCCAAGGTTGCCTACAAAGAGACCATCTCGGGCAAGGCCGAGGGGCACCACCGCCACAAGAAGCAGACCGGTGGTGCCGGCCAGTTCGGCGAGGTCTATCTCCGGGTTGAGCCTCTGCCGCAGGACCAAGATGGGGGCTTTGAGTTTGTCAATGCCACCGTCGGCGGGTCGATCCCCAGGCAGTTCATGCCCGCGATCGAGAAGGGTGTCCGGTCGGTCCTCTCAGATGGTGCGGTCGCGGGCTACCCGCTGACCGGTGTCAGGGTCGAAGTCTACGACGGCAAGTTCCATGCGGTCGATTCCAAGGAGGTCGCGTTTGTCGCAGCCGGCAAGCGGGCGTTTGTCGAGGCGGTCAAGAAAGCCAAGCCCGTGCTGCTCGAGCCGTTTGTTGAGCTTGAGGTAACGGTCCCGAGTGACTACATGGGCGACATCGCTAGCGATATGTCCACCAAACGAGGCCGGGTGCAGGATACCGAGATGCTCGGGTCCGATGTGTGCGTAATTCGTGCAACTGCCCCGCTCGGTGAAGTGCAGAACTACTCGAACGAACTCAAAAGCATGACCGGCGGCTCGGGCTCGTTCGTCATGAGCTACAGCCACGACGAGCGGACGCCGCCCCATGTCCAGCAGGAGGTCATCGATGCCTTCAAGCCACACGACGAGGAGGACTGAGCCCCTTGGTAGTTCGTCGGGTCGCTCGCGCCTCCGGGGCGATTCAGTCACTTCTGCCACCTGTCAGAGTGTGGTACCACGGAGCTGCGAACCACACCGGGTTGCGAGGGTGCTTGCAGCCCGGTTTCTTGCTGTGATCCCCGGAGACACCCACCCATGAGCGCACAACGAACCAACTCGATCTTTGTCATTTTCGCGGTGATCGTCGCTGCCGCGATCGTTGTGTTCGCGATTGTCAACCGCACCAACCCGACACCAACTGTTGAAGGTGAGGGTGGGTCTTTGCCCGCTGAAACTCTCACCGGAGCGACTGACCAGATCGAGCCTGTTGCCGAGAGTGTCACGCACATCGACCAGACCACCGACACCACCCACGCCCCGGCAACACCTGACCTCGATGAGGTTGACGGGGGTGGTGAAGCCGTGCCAGACACTGGGGCCGATGGTGCGTCCAACACACCACCCACGACACTCATCGCGGCTGCAAGTAGGGGGGATATCAAAGCGGTGACGGCGATGGTCGCTGCCGGGCATGATCTCGACGCAACAGACGAGGGTGGTCGCACAGCCCTTATGGCAGCAGCCGGGGGCGGACATGTTGATGCGGTCTTTGTGCTGCTCAATGCTGGCGCTGATCCGGCTCTCCGTGATGCTGCCCGGCGTGCAGCCCGTGACTACGCCCTGTCCCGCTATGACAAAGATGGGCAGACGATCGCCCGGATTCTGGGCGATGCGGTCGGTCCGCTGCCGGTGTTGGATGCGGGGGAGAAGTAGGCTCGCACAGAGCCGAGGCATTCACCCATTGTGAGGCAGGCGGGTAGCCTGTACGACAAGTCAAGTGTTGACATTACTGCCATTAGCAAGCTGTTTATGCGCATCCCCGGTGATACTCGTGCGTCGCAGCGGGAAGGCCGGATCAACAGAGCCGCTAGCGCAAGCGACGGGTTGGCGGGTGCTGGCACATGCCGATCCACCGAAACCGGTCGCTTGCGCTCGCGGCTCTGTTCGATGCATGGCCGAACGCGGAGATGACTGGTGGCGCGGCTCTCCTCTCCCCCCCCGTTGACGCACGAGTTTCAGGCAGGATGCGTATTAGGTGCTCGGGCGGCTCTCGCTGGCCCCATCACCCGCGATCGAGCCTCGCATCCCGGGGTCGGCCTGGATGTTCTGCAAGCGGTAATAGTCCATCACCCCGAGATGCCCTGAGCGGAACGATTCGGCGATCGCCTTGGGCACATCGGCCTGGGCGAGCACCACGAGCGCCTGGTTTTTCTCGATCTCGGCCTTGAACTCCTGCTCCTGCGCGACTGCCATCGCACGGCGCTTCTCGGCTTCCGCCTGGAAGCGGTGCTTGTCCGCCTCGGCCTGGTCGGCCTGGAGCTTGGCACCGATGTTCTCGCCGACATCAATATCGGCAATATCAATCGAGAGAATCTCAAAGGCTGTCCCCGCATCGAGCCCGCGGGACATCACCGCCTTGGAGATACGGTCAGGGTTCTCAAGCACATGCTTGTGGGAGTCGGCCGAGCCGATCGCCGAGACGATACCCTCGCCGACACGGGCGACGACTGTCTCTTCGGTTGCGCCGCCGACGAGCCGACCGAGGTTGGTCCGCACCGTCACGCGGGCCCGAGCCCGGAGCTGGATGCCATCCTTGGCGACCGCGTCAATCGTCGACCGGCCGCCCGTGGGGTTTGGGCAGTCGATGACCTTCGGGTTCACGCTGGTGTTGACTGCTTCGAGGATGTCACGCCCCGCAAGATCGATCGCGCAGGCGGTGTCAAAGTCAAGGTCGATCTTCGCCTTGCGGGCCGCGATCAGGGCGCTGACGACATTGGGCACCCGGCCGCCCGCGAGGTAGTGCGTCTCAAGCTCGTTGGTCGAGATTTGCATTCCGGATTTCACCGCCCGGATACGGCTGTAGACGATCGTCTTGATGTCCACCTTCCGCAGCCGCATCCCGACAAGCTCGAAGATGCCCACGGGGGCCTTGGAGAGCAACGCCTGGATCCAGAGGTTGATGAACTGCCCGACCAGGAACACCCCGATGATGACCGCCAAGCTGACGACGACCATAACCGCGATCATCACACCCCCGAGCCCGCCGGTGCCAGTCTGAGCAAGGGCGGCAGAAGGAGCTGCGAGCATGATGAACGCGGCGAGGAAACCTGAGACAGTCAGCGATTGGCGTGGCATGGTCGTTCCTTGCGAGAGGGTCAAATGTTCAGTCCACTGAGTATACACGGCACCCGCCCTGCACGCCCCCATCCCCCTGTGTCTTCCTGCCTTCATCTTTGCCATCACACCGCCCGCACCTTGATATGATTGTCCGTGACTGCCGTCACCCTCACCCGCTGGCCAACCTCAAGAATGCCCACCTCAGCCAGTGCATCAAACCGGGCATCACCGATCCGGATCACCCCTACAGGCCGCAGCGGTGTCACCACCTCGCCATCGGCCCCGACCAGCGCCTGCCGGCGTTCCCGGGCTTCAAGCTCGGCAGCCCGCCTGGCCTCGATGTCTGCCTCGGTCGTCTCCCCCATCAGCATCTTCTTCCCGATCGGTGTGTGTGGCCAGACCTTGAGACTCAGGTTGAGCGTCACCGGCGCACCCACCAGCACAAGCCCAAGCCCGATGAACCCCCACCACGCATCCACCTTGAGAAACAGCACAACGACCCCCGAGATCGCTGCTGCTACAGCCCCGATCGCCAGCAACCCCCCCGAGGGGATAAAGAGCTCGGCGACCACCAAGAGAAAGCTGGCAGCAAGCAGGCCAAGCCCCAGAAGCAATGCTGTATTCTCGTCCACGCAATAACCCTTCCTGTTGGTCACATCTCTCGAAGACGATCTTACCACAGAGGACACAGAGTATCACAGAGGAAAGACAAGGTGGCACGGCTCTTCGAGCCATGCGGATCAAATACAAGATACAAGGTACTTAACGCACGGCTCGGAGAGCCGTGCCACCATCTCTTCTCTGCATTTCCTCTGCGAAACTCTGCGTCCTCTGCAGTAAAATGCCTTTCTGTCTTTCGATCTTCACGAAGTCCCGTCGATCTCCTCGACGACCACCCGGAACTCATCAGCCGCGACGACCCGCACCGCTTTCCCGGCATCAACATACCCCAGGTCGCTGACAACATCAAGAATCTGGTCACCAAACTCTCCCCGCCCCGACGGTCGCAGCGGTGTGATTGCCCGTCCCCTCGTGCCGATGGCCGGGAGTGCATCGCTCTCGCTCGTCATGGCCGCCAGCAGCCCGTCGTTGCTCTCGTTCTCGTCATCCAGGATGAGCCGCCCCAATATCGGGATCGACCCGAAGTTTTTCGCAATGTAGTACATCCCGACACCAGCGGTCATGAGGCTCAGCACCATCGTGAGCATGCCATAGAACATGTTGCTCTGCTCTTGCGGGCTGTTGGGAAAGAGCCCCCCCGTGTCGCCGACAAAGGTGCCCAGCATGCCCCCAAAGAGCAGCAGCAGCCCCGCGATCCCGGGGATGCCAAAGCCCGGGAGCAGCAGCACCTCGACAAACATCAGCAGGATGCCCAGCGCGATCGCCCCGATCTCCCACCAGTTGGCGAGCCCGATGAGGGCCGGCGGTGCGAGCAACCCCACGAGCGCGACCAGCGCGATCGCCCCCGGCAGCCCCACGCCCGGGTGGGACATCTCGAGGAAGAGCATCAGCAGAAAGACCACCAGCAGCACGCCCCGCGTTGCCGTGTGGGTCGAGAAGATCACGAGCCCCTCCGACCAGTTCGGTTCGAGCCGCCGAAGGTTTTTCGCACCGAAGTACCGCTCCAGATCAGCATCGCGGAGCATCGGATCGAGCGTTCCTGTGCTGTTGATGTTGGAGGCAAATCCCAGCATCGCCAACTGGTCGGCATCGAGGATCAACGGCCCGTCGCCGCTGCACAGGTAGCCGATGAGCTCGATCTGACCCTTCTGGCTTTCCGAGACCACCCGCCGGGTGGACTCTCTGCCGATCTCGACGGTGTTCACATCGATCGCCGCGACCCTCGGCCCCGCAGCACGGAATGCGCCCGGGTCGGGTTCTGTTGCCCCGTCATCGTTCGTTGAATCGGTCGGCGTGCCGGGTGAGGCGGCTGAGAGTTTCGGGGCGTTGCTGAGGATCGGGCGTGTCCGTGGCGGGTCGCCCTCAAAGAGCATCCGGTATTCGGTCTCATTGATGGCAAAGGTCTCGCCGGTCTGCGTGTCGCGCACCCACCACAACTCAACGCCCAGCGCGACAAACCCCTGCACGATGAACTCATCCCACCCGCGCAGCCGTGCCGACCCAACCACCTCACCGAGCAGCGGGGCGGTGATTTTTTGCCGCTCGGCTTCCGGCATTTCGATCAGTTGTCCGATCTCGCTGAGCCTGATCGGCAGGGCATCGCCCATCCGGGCCGACCGGGCGGTCACGATCTCTTTGCACGCCAGCGCGATGATTGCCCCGCCTGAATAGGCCGTCGGGTTGATCCACGCGACGCTGTTGGTGATTGGTGAGTTGCGTATCGCATCGCAGATCTCGAGCACCGCCCCGACCTCGCCGCCGGGGGTGTCGAGCTCGACGACGATTGCATTCGCTCCGGATTGCTCAGCGATCGCCAGCCGCCTCTGGAAGCTGTAGGAGGTGATCCGCGTGATCGGCCCCTCGATCATGATGATGGCGATATTGTCGGCCTGGCGGTGGGAGGGGACGGCTGTGATGGAGTTTGCCCCTCCGGAGCGATCTTGGAGGGTTGTGGAAGTCTGGCCTGCCTCTTGCGCGGTGACAGCCAGGCCGAGAGCCAGCGAAAGCACCATCGCCGTCAGCCGAATCAGCCTGGTGCCCTTGTTGTCCATCTTGGGTTTCATCATCAGGAGTATACGGAACAGCACTCGAACGGATTTCACACCATCAAATCCCTCGTGGGTCTGACTTCAAGCCGGGGCATTTCCCCGTTTCTGCGGGCCTTGTCTGCCAGAGAGAGGCTTTGGGGGCGGTCAGAGCAGCGTGCCATCGATCAAAAACATTGTCTCGACGGCCGAAAACATTGTCTCGACGGCCCACAACATCGTCTCGATGGCCGAAAACATTGTCTCGACGGCCCACAACATCGTCTCGATGGCCGAAACCATTGTCTCGACGGCCCACAACATCGTCTCAACGGACCCTTCCCCCTCACTCATCCCAAGAAAAGACCGAACGCAGGGATGCAGGAGGTGAAAAACCGCCTTTGTACCTCCCTCAGCGGCCTCGGCGTGCTCGGCGGTGAAGGGAGAGGCTCCTGGTTTGCGCTTCAGGCTCTCTTTTTCTCCCTGCCGCTGCTGCCTTCATTGTGCAGCCTTTATCCTTGGGCCTTGGGCCTCTCCTCCTGCTCCACCTTCCAGACCATCTCCGGCCCCGTGCAGTCAATATGCACCGCGAAAAACCCCGGCAACTTCCCCTCCCGACCCCCACCCTCAGGCTCGGCCCGACGGACCAGAGGCCAGATCACCAGGCGATCAGAATCGGGCAGGGTGAGCGAGTCGATCTCGTCCAGCTCGTGCCATTCCAGCCGACCCTCGTCCATGGGGCCAGCCTCGACCTCGACCGCCCCGAGCACCCGGTAATAAAACAGCAGCCAGTGCCCGCTGCCCTCGAAGGCCGCCTCCGAGATCAACCCCGTCAGGTGCAGCCGCTCGATCGGGATCTCGATCCCGGCTTCCTCGTGGATCTCCCGCTGGGCACACTGGGCGGGTGATTCGCCCGTGCCCATCTCCAGCTTGCCCCCGATGGGGGAGTAGAGGTCTTTGTTGGGGGCCTTGAGCCGATGCAGCAGCAGAACCCGCCCGCTGGCGTCACGCAGGTCGCAGAGGCAGGAGATTTTGTAGGGGAGCGGAGGTGGGGGCGGTTTCATGTCCCGAGCATAGGGGCTCACCACGGTGGCACGGCTCCTTGGTGCCACCATCAATCCTTGCCTTTCTGTCTCTCTCTGCGACCTCCGCGTTCCCTCCGCGTCTCCGCGTTCTGCCTCCCCGCCTTCATCCTTCATCCTTCCCCCTTCATCCTTCCGATACTCTGTGACTATGCCAGACGCGCCCAAGCAGACCCAAGCCCACGCTGTGCCCGCAACCAACCCTGCCCCCCCCCCCATTCCCCGCCCCGCATACGACTCACGGCTCGGAGAGCCGTGCCACCATTTCGATATCCACACCCGCCTCATCTCCATGATCGGCATCGGTGGGTGTGGCATGTCCGGGCTCGCCCAGATGCTCAAAGCCCGTGGGGCGGCCGTCTCAGGGAGCGATTCGATATCGACCGCAGTCACCGACCGCCTGGAATCCATGGGAATCCCAGTCTCGTTTGACCAGCAGCAGGGCACCCTGCCCGAAGATTGCCAACTCGTCATTGCCTCGGCTGCCATCCGCCCCGACCACCCCGAGATGCTCGCTGCCACCACCCGGGGCCTCCCCACGATGACCTACGCCGAGGCTCTGGGCAAGTGCATGCTCGGGCGGACGGGGGTGTGCATGGCCGGGACGCACGGCAAGAGCTCGATCACCGCAATGCTCGGCACTGCCCTTATCGATGCCGGGCTCGATCCAACGGTGATCGTCGGGGCCGTCTGCCCGCAGTTGCCTCTGGGGTGTCTGGCTGTCCCACCCTCTGAGGAGGGCGGGCTTTCACAATCACAACCCTTCCCCCAGGGGCGGGGGCTTTCCAGCCCCCGAGCCGCGACAGGCTTCCGCCTCGGCTCTGACACCATCCCCCTGGGCCCCTTTGCGGGCAAGTCGGGCCTGCTGCTTGCCGAGTCCTGCGAGTTCAACCGCTCCTTCCACAACCACCGCCCGACGCTGGCTGCCATCACCTCGGTTGAGGCCGACCACCTCGACTACTACGGCTCCCTCGATGCGGTCATTGAGAGCTTCACCGAGTTTGCCCGGCTTGTCCCGCCCGCCGACCAGGGAGGCTACCTCCTGATTGCCGACGAGGGTGCCCACCGCCGCCAGATCACCGCGGGCCTTTCCTGCAAGGTCGAGACGATCGGCTTCAGCCCGGCTGCCGACTGGGTTGTCTGGGTTGATTCGAGCACGAGCGATGTCGTACTCACGCACAAGAGAGAGACGGTCGCGGGCTGGACGATGCAGATCCCCGGCGTGCATAACGCGATGAATGCCGCCACTGCGTGCGTGCTCGCGGTCCGCCTCGGTGCCGAACCGAGGCGAGTTGCAGCGAGCCTTGGCGCGTTCAGAGGCATCGATCGGCGGACGCAGAAACTCGGGGACCGGGCTGTGCGGGGTGGGGCTGTCTGCGTCTATGACGACTATGGCCACCACCCAACCGAGGTGG
>JAJRZG010000300.1 GCA_024275365.1 Planctomycetota bacterium | reverse complement strand
CCGATCATCTCGCCTTCGCAGGATATCGTGCTTGGTGTCTACTTCATCACGACGGGTGTGCCTGATGATCGGCCCGTCAAAGAGCTCCACAAGTTCAAGGACCGCCACGAGGCGCTGCTTGCCTATGCAAAGGGCAAGATCGCTATTCATGAGCGTATCGAGGTCCGTCTTGTTGGCTTTGAGACGGTCGTCAACTCGCAGGGTGGCTCGCCCGAGCCGCTGCCCGAGAACCGCCGCATTGTCACGACTGTTGGCCGGGTGCTCTTTGCTGATATCCTCGGCTCTGGCATGCCGTTCTACAACTGCGCCTTGGGCAAAAAGGGCTGCGCCCGCGTGATCGACGACTGTTTCAAGTATTGCGGCAAGCCGGCGACCATCTCCCTGCTCGACGACATGAAGGAGATCGGCTTCAAGCAGGCGACGCTTGCGGGTCTTTCATTTGGCGTCAACGACTTGCGTATTCCTGATGCCAAGCCCGAGTTGATTGCTGCGGCTCAGAAGAAGGTGTTGCGTGTCGAGAAGAACTACGACCGTGGCATCATCACCGAACGCGAGCGGTACAACCAGTTGCTCGATATCTGGGCCCACTGCCGCGAAGAGGTGACCAAGAAGCTCATCGAGACGCTCAAGAATGACCGCCGAAACGCGGAGGGCGAAGAGACCGACATCGAGACGAAAGAGGGCGAGTTCTATCTCAACCCGATCTACCTGATGAGTGACTCGGGCGCCCGAGGCAATGTGAGCCAGATGATGCAGCTCGCGGGGATGCGGGGCCTGATGGCCAAGCCCTCGGGCGAGATCATCGAGACCCCGATCCGGGCGAACTTTCGCGAGGGGCTCAATATCCTCGAGTATTTCTCGTCCACGCATGGTGCCCGCAAGGGTCTCGCCGATACGGCGCTCAAGACGGCAGATTCTGGGTATCTCACGCGCAAGCTCTGCGATGTCGCCCAGAGCGTCATCGTCAGCGAGCACGACTGCGGCTCTCGTCGCGGGCTGATCAAGCGCGCCATCTATAAGGGTGAAGAGATCGATGTGCCGTTGTCTGAGCAGGTCGTCGGCCGCGTCAGCATCAACACGATCATCAACCCGGTCACCGACCAAGTGATCGTGAACGAGAACTCGATGATTTCGCTTCAGGCTGCCGAGCAGATCGAGGAGCTCGGGCTTGATTCGGTTGCGGTCCGTTCGCCGCTGACGAGCGAGAGCCGTACCGGGTGCTCGGTGCTTGACTATGGCATGGACATGTCCACGGGGTTGCTCGTCGAGGAGGGCCTAGCGGTCGGGATCATCGCGGCCCAGTCGATCGGTGAGCCGGGGACGCAGCTCACGATGCGGACATTCCACACCGGGGGCATCGGGCAGCGCACCACGCAGGAAACCGAGTACCGCACGGTCAACGCGGGCAGGCTCGAACTCCGAGACTGCAACGAGGTGCTCGTCACCGATGACGATGGCAACGAGGCACATGTTGTGCTCAAGCGCAACGCCGAACTCGCGGTGCTCGATGACAAGAACCGGGAGCTTGAGAAGTACAAGCTGCCGTACGGCGCGTTCCTGTATGTCAAGGCTGGCGACGCAGTGAAGAAGGGCCAGGCAGTGGTCAAGTGGGACCCGCACCGCACGCCCATCCTTGCAGAGAAGTCCGGTGAGGTTCGCTATGTCGATATCGAGCTCGGGCAGACCTACCGCGAAGAGGATGCCGGTCAGGGCCGCAAGGCTAAAGTTGTCGTCGAGCACAAGGGCGACCTGAGGCCGCAGCTCAATATCGTCGATACTGAGGGCAACATCCTCGACTTCCATTACCTTCCCGCCAAGGCCCGTATCGAGGTCGAGGATGGCATAACGGTTGAGGCTGGCACCATGCTTGCTCGCCAGCCCCGGGCGGCAGCGGGCTCGCAGGATATCGTCGGTGGCCTCCCCCGCGTGACGGAGATCTTTGAGGCCCGCAAGCCCAAGGACCCGGCGATCATGGCCGAGATTTCTGGCCGAGTCGAGATTCTTTCTGACAAGCGCAAGGGCAAGATGACCGTGCGTGTGATCGCCGATTCGGATATCGAGAAGGACCACCACATCCCCAGCGACAAGCCCCTGCTGGTGCACGCCGGCGATATGGTGGTCGCGGGCGATCCGCTCTGCGAGGGGCCGTTGGTCCCGCATGACATCCTGCGGATCAAGGGCGAGGAAGAGCTCTGGAGCTACATGCTCGACGAGGTGCAGAATGTCTACCGTGCGCAGGGCGTGGGCATCAACGACAAGCACATCGAACTGATCCTCAGTCAGATGCTTCGCAAGATCAAGGTCGAGAGCCCCGGCGACACCGACCTCCTGCCTCAGGAAGTGGTTGACAGGTATAATTTCCGCCAGAAGAACAACGCGACAGCCATGATGCTCCGTATCACCGATGCGGGCGGCACCGACCTGCGGGTCGATCAGCTCTACCCGCGTGATGAGGTCAAAGAAGCCAACGCCCGCGCCGAGGGTGAGGGCAAGGAACCGGCCAAGGGTCGCAAGGGCCGCCCGGCAACGGGTCGCACACTGCTGCTTGGCATCACCAAGGCCGCCCTCTCCAGCGAGTCGTTCCTGTCGGGAGCATCCTTCCAGGAGAGTACCAAGGTCCTGACCGAGGCATCGCTCCGAGGGGCCGAGGATTACCTCATCGGCCTCAAGGAGAATGTCCTGCTCGGGCACCTCATTCCCGCCGGCACCGGCTTCCGTCGCTACCAGGATATCCGGGTCAAGTATCTGGTTGATCCACCCCGAGACGACTGGAACGATGAGGATGTCATGCTCGCCGAGGCCGCCGCAGCCGCAGAGGCACTGGGCGCTGACGCATCCGATTCAGTCGGGATGCCCCACATCGAGGTCCGGGAGGTCTCGCTCGTCGAGCCCGCCACTGTCGAGCCCGCAACAGAGACCGCCAGCGAGAACTGACTGTGTGGATTGAGCGTGTTGGTTGGATGAGTTCCTTAAGACTTACAGCGGCCGATTGGGTCTTCCCAGTCGGCCGCTATTCTTATGCAGACAGCTTTCTCAGGTCCCAGGCAGGAGCGCATTGGCATGGCCAGACGGACACCTCGGGATTACCAGCTCATGAGCCTCGGAGAGGCGGCGATGCGTGCGCTCGGAGCCGGGCAGGCCGAGCGAGCAGAAGCGATCGCGACCGAAGCCCTTGCGCTCTCACCGGGTTTGACACCAGCCCTTGCCATCCGTGCCTCAGCCCGGGTTCGACTGCGTAAGTATGACCAGGCCGAGCACGACATCCTGACCGCTCTTGGCAACCACCCTGCGCCCCCGCCGCAATGGACCGTGACGCTCTCGCTCATCCATCGTGGCCGTGGCCAGCTCGACCTTGCGATTGACTTGCTCCGAGAAGCCCACGCCTCTCACCCCGCAGCCCAGATCGTGACCTCGAACCTCGGTGAGCTCCTCGCAACCACCCGCCAGCACGACGAGGCGTATGCGCTGCTTTCGGGGGCGGTCTCTCACGGTGCCGATCGCCCCGGCCTTCTCGCCCAGTACGGCAGAGTGTGTCGGCTGCTCGGGAAGGCATCCGAGGCGGTCGAGCCCCTCCAGCGTGCATCGTCCCGTCTCGAAGAGCCCCCCCTTGGTCGTCAGCAGGTGCTCTTTGAGTTGGGCGCGGTGCTCGATGCTCTCGGTCGGTTTGATGAGGCGTTCGATGCGTGCCGTCGGGCAAATGCGCTTGAATCACGGGCGTTTGATATCGAAGCCCAGGCCCGAGCGATCGATGAGATCGTTGACACATGGACTCGCGAGACTCTCGCGCAGCACACTCAAGCTGAGGGCGAAGGAGAGGGGCAGGTCTTCATCGTCGGCGTGCGTCGCAGCGGGACGACACTCACCGAGCAGATCCTCGCAGCCCACCCAGAGGTGCGTGCGGGTGGCGAACTGTCCTGGCTGCGAGCGGCTGCCCGAGGGATTGATGCAAGCGGCGCACGCGCAATGGGGCTCCTGACCGACCTCTCCCGGTGTACTCCAGAGGCGGTTGCCAAAGCTTCACGCGCCTATCTCGACAACGCGAATCCCCTGCGCGGCCAAGCCCGAATCTTGACAGACAAGATGCCCGCCAACTTCAAGCTGCTCGGGCTGGCCCAGCTTGCGCTCCCCAAGGCCCGTGTCATCTGGTGCCGTCGTGACCCGGCAGATACCTGTCTCTCATGCTACATGCAGCCGTTTAATGACAACAGTTATTGTGCTGATCTTCGCACACTCGCCCGGTATCACCACGATTGCGAGCGGCTGATGACCCACTGGTCTGAGCAGCTCGACATACCGATTTTCGAGCTCTCGTATGAGGCGCTGGTTGCCAACCCTGAATCACTGGTTCACAAGCTGCTCGAGTTCCTCGGCTTGGAGTTCGATCAAGCGTGCCTGCGCTTTGAGAGTGCCGCCCCAGCCGCACGCACCGCCAGCACCGACCAGGTCGCCAGAGGGTTGTACCACACCTCGGTCAACCGGGCTGAGCAGTATCGATCCCACCTGACTCCCCTCTTGGAGGAGCTTGATCGTCTTGGTCAGGACAGACGGCGGGATTGAACTCTCGAGTTGCACGACAAGCGGGTCATGCTCAAGCCCCGGGACGCTTCCATGGGGTGTCTCGGCTTCGAGTGCGGCTTCTGGTGCGGGGGCATCGGGCACATCTGCGAGCACGACCGAGGCCGGGAGAGAGGCCAGAGATTCCGAACCTGTCGGATCAAGAAGCCCCATCACAATCGGAGGCAAGTGCAACGAAGTGGCAGCAAGCCGTGTTGCAGTATCGACAACTTGATACCCGTGCGAGACACACTTCAAGCACAGCGCCGGGGCGAACCGCACACCAGCCGAAACGACTGCCACAGCCACAAGCCCGGCACATTTCAACGCAAGATTGAGTATTGGTCTGTTCATCTCTGTGCTCTACAGGTGAGCAACGCCTCCGATTCTCAACGATTGCAGCGGGCAACATATTCCCCGTTCTCGCTGCTGTCACCTTATTGGGATGCGCGTACTCGCTCTGTCTGTCACACCTACGCTTTGCCGTCCGATAT
>JAJRZG010000033.1 GCA_024275365.1 Planctomycetota bacterium | reverse complement strand
GTAGTCATGGGCACGCCGAGCCGTGACCATGGCACCCGGCATCACTGCGCGGCAAGAGAAGAAAGAGAACCAGAGAAAACGAAGGCCGCGAGTGATGGCACCCAACAATGGGCAGCCACTTGGGCCACCCACCGGATATATCGCAGAAACCCGCAGTTTTCTCTTGATAGCATCCGGCAACTCGGGCATACTGCGGATGGTGCTGAGACACCGAGAAGGAGCCACGCTATGGCACGAGCAGCAGTGCCCGTGATGTTGGCCTGCGACGAGACTCTCAAGGAGACCGACATCGGCCTCTCGCCCACTGTGACTAAGGTCATACTCCGCGCCCGTTCGTCAAATGTTCAGGCGATCTCCTGCAATCTCACGCTCCCCGCCGAGTCCGACCCTACCGGCACCGGTGGTAACGCCTTTATCCTCTTCCCCGTTCCCCGGCGAGTCTGTCACTATTGATTCGGTGGTAGCGGGCATCATCTCTCTCCAAGTCAAACGGATCACATTCAACGACGACACCGACCTCGCCGATCCGACCCTCGAACTCATCAAGATCATTTAGGGAGCAACCGTGCTCGTTTCCACTGCCATCTCCATCACGCCCGAGGTCGAGCCCGCTCAGGCCGACGAACGCCGGTCCTACCTCCTCGCCAACCGCTCCGGCAGCTCCATCGAGCACGCCAAGATCACCGTCACCAGCACCGCCGCCATCGAACTCACCGCCTCGCTCACCTCCCGCACCAAGGTCTTCATCAAATCGCTCGACGGCAACCCCGACATCTCCATCGGCCCCTCGGGTGTTACCACCACCACCGGCTACCTCCTCCGCGCTAAAGAAGAAATCTGGCTCGACCTCACGCCCGACGCCCCCATCTACGCCCGCGCCGAGACGGGCACCGCCGATGTCCGCGTGCTGGAGACCGGGCCATGACATCGCTCCCCACCAAAGCCCTGCCTCTCGACGCCACCGGCCGCGTTCGGATCAACCAAGCCAACCCGGCCGCCAAGCACGCCCAGATCAGCGTCGGTGCAACCGAGGTCGAGTTGACCACCGGCCTTGCCAATCGCCGCAAGCTCCTCATCAAACCCGTCCGCACAGGCGAGAGTGTCCCGGAGTTCATCGTCATCGGCCCCACGGGGTTTGATACCGACCTCGGCACCCCCGTCTGGGAGGAATACTAACTCATCCTCGACATCGGCCCAGACAACAAGGTCTACGCCAAACGCGGCGACGCCGATTTCGGCACCGTCGATGTCCGAATCCTCGAACTCGGAGAAGGCGCATAACATGGCAAACCCCACCAAGGCCTTCCCCATCGACCCCACCGGCCGCGTCCTCATCACCGAGGCCGCCGACAAACAGGTCGCGACGAAGCAGCTCACAGTTGGCGATACGGTCGTCGAACTGACGACGAATACGACCGGGATGAAGCGACGCAAACTCTTCGTGCGCAACGCTATTCGAGGTATAGGCACTGAGGTCATCGTCTATCTTGGCGACGCGAATGTGACAAGCGCGTCGGGCTTTCCACTCTACCAATTCGACGAGATTGAATTGGACATAGATGTAGCTGCCGGGGTTTATGCCATCGCGGCAATAGATGATGAGAATGAAGAAATTCACATTCTCGAGTTGGAGTAGTTCGATGCCCGGCCTGATGTCAACAGCTGTCCGTGCCCGTGACGGGAGAGAGCTAACCGTTTGTTTCGCGGCGAATCAATCCGGTGCTATCCAATCCAGCTGGCGGCACAGCTTCAGTTCTGGTCCGAGTTGCGTCCCATTTGCGGGTGGTACCGTACTCCCTGATCGGAAGTGGCTCACACGGACTTGGCCGGCCGACTGGATGTGGATGGGTACTTCAGGTGTGCTGCCCACGACCGGTTACATGAGCCGAGGGTCAGGGCGGGGCGATGGCAATGTGCCGCCTGGGACACAGAGATATTCGAGCAGGAAGCAGTTCCTGCGTGGGCAGTACTCGCGGCTGCCCGTGCTCGATTCGGTAGCCATCTGTGCAACCGAAGATTCTGTAGTTGAACCTGGCGTGTCATTGGAGCTCGCATGAAGAAATTGACCATAATTCTAATATCTCTTTGTATCTGCGCTGTCCAGAGTCGTGCCGATTCTGACATTCTCTGGGACAACGGAGATTGGGAGGGAGGCAGCAATAACAGCTCAGAGCGCAACACTCTGGTTACCGAGAGCTGGTCAGTCGATGACTTCATCATCACTGAGCCAGTTGTGATCAGAGAATTCCTGTGGACCTCGCTCATGCGAGACGACATGAACGCGCTCGGATCCGATCTCATCATTCTCAACGAAGCCTTTGAGACCATCGCGGAACTCTCTGATCTCAGTTTCTCCCGTGTCTTCGACGGCACGATCTTCGGCGAGTTCGAGATCTACCATGTTACGCTCAGCGGACTGGCGATTGAACTTCAGCCCGGGCGATACTTCATCGGCGGGAGAATGGTCGGCGACGGTACCTCACGCGCCGTCTCCGGGATGAACAGCACCATCCGCGGCGAGTCGGCGATGTACTTTCAGTCAGATCACTTCGGCTATCCAGATTGGACGCAACTAGTTGGGCTCGATGTGGCCTTCAAGGTCTACGGCGACATCATCCCCACCCCGCCCACACTCCTCGCCCTCACCCTCCCCGGCCTCCTCGCCCTCCGCCGCCGACGCTGATCCGGAGTCCCATATGACCGGCACCCCCCTCATCCTCGCCGCCCTCGCACTCGCCGCAACCGCAACCGCAAGCCAAGCCCAACCCGACCTCCTCTGGGACAACGGCGACTGGGACAGTTGGGACCATGGAAAGGGTATCAGTTCAGAACGCAACACCCAGGTTCCAGAGAGTTGGATTGTCGATGACTTCATTCTTACCGAACCCGTGTCCTTGCGAGAACTGGAGTGGCTTGCGGTAAGGCCAATCGGTTTCGATCCTGTAGCTGCCGATTTCATCCTTCTCACATCCGAGTTCGACACAATCGTCGAATACTTCGATCTCGACTTCACGAGCGAGTTCAAGGGGATCGAGTTTGGCCACGAGATTCATCAGCTTACGATTCGCAACCTCGATATCGAAATGGCTCCAGGGCGGTACTACACCGGCGCACGCTTCGTTGGGGACGGAACGGGCCGCTCCTGGGCAGCGGGACAGTTCACAATCTTTGGTGATACCGTAGCCTACATACGATCCGACTTCCTCGGATATCCCGACTGGGAGCCAGCGCCAGGTGTCATCGACGCCGTCTTCAAGGTCTACGGCGACATCATCCCCACCCCACCCACGCTCTTTGCCCTCACCCTCCCCGCCCTCCTCGGCCTCCGCCGCCGACGCCGCTGATCCATCGCGTTCCCTTCCCCCTCACCAACTGCGCCCTCACTAATACCCCACCGCGACAGCTCCCTCCGCGCCATCCCTCCGCACCCAAAGACCCGCATACCATCCCAAAGTACCAAACCTCCACCAACCCGGAGCCACCATGAAAATCCACGAATACCAGGCCAGAGACATCCTCTCCTCCTACGGCATCCCCGTCCCCGCTGGCGAGGTCGTCACCAGCATCGAACAGGCACCACACGCCTACAAAGAGGTCGTCTCCCAGGCTAGTGGTCCAGCATCCCAGAACGCAGAACATGGCCCCCTCGTCGTCGTCAAGGCCCAGGTCCACGCCGGTGGCCGGGGCAAGGCAGGCTTTGTCAAGCTCGTCCACTCTCCCCAAGAGGCTGAAGACGCCGCCCGCTTCATGCTCACCAACAAGATGGTCTCCGTCCAGACCGGCCCCGCAGGCCTCGATGTCACCAAGCTCCTCGTCGCTGCCGGCGTCGAGATCGCCCACGAGTACTACCTCGCCATCACGACCGACCGCAAGACCCGCCGCAATGTCCTCATCGCCTCAGCAGAGGGGCGCGTCGAGATCGAACAAGTCGCTGAATCCAACCCCGACGCGATCATCAAGACCCCCCTCCACCCGCTCACCGGCCTCCAGATGCACCAGGCCCGCACCGTCGCCTACCGCCTCGGCTTCAAAGGCAAGCAGGTCGGGCAGGCGGTCAAAATCATGCTCGCCCTCGCCAAGGCGTTTGTCGAAAAAGACTGCACCATCGCCGAGATCAACCCACTGATCCTCACCCCCTCCAGCGAGGACCACCCCGACGGCCAGATCCTCGCTATCGACGCCAAGTTCAACTTCGATGACAACGCGATCTTTCGCCACAAAGACATCCAGGGCCTCTTCGACCCGACGGAAGAGAACCCTGCCGAGCTCCAGGCCCGCAAGTTCGACCTCTCCTATATCGCCCTCGACGGCAACATCGGTTGCCTCGTCAACGGCGCAGGCCTCGCGATGGC